>CAZVKM010000326.1:0-2529 GCA_964627685.1 uncultured Solibacteraceae bacterium | reverse complement strand
GCGCCTACGAAATCAAGGGCCGTATCGTCTCCGTGCCGACGAACTATGACCCCGTGGCCCGCACCTACGCCACCTCCGGCCTCGGCACCACGGGCGGGCTTTGGGACGGGACGTTCAAACAGGCTTGGACGGACAACCCGGCTTGGGTTTGGTACGACGCCGCCACATCCACCCGCTACGGCGGGGGCGCGTTCCTTGATGCGACCAAAATTGACAAGTACGCGCTCTATACCATCGCGCAAAACTGCGATGTGTCCGTATCCGATGGCAAGGGCGGGAACGAACCGCGCTTTACTTGCAACGCCTACATCCAGACGCGGACGGAGGCCATCAAGTTCCTTAACGACTTGGCCGGCGTGTTCCGCGGCATGGCTTACTGGGCCTCTGGAACCGTGGTCCCCGTGCAAGACCTGGACTCTAGCCCCGCGGCCCTGTTCACCTGTGCCAACGTCGAAGACGGGCGCTTCACCTACACTGGAACCGCGCTCAAGGCCCGCCACACCGCCGCGCTCGTGACCTGGAATGACCCGAACAACGGCTACCGGCAGGCGAAGGAGTACGTGGAAGACGCCGCCGGAATCGCCCGGTATGGGTTGAACGTAGCCGAGGCGGTGGCCTTCGCCTGCACCTCCCAAGGCCAGGCCCGGCGGGTGGGCGCGTGGCTCCTGGCCTCCGAGCTAACCGAGACAGAGACGGTGACGTTCCGCACAGGGCTGGAGGGCATCGTGGCCCGCCCCGGCGAGGTCATCCAGATTCAGGACCAATTCCGGGCCGGGCAGCGGTTCGGTGGGCGCGTGGCCTCGGGTGCCACCACCACCACTGTGCCCCTTGACTCCAGCGTGACCCTGGCGCCCGCTACCTCCTACCAGTTGAGCGTGGTTCTGTCCGATGGCACCGTGTCCACCAAGGCCGTGAGCACGGGCGCGGGGACGGTCTCCTCGCTCACGGTGTCCGCCGCCTTCCCCTCCGCCCCGCCCGCACCGGCGGAGTGGGTGCTGGCCGTGGTGGGGGCCACCTCCCTCTGGCGCATCGTCTCCATCTCCGAGGTGGAGCCGACCAAGTTTGAGGTGACGGCCCTCGCCCATAACGCCTCCAAATACTCCGCCATTGACACGGGGACCGTCATCACGCCCACCACCGCCCCGCCCGTGGTGACGCAGTTCGCGCCCGTGACCGGCCTCACCGCCACCTCCACCCTCCAGGTGCTCAAGGATCAGCTTCGGGCCATCCTCCAAATCTCCTGGACCGGGAACGCGAACGCCACCGGCTACGTGGCGGAGTATTCCGAGAATTTCCAGCCGTGGGTGCCCATGGTGGTGTCCGGGCTCACCGCCCAGGATTGGGTGGCCCCGGGCTCCACCTACCGCGTCCGCGTGATGGCCGCCTATGAGGGAGGGCTTTCCCCATTCGTGGAAACCACCTACCTTGTGCCCACGCCCTCATCGGTGGCGACGGACGTCGCCGCGGCCCAAGCCGCGGCCATCTCCACCGCCGCAACCGACGCCACCACCAAGGCCAACGATGCCATCCTCCGGAGCCAGCTCCACACCGTAGCCTGGGCCAGCTCCGCCCTGCCCGCGCTCCCGAGCGTGTCCTACCCTGCGGGCTACCTGGCGCAGACCACGGACAATCGGAAGTATCAGGTGAACGCCGCGGGCACGGCCTGGGGCGAGGTCACCCAGTCGGCGCTCGGGATCTTCGGGCAGATCCTCGCCGCCCAGGTGACGGTGGCGAACTTCAATAACCTCATCCCCAACCCCGGGACGGATATCACCACGGCCCCAGCCTCCAGCTACGAGTCCGCGGGGCTGGCCCAGTTCAATTCGGACCCCACAGCCACTCCCTCTTTCTCTGGGACCGGATGGGCGCGGGCCCAGGTTGTCCCAGGCGGAGGCGCTGGGTATACGTTGCTGACGCCGGTCATCCCCGCTCAACCCGGTGAGAAATACTACTTTGAGTGTTTGGCGGCTTTGACGGTGGGCACCGGGAACGCGACCCTGCTTGTGCAGACCTCCGGCCCGGGCGGGGCCCAGACGAATTTCCGCAGTACCGTGCTAAGTGCTCCCGGCTTCATTGGGAGCGCCGTCAAGATCACCGGCACCCTCACGGTGCCTGCGGGCCATTCTGGTTTGCAGGCCATGCTTGCCCTTGAAAGCGCCAGCGCAGGGGCCACGGCCTGGTTCAACCGCTTCTATCTCCGCAGGATGGCAGACGCCTCCCTAATCGTGGATGGCGATATCACCGCGGTGAAGCTGGCGGCGGACCTGGCGACGGCGAATGTGATCCGGAGTAGCAACTATGTAGCAGGCACGAGCAGCGCGGCGCCTGTCGGGTACAAGACCTCTGGAACTCCGTTCACCTCCACCTTCCTCGACGGGACCACAGACTCCACTTGTCAAATGGAGCTTGGCGGCTCCGTGAACATCGGCGGATACAAGGCAGCCGTGGTCGTGAATAACGCCGTTGGGAGCACAACCTCCTGGAGCAGCGCGGGCACCTACAACTGGACCTGTCCCACGGGCATCACCT
>CAZVKM010000325.1:0-2531 GCA_964627685.1 uncultured Solibacteraceae bacterium | reverse complement strand
CCGGGAGCTCGCCCTCTACCCCGATGACGCGAGCCTCTGGAAGGACGTTCCCGGCCAGCCCACCTCCGGGGGGAACCTGGCCCTGCACCTGGTGGGGAACCTCCGTCACTTCGTGGGGGCGGTGCTCGGGGGGACCGGGTATGTGCGCACCCGGGACCTGGAGTTCTCCACCAAGGGGCTCACCCGCGCCGAAGTCATGGCGCTCGTGGCCCTCGCCAAGGCGGAGGTGGAGGGCACGCTCGGGGCCCTCGACCCCACCCGCCTCACGGAGGCCTTCCCGGAGGAGATCCGGGGCGTGCGCCTCGCCACGGGCCTGGTGCTCCAGCACCTGGCCACCCACCTGGCCTTCCACCTGGGTCAGCTGGACTACCACCGCCGGGCCGCCACCGGTGACCGCGCCTCCGCGGAACCGCTGGGCCTCGCCCCCCTGGTGTCGTGATGGCCGGACCCCTCTTCACCCTCGCCCAGGTGACCGCCCGCCTCGGAGGGCGTTGCCATGGGGATGGCTCGGTGGTGCCCTCCGCCCTGTCCCTGGACACGCGGACCGTCCAGCCCGGCGAGGCCTTCGTGGCCCTCCGGGCCGAGCGGGATGGCCACACCTTCGCTCCGACCGCGGTGGAGAAGGGGGCGGTGGCCCTGCTCGTGGATCACCCCCTCGACCTGCCGGTCCCCCAGGTGGTGGTGCCGGACACCCTCCTGGGGCTGCAGACCTGGGGCCAGGCCCGGCTCGAGGCCGTCCGACCCAAGGCCGTCTTCGGGGTGACCGGCAGCGTCGGCAAGACCAGCACGAAGGAGCTGCTCGCTGCGGCGGTCTCGGGATGGAAGACGCCCGGGAACCGCAACAACACCCTCGGGCTCCCCCAGGCCCTGGCGACGATGCCCGGGGGCGAGCGGGCCGCGGTGCTGGAGATGGGCATGAGCACGCCCGGGGAGATCCGGCGGCTCACGGAGATCGCCCCTCCGGACTTCGGTCTCATCACGATGATCGGCACCGCCCATCTGGAGAACTTCCCCGAAGGCCAGGAAGGCATCGCCCGGGCCAAGGGGGAGCTGGTCGCCGGCATCCGGCCCGGGGGTGCCTGGGTCCACCTCGCCACGGATCCCTGGTGCCGCTGGATCGCGGAGCAGCCCTGGGCGGCCCAGGCCCTGGCGGTGCCGGTGGGGGAAGGGGCCCCCTTCGGGTGGGAGGCCTGGCGCTCCCTCGGGGCCCAGGGCGAGGCCTTCGTGCTGCGGACGCCCGAGCATCGGGCCGAGGTGCGCCTCCGCCTCCGGGGTGAGCACCAGGTCCGCAATGCGGCCCTGGCGGCCACGGTGGCCCTCCTGGCGGGGTTCCCCCTCGAGGCGGTGGTGGAGGGCCTCGGCCGGGCTGAACCCGAGTGGGGGCGGGGACGCCTCACGGCCCTGAAGGGCGGGGGCTGGCTCCTGGATGAGAGCTACAACGCCAGCGGGGACAGCATCCTGGCCTGTGGCCGGAGCCTGGTGGAGCTGCCCGGAGGGGAGCCAGTGGCCGTGCTGGGCGCCATGCGTGAGCTGGGCCCCCGGGCGGCGGACCTGCACCGGCAGGTGGGAAGCGGGCTGCGCGCCCTCGGCCTCCGCCGCCTCCTGGCCTTCGGGGAGGACGCCCCGGCCTACGCCGAGGGCTTCGGGCCTGGAGCCCGGGCCTATGCGGATTTCGAGTCCCTGCGCGATGATGAGGCAGGCCTTCCCGCCCTGACCGCGGACGCACGGATCCTCGTGAAGGGCAGCCGCTTCTACCGCACCGAGCGCGCGGTGGACTTCCTCCTGTCCCGACTGAGCTGAACGCATGATCCCCTGGCTGCTCTATCCCTTCCTGAAGTCCGTGAAGGGCCTCTCCGTCCTCCGCTACATCACCTTCCGGGCCGCCCTGGCGGCCGCCACGGCCTTCGTGCTCAGCCTGATGCTGGGCCCCTGGCTCATCCGGACCCTCCGGGCCCTCAAGCTGGGTCAGCATGTCCGGGAGGAAGGGCCGAAGCACCACCAGAGCAAGGCGGGCACGCCCACCATGGGGGGTCTCCTCATCGTCGGTGTGGTGCTGCTGTCCACGGTGCTCTGGTGCGACGTCCAGAGCGGCGCCATCTGGGTCGCCCTGATCTCGCTCGTGGGCTTCGCCGCCGTGGGCGCCTTCGACGACGCGAAGAAGCTGCTGAAGAAGCAGAACCTGGGGCTCAGTTCGCTCCAGAAGATGGTCGCCCTGACCGCCATCTCCCTCCTGGTCGGCTGGCTCATCCTCCACTTCGGGCTGCGGGGGGCCAACACGAGCCAGCTCTCGGTGCCCTTCTTCAAGAACTTCCAGCCCAATGTGGGCGTGTTCCTCCTGCTCTGGATCTGGTTCGTCATGGTGGGCACCAGCAATGCCGTGAACCTGACCGATGGCCTGGATGGCCTCGCGGCGGGCGGCATGCTCATCGTCTGCCTCACCTTCGCGATCCTGGCCTACGTGGCGGGCCACGTGAAGATGGCCGCCTACCTCGCCGTGCCCTACGTGCCCGGAGGCGCGGAGCTGTCCGTCT
>CAZVKM010000324.1:0-2539 GCA_964627685.1 uncultured Solibacteraceae bacterium | reverse complement strand
CTTGAGCTGCTTCTCGTACTGGAAGATGTCCAGGCCGTGCTTCAGCACGAGGGCGACGTGGGACTTGTTGTGGGTGGTGGCGGCGCGCTTGGCGGCCTCGAAGTCACCGCGGCGCAGGGTGTCCATGAAGAGCTTCAGGAACTTGTCGGAGGCGGCGCTGGACTGGGAGTACATCACGAAGCGCTCGATGGCCACGTAGACCTGGTAGGCCAGCAGGATGAACAGGGTCACGATGATGATCTTGTTCGGCAGGGTGGCCTGCATGAACAGTTCTTTGGGGGCGAAGGCATTGGCACCTTCGTTGAGCAGGGCGAGGGACAGGAGGTTCATGGCTGAGTCCTTGTGGAAGTTGGAAGAAGGTTGGGAACGGAGTTCAGTGGGAAGCGGGGGCCGCATGGCCCTCGGCAGGCTTGGACGCGTCCTTGGGGGCATCCTTCGGGGCGGATTTGTCCGTCATGAAGGCGACCTTCTGGATGGGGGCGTCCTGGATCGTGCGGGGGCCCTGGACGGCCTGGGGGGCCGGGGACCCGCCCGCCATCACGAGGATGACGAGCAGCAGGGCGACTGCGAGGCCGATGCCGATGATCGTGGAACGGGTCACCGGGGGCTCCTCAGTTCGTCAGCTTGAAGGGCATGATCAGCTTGAACTTGGCCCACTGGGGGGCGCCGTTCATCAGGGCGGGCTCGAAGCGCCAGCGCATGGCGTAGTCTTCGGCCGTCTTGCGGAGGAGCGGGGGACCTTCCAGGGCGGTGGCCTGGGTGGGCACGCCGTCCGGGTTGATCACGATCTCCACCACGACCTTGCCCTGCACGCGGGCGGCACGGGCCACCGCGGGATAGGGGGGCGCCGGGGGCTGCTCCTTCACCCTCACGTTGGCGAAGTCGAACTCGATGACCTTGCCGGTACCACCGACCACGCCACCGACCACGCCACCGATCACGCCGCCGGGAACGCCACCGGACACACCGCCGGTGGCGGGGCCGCCGGAGCCGCCACTCTGGGAGCGGTCCTCCTTGGGCAGTTCCTTGGGCGTCTCAGGGATCGCATCAGGGGCCAGCGGCTGCTGGGGCTCGGGATCCCGCTCCACGGGCCGGGACACAGCAGCGGCCGGCGGCGGCGGCGGCGGCGGCGGCGGGGGCGGGGGAGGCGGCGGAGGCGGGGCATCGGCCTGTTCCGTCAGGTCCACGCCGACAGTCTTCAGCGCCTTCTTGCCCAGTTCGGTCTGGGTCGCGGCGAGGTACGCCGCACCACCACCCAGGGCCCCGTACATCAGGATCGTCAGGGGCACGGTGATCATCGGGTTGCCCCGACGGATATCATCGTTGCCCGCGGATAGCGATGCCCGATAGACGGAGTCCTCAAGGCTCTCCGGCTGGGCCGGCGCCTTGGGGGCGGGGGTCTTTTTGGGATCTTTGCTCATGAGGCTCCCTGAAAGATCCGGGGTTGGAAAAAAGGAAAAGAGCCAATCCCGGGAAAAGGTTCCACACGGATCGGCTCAGGGAAGGAAGGAAAGAACTGGGGCGGGCCCAGCGGCTAAGATGACAAGCGGAGGAGGGGTCGTCAACCCTCCAAAAGCCCTGCCTGCCCTGTATTTACGGCCCTTCACCCACAAGTTCCAACCGCGTGACAGCCCCCCTGGATTCCATGATGGTGTCGTGACGCTTTTCCGCCCGGATCCCCCCATTGGTCACTGAATCGTCACAAATCCCCTTCCTGTTCCACACCGAGGCCCAGGCCCCCGGGGCCCCCGCCCGGGCCGGATGGTTCCTCACCGCCCATGGAAGGGTTCAGACCCCCGCCTTCATGCCCGTGGGGACCCAGGGCACCGTGAAGGGGATCACACCGGCCCAGTTGGAAGAAATCGGCCCCCAGGTCATCCTGGGGAACACCTACCACTTGGGACTGCGCCCCGGCGACGCCCTTGTGGCAAACCTCGGGGGCCTGCACAAGTTCATGGCCTGGGACGGTCCGATCCTCACGGACAGCGGGGGCTTCCAGGTCTTCTCCCTTTCCTCACTCCGCAAGATCACCGAGGAGGGGGTGACCTTCCAGAGCCACCTGGACGGATCCAAGCAGTTCCTCAGCCCCGAACGGAGCATGGAGATCCAGCGGAACCTGGGTTCCGACATCGTCATGGCCCTGGATGAGTGCCCCCCGGGCCGCTGCGAGCGCCCGGAGCTGGAGCGGAGCATGGCCCGCACCACCCGGTGGCTCAAGCGGTGCCGTGACTTCCACTTGCAGCCCCACCAGGGCCTCTTAGCCATCAACCAGGGGGGGACCCACCTGGACCTCCGGCGCCGGCACCTGACGGAGGCCCTGGAACTGGACGCCCGCACCCCCTTCCAGGGGTTCGCGGTGGGCGGGCTCAGCGTCGGGGAGCCCAAGGAGCTCATGAACGCCACCCTCACGGAGTTCGTGCGGGAGCTGCCCGCCGAGCGGCCCCGGTACCTCATGGGGGTGGGCACCCCGGAGGACCTGCTCTTCGGCATCCAGCAGGGGGTGGACCTCTTCGACTGCGTGCTCCCCAGCCGGGAGGCC
>CAZVKM010000323.1:0-2551 GCA_964627685.1 uncultured Solibacteraceae bacterium | reverse complement strand
GCCCAGCAGGGCTACGTGGTGTGGGTCTGCGACAACCGCAGCGCCTCCGCCAAGGGCAATGCCGCCTTCGGCATCTGGAAGCGCATGGGCGCCCAGGAGCTGGAGGATCAGCTCGACGGCCTGAAGTGGCTGGAAGCCCAGGGCTGGGCGGACATGAGCCGGGTGGCCCTGGAGGGCTGGAGCTACGGCGGCTACATGACCGCCTACGCCCTCACCCACAGCAAGGCCTGGAAGGTGGGCTTCGTGGGTGCCCCGGTCACCAGCTGGAAGCTCTACGACAGCATCTACACCGAGCGCTACATGGGCCTGCCCAGCGAGAACAAGGAGGGCTACGAGAGCACCAACCTCAGCGCCGTGGCCAAGAACCTGGGCGGCAAGATCCTCCTCATGCACGGCACCCTGGATGACAACGTCCACCCCCAGAACACCATCCAGTTCATCGATGCCCTCCAGAAGGGCGGCCAGGACTACGACCTGCGCCTCTTCCCCGGCAGCGACCACGGCCCCCGCGCCCCCTGGCAGATCTGGAACCGCCAGGTCGCCATGTGGGACTTCCTGAAGCGGAACCTGTAACCCCGAGGTTTTGCGCCGGATCACGAGGCCCCGCACCGGCTGAATTCGCCGGATGCGGGGCCTCCCTGATTCCTTCATACTGGGCTTTTCCAGGACAAACCCATGACGTTCCTACTGCAGGCCCCCCCGGCCGCTCCCGATTCGGTCTTCCGCAGCTTCATGCCCCTCTGGATCTCAGTGGCGGTGTGGGTCTTCTGGGTGGGCTACGGTCTGATCGGCCTGTCCAAGCACCCCAAGGGACTCAATCCCCTCTTCTTCACCGAGATGTGGGAGCGCTTCAGCTATTACGGCATGCGGGCCCTGCTCCTCCTGTACATGCGCCTTCCCGAGAGTGCCGGAGGGCTCGGGCTTTCCCTCCCTGTCGCCGGCTCCATCTATGCCTTCTACACCTTCTTCGTGTATGCCCTCAGCGTACCCGGTGGTTGGGTCGCGGACCGGTTCCTGGGCTACCGCAAGGCGGTGCTCGTGGGCGGCGTGATGATCGCCCTGGGCGAGTTCGGCCTCGCCATGGGTCCCCGCCCCCTCTTCTTCGCGGGTCTGGCCGCCATCGCCATCGGGACCGGGCTCCTGAAGACCAACTGCACCAGCCTCGTGGGCATGCTCTATCCCGAGAACGACCCCCGGCAGGATGGCGGTTACAGCGTGTACTACATGGGCATCAACATCGGCGCCCTGATCGCCCCCCTCATCCTCGGGTTCATGGCCCAGGATCCCGCCTTCGTGAAGGGCCTGGCCCAGCTCGGACTGGGATCCTTCAATGGCTGGCGGGTCGCCTTCGGGTTCGCGGGCCTCGCCATGGTGGCCGGCATCATCCAGTACAGCCTGCGCCAGCACGTGTTGGGCGACGTGGGCCTGAAGCCCGGGGGCAAGGTGGAGGCCGATGCCGAACCCATGCCTCCGCTCACACCCGAGGAGCGGGGCCGCATGTGGGTGGTGGGCATCCTGATGTTCTTCATCATGACCTTCTTCTTCGTCTTCGAGCAGGCCGGCACCACCCTCAACCTCTTCGCCGACGATCACACCCGGAACAGCATCTTCGGGTTCAACTTCCCCTCCAGCTGGTTCCAGAGCGTGAACAGCACCTGGCTCCTGGTCCTCGCCCCGGTGATCGGATTCCTGTGGCTCGCCCTGAAGGATCGCGAACCCAGCAGCCCCGCAAAGTTCACGCTGGGCCTGTTCCTGGTCGGCGCCGGCATGCTGCTGCTCGTGCCGCCCAGCCTCGCCTTCACCACCAACCCGGCGCTCAAGGTCAGCCCCTGGTGGCTCGTGGGCACCTACTTCCTGCACACCGTCGGTGAGCTCTGCCTGAGCCCCGTGGGCCTCAGCACCACCTCCAAGCTGGCGCCGCCCCGATACGCCGGCCTCATGATGGGCTGCTTCTTCTTCGCCATCGGGGCCGGCAACATGCTGGCGGGCTTCGCCGGCGGCTTCAGCGAGAAGCTGGCCCCCGCCACCCTGTTCGGTGGCCTCTTCGCCATCACCACCGTGATGGCGCTGATCCTGGTCATGCTCTCCGGCACCATCAAGCGCATGATGGGCGGCGTGAAGTAGCTTCATCGCGCTCCCCCGAAGCCCCCGGTCCCCCGGGGGCTTCTGATTTCTGGGATCCTGATCCCATGTGCGGCGGCCTGGAGTTCAAGCGGAAGAAGCCCGTGGAGGGCCTGGGCCTCCTGGAGCCGGAGGAGGAGCTCATCAAGGTCTTCTTCCCGAATCCGAAGGCGGCGCTCCTCGTGGATCCCGACACCGACCTCTGGCTGCCCTGGGGGCGCCGCAAGGAGCAGCCGGGCGACTGGCCCGAAGGCGGCTGGGCCCGGGCGGAGAGCCTGGCCAAGCCCTACTGGACGAAGTGGGAACCGGAGCCGCTCTGGATCCACCCGGCCCGCTGGATGGAGAAGGACCCCGCCCGGCGCAGCCACTGGTTTGAGCTGGGGCCGGGCGAGGGGATCCGCTGCCTGCGCCTCCACGGGGCGCCGGGTAC
>CAZVKM010000322.1:1025-2561 GCA_964627685.1 uncultured Solibacteraceae bacterium | reverse complement strand
CGCCACGCCGATCCCCCGCAGCCTCGCGCTCTCCCTCTTCGGCGACCTGGACCAGTCGGTGCTGGATGAGCTGCCCCCTGGTCGCCAGCCCATCAAGTCCCAGCTGGTGGATCCGGACCGCGTGGAGCGGGCTTGGGAGCTCGTGAGGCGGGAGCTGGCCGAGGGCCGCCAGGCCTACGTGGTGAGCCCCAGCATCGATCCCAGTGATGAGGGAAAGGTCCAGCTCCGGGACATCCAAGCCATGGAGGCCCTGGTGCGGAGCCTCTTCCCGGACACCCCGCTCGAGGTGGTCCACGGCCGCCTCAAGGCGGATGAGATGGCGGCGCGCATGGGCCGCTTCATCCGCGGGGAAGCCCGGATCCTCCTGGCCACCACGGTGATTGAGGTGGGCGTGGATGTCCCCAATGCCACCGTCATGGTCGTCGATCATGCCGAACGCTTCGGGCTCTCCCAGCTGCACCAGCTGCGGGGACGGGTCGGACGTGGGGCCCACGCCAGCCATTTCGTGATGGTCAGCGCCTCCGACACGGAGCGCCTGCGCACCCTCGTGCAGACCCAGGACGGCTTCCGCATCGCCCAGAAGGACCTGGAGCTTCGGGGTCCCGGGGAGTTCTTCGGCACGCGCCAGTCGGGGGTGCCCCAGTTCCAGGTGGCCGACCTGGTCCGCGACCGGAGCCTCCTGGAGCGGTGCCGGGAATCGGCGGAGCGGGCCCTGACCACGGGGCTGTCCGAGGCCCAGGAGGCCTGGCTCCGCCGGGAGCACCTCCGGCTCCGCCTGGCGGAGATCGGCTGATGCGGGGCCGCTGGACGATCCGGGGTCACCGGGTGCACCCTGGACGGCGGCCCTGACATGGTGGACTCCCGATACCTCTCCAGACTGGAGGCCTACTACCGGGCCTTCAACGGGCGTCAGGAGGAGGCCTACCTGGCCTGCTTCCACCCGGAGGCCTCCCTCGGGGGATCCTTCACCGGGTCGGAGGCCTCGGGCGTGGGGGTCCAGAGGGCCATCCTCCGGAGCTCCATCGGGGCCATGGGTGACATGACCATGGTTCCGGACCGGTTCTACCAGGCCCAGGACGAAGTGGCCGTGGCCTGGGTGGGGGCGGTGACCGGGCTGGGGGGCCACCGGGCCTCGGTGCAGGGCATCACCCTCTTCGCGTTCGACGGGGAGGCCCGGATCCGGCGCTGCCGGGTGTTCTGGGACCCGAGGATCCTCTCGGGTCCGTCCCACGGCGAGGCGGTGAACCCCAGCCACCTGGCGGCCATCGAGGCCTATTACAGCGCCTTCAACACCCGGGACTGGACGGGCGTCTCGGGCCTGCTAAGCGAGGGGAGCCTCCTCGGCGGGACCCTCGTGGGGCCTGGATTCAGCGGGGGCCCTTCGCTGCGGTCGGTGTTCGAGGCCACCGTGGCCCGCCTCCCGGGCATCCGCATGCGGCCCGGGCAGGCCTATCAAGCCCAGGATGAGGTGGCCCTCCACTGGGAGGGGCGGGCCCAGGACCGACGGCCGCCGCACCGACGGCGGCGGCACCGCGG
>CAZVKM010000322.1:0-1015 GCA_964627685.1 uncultured Solibacteraceae bacterium | reverse complement strand
AACGGCACCCTCCGACCCATCGAGGGGCTCGCCATCTTCCGGTTCGACGGGGCCGGCGGGATCACCCGCTACCGCACCTACTGGAACCCGCTGCCCCTACTTCAGTAGCCCGGCGACCACCCTCGTGCGGATGGCCTCCGGCACGAGCTCGGAGAGGTCGCCCCCGAAGTGTCCGATCTCCCGCACGAGCTTGGAGCTCACGGCGGAGTACTTCTCCTTGGGCATGAGGAAGACCGTCTCCAGCTCCGGCGCGAGCTTGCGATTCATGAGCGCCATCTGGAACTCGAACTCGAAGTCGCTGAAGGCCCGGAGGCCGCGCACGATGAACTGGGCCTTGCGCTGGCGGGCGAAATCCACGAGGAGACCGTGGAAGGAGGTCACCTCCACCTTCTTCATGTCCCTGGTCATCTCCCGCAGGAACTGGATGCGCTCCTCCACGGTGAAGGCGGGCTTCTTGGCCTCGTTCTGGAGCACGGCGACCACCAGGCGATCCACGAGCTTGTCGGCCCGCTGGATGAGGTCGAGGTGCCCGAAGTGGACGGGGTCGAAGGAGCCTGGGTAGATGGCGACGCGCAAGGGGGCCTCGGGGGAGCTATGGCTGAATTATGAGGGATGAAGGATGAAGTGGGGATTCATCCTTCACCCCTCATCCTTCATACTTTCGCCATGTCCACGCGCCTCTCCATCGGTCTCCTGTTCGGGGGCGAATCCCCGGAGCACGAAGTCTCCATCGTCACGGCACGCGCCATCGCGCAGCACCTGGATCCCGACCGCTACGAGGTGCGCCCCATGGGCATCGCCCGCAACGGGGTGTGGGCCGTGACCGGCGATCCCTTCGCCGGCCTGGCCGCAGGGGAACGCCCCCAGCGCAGCGAGCACCCTTTCCTGCCCCTGGAGCGGGGCGCGGAGTCCACCCCCCTTCCGGACCTCTTCTTCAACGCCCTCCATGGGGCGGGTGGGGAGGATGGCCAGATCCAGGGGTATCTGGAGCTCCTCCATCGCCGTCACGTAGAAG
>CAZVKM010000321.1:0-2602 GCA_964627685.1 uncultured Solibacteraceae bacterium | reverse complement strand
GCCGAGGCCCGCCACAACGGCACGAAGATGGTGGTCTTCAGCCCCGACTTCAACCAGGTGGCCAAGTACGCCGACGAGTGGATGGCCCTCCACCAGGGCCAGGACGGCGCCTTCTGGATGGCCGTCAACCACGTGATCCTCACCGAGGCCCACCACCAGAAGCAGGTGCCCTACTTCCTCGACTACATGAAGAAGTACTCGGACGCGCCCTTCCTCGTGGAGCTCGGCGCCATCGACGGCGGCTACCGCCCCGGCCAGCTGGTGCGCGCCGGCGAGATCGACCGCTACAAGGACGAAGAGCACGGCGAGTGGAAGTTCCTCATGTGGGACGAGACCACGCAGACGCCCAAGATGCCCAAGGGCAGCATGGGCCACCGCTGGGGCAAGGAGCAGGGGGTGTGGAACCTCCTCCTCGAGGACAAGGACGGCTCGGCCATCGATCCCAAGCTCACCTTCCTGGGCGAGACGGCTGTGCAGGTGCAGTTCGACGACTTCGCCGAGGACGCCACCCTCTTCCGCGGCGTGCCCGTGAAGCGCCTCAAGATGACCGACGGCAGCGAGAAGGTCGTCACCACCGTGTACGACCTCCTCATGGCCCAGTTCGGCGTCAACCGCGGCCTGGAGGGCGCCTATCCCGCCTCCTACGACGTGGCGGAGGCCCCCTACACGCCCGCCTGGCAGGAGAAGCACACCGGCCTCAACCGCAAGGACTGCATCCGCTTCGCCCGCGAGTGGGCCCGCACCGCCGAGTTCACCCAGGGCAAGTGCATGGTGATCATCGGCGCCGGCATCAACCACTGGTACCACAACAACCTGATCTACCGCGCCGCCCAGCAGGCCCTCGTCTTCACGGGCTGCGTGGGCCGGAACGGCGGCGGCCTCGCCCACTACGTGGGCCAGGAGAAGCTCGCCATGGTGGGCTCCTGGAGCGCCATCGCCCTCGCCCGCGACTGGATGCCCGCCGGCCGCCTCATGAACGGCCCCTCCTTCCACTACGTCCACAGCAACCAGTGGCGCTACGAGAAGGAGTTCAGCGAGTACCATCCCACGCCTGACGGCAGCCCGCTGACCCAGGGCCACACCATGAACATGCAGACCCTGGCCGTGCGCAACGGCTGGCTGCCCTTCTACCCCCAGTTCGACACGAACCCCGTGGAGTTCGTGAAGGAGGCCAAGGCCAAGGGGGCCAAGGACGAGCAGGGCGTCGTGGACTACACGGTGAAGGCCCTCAAGGACCGCAAGCTCAACTTCTCCGTGGACGATCCCGACGCCGAGGTGAACTGGCCCCGCGTGTGGTTCATCTGGCGCGGCAACGCCATCGGCACCTCCGCCAAGGGCCACGAGTTCTTCCTCAAGCACTACCTGGGCACCCACACCAACGCCATCGCCGAGCAGGTGGCGGAAGGAAGCCTGAAGGACGTGGTGTGGCGCCCGGCCGCCGAGGGCAAGTACGACCTCGTGGTGGACCTCAACTTCCGCATGGATACGTCGGCGCTCTACAGCGACGTGGTGCTGCCCACCGCGTCCTGGTACGAGAAGTGCGACCTCAACACCACGGACATGCACGGCTTCATCAACCCGCTGTCCGCCGCCATCCCGCCCGTGTGGGAGGCCAAGTCCGACTGGGACATCTTCAAGGCCGTGGCCCAGAAGGTCTCCGAACTGGCCAAGACCCACCTCCCCACCCCGGTGGAGGACCTGGTCTCCAGCCCCATCAGCCATGACAGCGCCGGCGAGATCACCCAGCGCCACATCCGCGACTGGCGCGCCGGCGAGTGCGAAGCCATCCCGGGCAAGACCATGCCGGGCTTCAAGGTGGTCACCCGCGACTACACCAAGCTCCACGAGCGGTACTGCGCCTTCGGCCCCCGGGTCAAGGAGGGGCTGGGCGCCCACGGCGTGAAGTACGAGGTGGCCGACGTCTACGAGAAGTACGCCCAGGAGCGCAACGCCAAGGTCGTCGATGGCCAGCGCTGCCCCAGCTTGGAGGAGGCCGAGGAGGCCGCCGACGTGCTGCTGCACTTCGCCCCCGAGTCCAACGGCGAGCTGGCCTACCGGGCCTACCAGTACATGGAGAAGCGCACGGGCCTGAAGCTGGCCCACCTCGGCGAGAAGAATCGCGGCACCCTCCAGACCTACAAGAGCCTCCAGAGCCAGCCCCGCCGGGTGGTCAACAGCCCCATCTGGTCCGGCCTCGTGGACGAGAAGCGCCCCTACTCGCCCTTCACCTACAACGTCGAGCACATGGTGCCCTGGCGCACCCTCACGGGCCGCCAGCACCTCTACCTGGATCACGAGGGCTACCTGGCCTTCGGCGAGCACCTGCCCACCTACAAGCCCACGCCGCCCTCCCAGGTGCTGGGCGACATCAAGATGAGCCAGGAGCAGGGCCCCACGCTGCGCCTCAACATCCTGACCCCCCACGGCAAGTGGCACATCCACTCCACCTACGGCGACACGGAGCGCATGCTCACCCTCAGCCGCGGCGCCGAGCCCGTGTGGCTGTCCGAGGAGGACGCCGCCCGCATCGGCATCAAGGACAACGACTGGGTGGAAGTGCACAACGACAACGGCGCCGTCGTCACCCGCGCCAACGTCTCCG
>CAZVKM010000320.1:0-2623 GCA_964627685.1 uncultured Solibacteraceae bacterium | reverse complement strand
GGCACCGTCGGGGGCGGTGAAGGGAGGAGGCTCCGCGGGCCCCCGGGTTCCCACGGTCCACCCATCGGCCCCAGGGGGCCCACGGCTCGTCCCCGGGGATTTCAACGTGCGTTGACATCCCACCGCCACCCGTCAGGCTCAAGGGTGGCGAGGTCCGTCCGTTCCTCCGGAAGGCCCCTGGATCCCGCCGATACCCGAACTGGAAGCGCCATGCCGGACACGATGCCCCCACCCACCCCCGCCCAAGCCGCCTCCCCCCTCGAGGTCCTCATGGACCGGCGCCGGCCCTGGGGCTGGCTCCTCCTCGCGGCCCTCCTCCTCCTGGCCTTCTGGGCCCTGCGCGGGGGCAAGTCCGAAGCCGCGGGCAAGGGTGGCGGTCGGGCCATCCCCGTGGTCACGGCCACCGCCCGCACCCGGGACGTCCCGGTGGTGCTGACGGGACTGGGCACCGTGACCCCCCTGAATGCCGCCACCGTGCGCAGCCGGGTGGATGGTCAGCTGGCCCGGGTCTCCTTCCGCGAAGGGCAGAACGTGGCCGAGGGGCAGCTCCTGGCCGAGATCGACCCGCGCCCCTTCCAAGTGCAGCTCACCCAGGCCCAGGGCCAATACGCCAAGGACGAGGCCGCCCTGCGCAACGCCCGCATGGACCTGGACCGCATCGCCTCGCTCGTGAGGCAGGGCATCCTCCCCCAGCAGCAGCTGGACGCCCAGCAGGCCACCGTGAACCAGTTCGAGGGTGCGCTCAAGAGCGACCTGGGCAGTGTGGAGAACGCCAAGCTCAACCTCACCTACAGCCGCATCACGGCGCCGGTCTCGGGGCGGGCGGGGCTGCGCCTCGTGGAGCCCGGCAACATGGTGCGGGCCACGGATCCCGGCGGCCTTGTGGTCATCACCCCCATGCACCCCATCACCGTGCTCTTCACCCTCCCCGCCGACCAGGTGACCCGGGTGCTGGAGGAGCAACGCGGAAGCCGCCGGCTCACCGCCGAGGCCTGGGATCGCGACTTCAAGGTCAGGCTCGCCCTCGGGACGCTCCAGGCCGTGGACAACCAGGTGGATCCCGCCACGGGCACCGTGAAGCTGCGGGCCGAGTTCCCCAACCGCGACGAGCGCCTCTTCCCCAACCAGTTCGTGAACCTCCGGCTGGAGCTCTCCACCCTCAAGCAGGCGGTGGTGGTCCCCGGGGCCGCCCTCCAGCGCAGCCCGAGCAGCACCTACGTCTACGTCGTGAAGGCCGATGGCACGGTGGACGCCCGGGACGTCTCCCTCGCCTTCATGGACGGCGACGAGGCGGCCCTGACCAAGGGCCTCACCGCCGGCGAGAAGGTGGTCACCGATGGCGTGGACAAGCTGCGGCCCGGCAGCAAGGTGAGCCTGCCCGAGGCCGAAGGCGCCAAGAAGGGGCGATGAACCTCTCCCGGCCCTTCATCCTCCGGCCCATCGCCACCTCCCTGCTCATGGTGGGGCTGCTCATCATGGGCCTCATCGCCTTCCGGCAGCTTCCCGTCTCCGCCCTGCCGCAGGTGGACTACCCCACCATCCAGGTGGTGACCTTCTATCCGGGAGCCGGCCCCGAGGTGATGGCCTCCGCCGTGACGGCCCCGCTGGAGCGCCAGTTCGGCCAGCTGCCTGGGCTCAACCAGATGTCCTCCGCCAGCTCCGAGGGAAGCTCCATCGTCACCCTCCAGTTCAGCCTCGACCTGAACATCGACGTGGCCGAGCAGCAGGTGCAGGCGGCTATCAACTCCGCCGGAACCTTCCTCCCCAGCGACCTCCCCAATCCGCCCATCTACAGCAAGACCAACCCGGCCGACACGCCCATCCTCACCCTGGCCCTCACTTCCAAGACCCTGCCCCTCACGAAGGTGCAGGACCTGGCGGACACGCGCCTGGCCCAGAAGATCAGCCAGCTCCCGGGCGTGGGGCTCGTGAGCATCTCCGGCGGACAGAAGCCCGCCGTGCGCATCCAGGCCAACCCCGCCGCCCTCGCCGCCCACGGGATGACCCTGGATGACGTCCGGCTGGCCATCGGCCAGGCCAACGTGAACCGGGCCAAGGGGAACTTCGACGGCAAACAGCAGGCCTACGCCATCGGCGCCAATGACCAGATCCAGTCGCTGGAGGAATACAAGGCCCTCATCGTCGCCTACCGGAACGGCTCTCCCATCCGCCTCTCGGACGTCGCCCAGATCATCGAGGGGGCGGAGAACGCCAAGCAGGCCGCCTGGATGGGCCTGGCCGGTGAAGCGGAAGGGCGGGCCACCCTCGCGCCCGCCGTGGTGCTCAACATCCAGCGCCAGCCCGGGGCCAACATCATCGCCGTGGTGGACCGGGTGAAGGCCCTGCTCCCCCAGCTCCAGGGCTCCCTGCCGGCCGCGGTGAAGGTGGACATCCTCACGGACCGCACCACCACCATCCGCGCCTCCGTGGAGGATGTGGAGTTCGAGATGATCCTCACCATCGGCCTCGTGGTGATGGTGATCTTCCTGTTCCTGCGGACCCTCTCCGCCACCATCATCCCCAGCGTGGCCGTGCCCCTCTCCCTCGTGGGCACCTTCGGCGTGATGGTGCTCCTCGGCTACAGCCTCGACAACCTCTCCCTGATGGCCCTCACCATCTCCAC
>CAZVKM010000319.1:0-2634 GCA_964627685.1 uncultured Solibacteraceae bacterium | reverse complement strand
CCAGGTCCCAGGCCTGCTGGCTGGTGGAGAGCGCGAGGTTCTCGTTCTCCGGGGTGATGAGGAGGCGGTCGTAGCTCGCCCGCAGCACGGTGCCTGTGGCCAGGCGGTAGCTGAAGCCCAGGCGGGGCTGCAGCTCCGAGGTGGCCTCCCCGCGCGCCGTGTAGCGATCCAGGCGCAGGCCCGCGGAGACGAACAGCTTTCCGCGGTGGAGGTCCACCTGGGCGAAGGCGCTGGCCAGGGAGGGCCGGATCCGCTCATCGAAGCGGAAGAGGTTCCCGCCCCCTGAGGGAGTGAAGGGGTGGAAGGGGCTGGCGGGATCGCTGAACTCGGGATCCGCGTCGTCCGTGATGCCGAAGGCGAAGCGCTCGTGGATGGGGAAAGCCACGTGCTGAAGCCCCACCTTGACCGTGTCCTCCGCCCCGAAGCGCTGGGTGAGGGCGGCCTGGAACCCCTCGTTGTCGAGGCGGCGGTCCTGCATCGCCCAGAAGGGGAAGTCCCGCGTCAGCCCGGGCCCGAATCCCGGCGCCAGGTCCGCGCTGGGGTCGAGGCGGGAGGTGGACTGGCGCAGGTAGGCCGCCAGCTCCAGGCTCCGGCTCGCGGTGAAGAGGTGGGTCCAGGCCAGGCTGAGGTTGGCGTCGGTGGTGGTGGCCCGCTGATCCATGCCCTGGGCCTGCTGGCTCAGGAGGTTCGGGACCTCCCGCCGCGTCCGGCCCCCGGAGGTCGTCAGCCGCACCGTGTCGCTGTCCCCGAGCACCCAGTCGAAGCGGCCGAAGAGGCGCCCGGTCTCCCCGTGGTTGTGGAGGTTCTCGAAGTTGACGGGGTCCGCGAAGCGGTCGCTGCGGCTCGCCGCCCCGGTGAGGAACCAGCCGAAGCGGTCGCCTCCGCCCCGGAGGCTCAGGCCCAGCTCCGCGGTGCCGAAGCGGGAGAGCCCTCCCGAGACTTCCCCCTCGAAGCCTTCGGGCGTGCCCAGACCCGACCTGGACGTGACCGAGACCACGGCCCCGGGCTTCCCGCCATGTTCGGCGCTGATGCCCCCGGTGACCACCTCGAGGCCCTCCACCTGGCTGGGATCCAGGCTGTTGGAGAAGGTGAGCTGCATCTGGTCCGTCATGGGGATGCCGTCCACCACGTACATCATCTGGCCGTGGCTGCCCTTCATGTGGAAGCGGCCGTTCTCATCGGCCACGAATCCCGGCGTGGCCAGGAGGATGCTCTCCATGGCCCGGCTCCGCACCGGGGCGGGACTGAGCTTGATGGCCGACTTGTCGATGTCCAGGTGGACGCTGGGGTGGTCCTCCACCAGGTCCAGGCGCTCCTCGACGACCACCACGGCGGCGGCCTCCTCGAGCTTGAGCAGGAGGTCCATGGGCAGGGCGGTTCGGAGCTCCAGCTCCCGATGAAGCTCCCGGTAGCCGGCCGCCTGGACCTCCAGGTGGTACTCGTTGAGGGGAACGTTCCGCAGGGTGAAGCGCCCGTCGCGGTCTGTGCGCACCTGCTGGACGTAGCCGCTCAGCTTCTGGGTCACCCCCACCACCGCCCCCGCCACGGGGGCGCCCGACCCATCCACCACCCGCCCGGTCAGGGCGCCGTTGGTGGCCGCCGCGGCCAGGGGGGCCACCAGCAGGCCGAGGAGGGTCGAGGTGCGGTAGCGCGTCATAAATAGAATTGAATTCCATTTAGTAACGACTGTCAAGGCGCCTTCACCCCTAAACCGAACCTCCTGCCCCGCGAAGCCCTTGGGCATCGGCGCGCGTCGGAGAGACTGGGTTCATGGATAAGAAGAAGAAGCTCTTTGCCATCGGGGGGGGCGTGGCCCTCCTCCTCATCATCGGCCTCGCCGCCTCCCGCGGGGAGAAGGGGCTGGGGGTCCAGGTGACCACCGCCGTCCGGGAGGACCTCCAGGCCAAGGTCAGCGCCAATGGCAAGGTCCAGGCCGTGAAGAAGGCCGACATCTCCGCCAACGTGGTGGGCCAGGTGACCCGCCTCGCCGTACGGGAGGGCGACCGGGTGAAGGCCGGCCAGTTCCTCATGGAGATCGACCCCCGCAGCGCCCGGGCCAGCACCGACGCCACCCAGGCGGGGCTGCAGGCCGCCCAGTCCGACTACACCTCCTCCCAGGCCAACCTCCTCCAGATCAAGGCCGACTTCGACCGCGCCAAGGCCAACCGGGCCGCGGGCATCATCTCCCAGGCGGAGTTCGAGAAGGCCAAGACGGCCCTGGACACCGCCACCGCCTCCGAGGAGACGGCGCGCCGCCGGGCCGAGCAGGCCAAGGCCCAGAACGCCCAGTCCAGGGTGGGCCTCGCCTACACGACCATCCTCTCCCCCATCGATGGCGTGGTGACCGCCCGCCGCATCGAGCTGGGTGAGACGGCCGTGCCGGGCATCCAGAACCAGGCGGGCACCGTGCTCCTCACCGTCTCCGACATGAGCAAGATCGAGGCGGAGATGGAAGTGGACGAGGCCTCCATCCCCACCGTGAAGCTGGGGCAGAAGGCCCAGATCCGCATCGACGCGTACCCCAACCAGGTCTTCGACGGCGAGGTCACCGAGGTGGGCGGCAGCCCCATCCTGAAGCTCAGCGCCAACGAGGCCATCAAGTTCAAGGTGAAGGTCTGGATCAAGAACCCGCCC
>CAZVKM010000318.1:0-2634 GCA_964627685.1 uncultured Solibacteraceae bacterium | reverse complement strand
CAGGCCCTCCAGCAGAGCCAGCGCCTGGAGACCCTCGGCCTCCTGGCCGGCAGCATCGCCCACGACTACAACAACCTTTTGGGCGCCATGGTGGTCAGCCTAGAGCTGGCCCGCACCGAGGCCACCGAGGGCCAGGCCCGGCACCTCCAGCGCGCGGAAGGGCTCGCCCACAAGAGCGCGGATCTCACGCGGCAGTTGCTGGCCTACGCCGGCAAGGGGCCCGGACGCAAGGAGGAGCTGGACCTGAACGACCTGGTGCGGGACATGTCCGAGCTCCTGCAGGTCTCCATCGCCAAGCGCGCCACCCTCACGCTCGGGCTGGTGGAGGGCCCCCTCGGGCTCCGGGGCGATCGGGCCCAGCTCCAGCAGGTCGTGCTGAACCTCCTCACCAATGCCGCGGATGCCATGGCCGAGCGCCCCGGATCCATCCGCCTCTCCACCTTCAGCGGGGCCTTCGGGCCGGGCGAGGTGCCCGGGCCCATGGCCGCCCGGGATTTCCCGCCCGGCCCCTTCGTCGGGCTCGAGGTGTCGGATGACGGCCGCGGCATCCCCACGGCGGTGCTGGGGCGCATCTTCGAGCCCTTCTTCACCACGAAGCCCACGGGCCAGGGGCTCGGACTCGCCGCCATGCTGGGCATCGTCCAGTCCCACGGAGGGCACGTGGACGTCCAGAGCCGCGAGGGGGAAGGCACCACCTTCCGGCTCCACTTCCCCGCCAGTGGCAGCCCCCGCATCCTCGAGGTTCCGCCTGTCCCGGAGGAGCCCTACGCCGGGCGCGGCCTGGTGCTGGTGGTCGACGATGAGGCCGCCATCCGGGCCGTGGCCAGCGAGATCCTCGGCACCCTGGGCTTCGACGTGATCACGGCGGAGGATGGGCTCGAGGCCGTGCAGATGTTCCAGCAGCGGCACCCGGAGATCCGCCTCGTGCTCCTCGACCTCACCATGCCCCGCCTCGATGGCTTCGATGCGCTCCAGCAGATGAAGGCCCTGAGGCCCGACGTCTGCGTGATCCTCTCGAGCGGATTCGCCGAGCAGGGCCTGGAGCGGCGCATCCACCCCGGCAGCGTGGCCGGCTTCCTCGCCAAGCCCTACCGCGTGCAGGACCTCATCACCGCCGTGAAGGCCGCGCTGGATCCGGGCTGAGGGCCTCGAGCACCTGCTGGGGCCTGAGTTCCTCCATGCACTGGCGGCGCTGGCAGGCCCGCTCCCGGCAGGGGGCGCAGGGCAGGTCCAGCCGGAGCACCTCGCCCGTGCCCGGGGGGAGGCCCGACACCACGGGATCCGAGGGGCCGTAGAGGGCGGTCACCGGCACCCCGCACAGCACCGCGAGGTGGAGCAGACCCGTGTCGGGGGTGAGCACCCGGTCGGCCTGGCGCACGGCGGCGCTCAGCTCCCACCAGCCCATGGGGGGCATCGCCGGCACCCCGCTCTCCCGGGGAAGCCAGGTGCGGAGGTCCGCCTCGTCGGGCCCGAGGCTCCAGCGCATCTGCCACCGTCCCTCCAGGGCGCGGACCAGGGTGAGCCAATGGGCCAGGGGCCAGCGCTTGATGCGGCCGGCCCGGGAGGCTCCGGGCACCAGCACGAGCCGGGGTCGGCCATCGGCCTCCCAGATCGGGCCCGGATCGGGCAGGGGGGCTTCCCGGAGCACCGGTCGGAAGCGCCCGAGCCCCTCGAGGCCCCGGCTCCGGCCGAATGCATCCGCAAGATCAAGGGCCTGGCGGTAGCGGTCCTGGTGCCGGAAGCCCGGTCCGGCGGTCTGCAGGCGATGGGCCCCCTCCTTGGTCACCCCGTCCCCCCAGCGCTCGCGGATCCCCGCCCGCCAGGGGATCAGGGCCGACTTGAGGATGCCGTGGAAGTCCAGGGAGGCCTCCGCCCCCTCCAGGGCCGTCGCCACCCGACCGGCTTCCCGCCAGGCCGAGAGGGGGTTCGAGAGGTCCCGCCGGCGCACGACCACCGGCTCGAAGCCCGGGAAGGGGGCCAGGAGGTGGGCATGGCGATCCTCGATCACCGCCTGGATCCGAGCCTCCGGAAAGGCCTCCCGCAGGTTCATCCACGCCGGGAGGACCCGGAGGACATCCCCCAGGGCCGACAGTCGGAGCAGGGCCAAATGCATGGATCCATACTAGCGGCCGATAATCGGGCCATGGCCGAACCCCTCGACTTCGCCACCGACCAGCGCAAGAACCCCCCGGCCCGGACCCTCCTGGACCGCCTGCTGCGGCGCTTCGCGCGGGCCAGTTACGCCGTGGCGGTGCTGCTGATGTACCTGGTGGCCTCCACCGCCCTGGGCGCGGCCCTGGCCCCGGCCCTCTGGGTCTGGCAGCGCACCGCCCCCCTGGGCACGGCCTGGTCCGGCCTGGCCTCCGTGGCCTGGCAGGGCTTCTGCGGGGCCTGCTGCTTCTTCATCTTCGGCCTCGCGCTGATGGCGGTGGTGCCGATCTACAACCTGCTCCTGCCCACCCGGTTCAAGGCCTTCAAGGGCGGCTACTACACCATCCACGCCCTGCCCTGGTTCGTGCACAACGGGCTGTTCTACCTCGTGCGCTACACCTTCCTCCCCTTCGCCACCCTCACCCCCTTCGGGGTCTGGTTCCTCAAGGCCATGGGCATGAAGATCGGAAGGCACGCCTTCAT
>CAZVKM010000317.1:0-2641 GCA_964627685.1 uncultured Solibacteraceae bacterium | reverse complement strand
GCGCGTTACCTCGGCGTGGACCGGGACCCGGAGGCCCGGGCCCGGGCCGCCGAGCGCCTTGGCGGCGACGGCCGGCTCAGCATCCTGGCCAGCGCCCACGAGGAGGTCTTCGACCACCCCGACTTCCAGGCCTGGAAGGCCACCCATGCCCCCGGGGGCTTCGACGCCATCCTCGCGGACCTCGGCGTTTCCACCCTGCAGCTGCGCAGCCCCGAACGGGGCTTCTCCTTCATGGCGGAAGGTCCCCTCGACATGCGCATGGACACCGAGCACGGCCCCACGGCCCTGGAGTGGATCGCCGAGCAGGACGACCGAACCCTCGCCGATGCCCTCTACCAGTTCGGCGAGGAGCGGGCCAGCCGCCCCATCTCCCGTGCCATCCTCCGCCGCCTCCAGGACGGGCAGCTGAACACCACCGCGGACCTCGCGGCGGCCGTCTACACGGTCCTGCCGAAGGAGATCGCGAAGCGCAAGAAGCAGAGCGATCCCGCCACCCGCACCTTCCAGGCCGTGCGCATCGCCGTCAACGGCGAGCTGGCGCGGCTGGCGGCCACCCTGGAGCGCGCCGTGGCCCACCTCAAGCCGGGGGGCCGACTCGGCGTCATCAGCTTCCACAGCCTCGAAGACCGGATCGTGAAGCAGACCTTCCGCCGCCTCGCGGGCCAGTACGACGGCCCCGGCCGCGTGCCGCCGGCCCCCCTCCCCAAGCTCGTCTCCCTGATCCATCCCGGGGGCCTCGCCCCCTCTGAGGCGGAGTGCTCCGCCAACCCCCCCTCCCGCTCCGCCCGCCTCCGGGTGGCCGAGCGCATCGCCTGATCCAAGAACGGAGCTCCCATGCTTGAGCGCCAGCCCTTCCAGACCCGCCAGATCGAGAGCGAGGGCATCCTCCGGATGCTCCTGCTCGCCCTGGCCCTGGCCCTCCCCCTGGGCACCCTGATCTACCTCCAGGCCCAGAAGAGCCGCATGAGCTATGAGATGGGGGAGCTGCGGGACCGCCTCAAGCACCAGGAGGAGCTCCAGCGGAAGCTGCTCCTGGAGCGCAGCCGCTTCCAGCGGGATGAGGAGGTGCACGCCTACGCGCAGCGCACGGGCCTGCAGCCCCGCAAGCAGGGGCATGTCATCAGCCGGGCCTTCACCATGGAGGACCAGAAGGTCGCCCGCTTCCGCCCGGTGTCCAGCGAAGAGATCCTGCGCTGATCGGAGCCCCGGGGCGGGGCCCGGAGGGCCCATAATCGTAGGAACCCATGGGCCTGCTCACCACCTCCCCCGCTTCACCCCGTCGCCTCCTCGGCCGCCCCGCGACCGGGGACCTGGCCACCCTGCGCCTGCCCTGGATGATGGGCTTCATCCTCGCCTGGGGCCTCGCCATCTTCCTGCGGCTCCTGTGGCTCCAGGTGGTGGAGCACAAGCGGTTCCAAGCCCAGGCCGACCAGCAGCACACCATCACGGTGCCGGTCCCCCCCATCCGGGGGGAGGTCCGTGACCGCCGGGGCGAGGCCCTGGCCATCTCCCTCAAGGCGGAGAGCCTCTTCGTGACCCCGCGGGCCTTCTACCCCCACTACCGGAAGGACAAGGGCGACCGCCAATGGGGGGACCCCGACCGGAAGCTCGCCGGGCAGGTGGCCACGCAGCTGGCGCCGATCCTGGAGCTTCCCAAGGCGGCGGTCCTGGAACGCCTGCTGCGTAAGAGCCCCTTCGTGTTCCTGGAGCGTCAGCTCCCCGCCTCCAAGGTGGCCGCCATCAAGGCCCTGGACCTCGAGGGCCTCGAGTTCCTGGAGGAGAGCCGGCGGATGTATCCCCGGGGCAGCCTGGCGAGCCAGATCATCGGCTTCGTGAACATCGACGGGATCGGGCAGCTGGGCATCGAGCAGTCCTACGAGCCCATGCTCGCGGGGCGCAAGGGCGAGTTCGTGGCCGCCCGCGACGCCCGGGGCCGCCTGCGCCTGCTGCGTGAGCAGTTCACCCAGACCCCGGCCAACGGCAGCACCCTCCAGCTCACCCTCGACAGCACCATTCAGCACATCGTGGAGGAGGCGCTGGAGGATGCGGTGAAGCTCTCCCGTCCGGCCACCGCCTACGCCGTGGTGGTGGACCCCAACACCGGTGAGCTCCTGGCCATGGCGGGCACGCCGCGCTTCGACCCCAACCAGATCCTGCCGAAGAAGTTCCGGAACCGCGGGGAGGGCGAGCTCAGCCCCGGGGAGCGGGAGGAGCTGCGACGCGAGCTCGAGCGGCAGAAGGCCGCCCGCAAGGTCCACCCCGTGGAGGACGCCTACGAGCCCGGCTCCACCATGAAGGTCTTCACCGCCGCCATGGCGCTGGAGGAGCGCAAGGTCCACCTTGGGGAGAAGTTCGACTGCATGGGGGGACGCTGGGTCTTCTCCCCGAAGCTCACCATCAACGACACCCACCGACACGGCGTGCTCTCCTTCGAAGAGGTGCTCTGGCAGAGCTCCAACGTGGGGGCGGCGAAGATGGGCCTGCGGCTGGACCCCGGCGTCTACTTTCAGTACCTCCACAAGTTCGGGTTCGGCGAGCCCACCGGACTCGCCTTCCCCGGCGAGACCAACGGCCGGCTGCCGGCTCCGGGCACCTGGAGCGCGGTCACGCAGCCCACCCTCTCCTACGGCTACGGCCTCAG
>CAZVKM010000316.1:0-2684 GCA_964627685.1 uncultured Solibacteraceae bacterium | reverse complement strand
CCCGCACGAGGCCGGGATCGCACAGGGCGGGCGCGGGATCGGGGGTGAAGCCGGGCCAGAAGGCCGCGAGCTCGCCCTTGCGCTCGATGAGGTGGTTCCAGACGTCGCCCACGCCCTGCACGGCGGCGAAGCGGATCGTGCCCTGGCCCAGGGTGTGGGACTCGGGCTCCAGCAGCACCTTGGCCCCGCGGGCTCGGGCCTCGGTGATGGCCACGTCGAGGTTGTCCACCTCGAAGTTAAGGGCGCACACGCCCTCGCCGTGGGCCTGGAAGTAGCGGCCGGCGGGGTGGGTGGCATCGGCCTGGAAGATGAGGATGTCCATGCGCTGCTGGTGCAGGTGCACGGCCTTCCCCCAGGGCCCCGTGGCGCTGGCCACGCGGGCGAAGCCCAGCTTGCGGTAGAGGCCTTCCAGGTGGGCCACGTCGCCCGTCATCTGGAAGTGGTCGATGCGGGACAGGCCCAGGGGGTTGGAGGCCACCTTGTCGGTGGCGGGGGCGCTGAGGGCGAAGGAAGGGGCAGACATGAAGGCTCCGGAAGGGACTGCGTTGCAACATCCAGCTTCAGGGCGGAGCCTGGTGATGGGTATCACACCGGGTCGATATTCAACAAGACCAACGCATCTGAAATCTAGCTTCCAGGCAGACAGCAGAAGGCCCCCGGGCGGGGGCCTTCTGGGACGGCAGGGCGATCAGAGCGAGGTCTGGGCCACCTTCTCGGTGGTGTGGAACTCGAGCACATCGCCTTCGCGGAGGTCATCGAAGCCCTGGAGGCTGATGCCGCACTCGAAGCCGTTCTTCACCTCGTTGACGTCGTCCTTGAACCGCTTGAGGGCGGAGATCCCGCCTTCGAAGAGCTGGTCCTCGCCGCGCTTCACGCGGACGCGGGCGTTCTTCTTCACGAGGCCATCCACCACGCGGGAACCCGCGATGACGATCTTGCCGGCCTTGAAGATCTGGAGGACCTCGGCGCGGCCCTGGTAGACCTCGCGGTCCACGCTGTCGAGCTTGCCGATCATGGCCTGCTCGATCTCCTCGGTCACCTTGTAGATGATCTCGTGGAAGCGCAGGTCCACGCCCTCTTCCTTGGCCAGTTCCTCGGCCTTCTTCTCCGCCTTGGTGTGGAAGGCGATGACGATGGCCTTGGAGGCCTCGGCGAGGAGCACGTCGTTCTCGTTCACGGTACCGGCGGCGGCGTGGATGATGCGGACGCGCACCTTCTCCGTGCTGAGCTTCTCCAGGGAGCCCACGAGGGACTCCACGGAACCCTGGGTGTCCGCCTTGACGATGAGGGGGAGCTCCTTGATGGTGCCCTCCTTCATGGTGCTGAAGATGTTCTCGAGGGTGACGCGCTGCTTGGCGAGCGCGGCGGCCTTGAGCTTCTCCTGGCGGAACTGGACGATCTGGCGGGCCTTGCCCTCGGACTCGACCACCTGGAAGTTGTCCCCGGAGCTGGGCACATCCTCGAAGCCGAGGATCTGCACGGCCGTGGAGGGGCCCGCCTCGCTGATGCGGTTGCCGCGGTCGTCGAACATGGCGCGGACGCGGCCCATGGTGGCGCCGGCGACGAAGATCTCACCTTGCTTCAGGGTGCCGTTCTGCACGAGGACGGTGGCGACGGCGCCGCGGCCCTTGTCGAGGCGGGCCTCGATGATGGAACCGGCGGCGGGGCAGTCGTACACGGCCTTGAGGTCCTTGAGGTCCGCCACGAGGAGCAGGGTCTCGAGGAGGTCATCGAGGCCGAGCTTCTGCTTGGCGCTGACGGGGACGCCGGGGACGTCGCCGCCGTAGGCCTCGGTCTGCACGCCGTGCTGGAGCAGGCCCTGCTGGACCTTGTCCGGGTTGGCGCCGGGCTTGTCGATCTTGTTGATGGCGACCACGAGGGGCACGTCGGCGGCCTTGGCGTGGTTGATGGACTCCACGGTCTGGGGCATCACGCCGTCGTCGGCGGCCACCACCAGGATGGCGATGTCCGTGACCTTGGCGCCGCGGGCGCGCATCTTGGTGAAGGCTTCGTGACCGGGGGTGTCGAGGAAGACCACCTGGCGCATCTCACCGGTGTTCTTGTCCTTCACATCGACGTGGTAGGCGCCGATGTGCTGGGTGATGCCACCGGCCTCGCCCGCCGCCACCTTGGCGTTGCGGATGGCGTCCAGCAGCGAGGTCTTGCCGTGGTCCACGTGGCCCATGATGGTGACCACGGGGGGCCGCTGGCGCTTCTCGCCCTGCACTTCGGTGGCCTCGTCCGTCATCTGCACGTCTTCCTCGAAGGAGACGATGTCGGCGAGGTAGCCGAACTCACGGGCGATCTCCTTGGCCAGCTCGGTGTCGAGGGGCTGGTTGATCGTGGCGAAGATGCCGCGGTGCAGGAGCTTGGCCACCACGTCCTTGGCGGGGCGGTTGCACTTCTCGGCGAGCTCCTTCACGGTCACGCCCTCGGAGAGCATGACGATCCCGATCTCGTCCTCCACGAACTCCGTGGCGATCACCTGGGCGCGGCTGCGGGGCTGCCGCATCTTGAGCGCGAGTTCTTCTTCCTCGGTGCGCTCGTGCTTGCCCTTCTTCTTGTTGCTGGCCCCGCGGCCGGGGCCCTTCTGGGAATTCGGATCGATGGGGCCCGTGGGGGCGCCCAGGCCGGGACGGCCGGGGCCGCCGGGACGGGGGCCACCGAAGCCACCGGGACGGCCG
>CAZVKM010000315.1:0-2713 GCA_964627685.1 uncultured Solibacteraceae bacterium | reverse complement strand
AGAGGAAAAAGTCTAGCACGGGGATCAAAAAGGCCAAGAAACCTTTCGGGTGCGAGGACCGCACAGACCGGAAAGGGCCCGGAGCCGCGTGGGTTCCGGGCCTTTCCGGGGGGCGGGGAGGCTACTTCGTCTTGCTCACGATCAGCGTGCACACCTGGTCGTGGAGGTCCTGCAACTCCTGGGGGGCCTTAGAGAAGTTCATCTTCTGGTCCAGGCGCACCTTCACGTCGGCCAGGGCCTGGGCCGTGGGCTTGTCCCAGGCGTCACCCATGTAGGACTTCATGTTGGTGCGGGCCATGGCCTCGGCCTCCTCATCGCTGAGCGCCTTGCCCAGCAGGGTGGCGCCCCGCTTGAGGGTCTCCCCGTGGATGGTGACGAAGCAGCCCAGCATGGCCTCCCGGGCCTCGATGGGCGTGATGGGTTCGGCGCTGCGGGCCTTGGCGAGCATGTCCTTGACGTGCATGGGGACCTCCAGGGACGTGAGGGGCCGATCGGCCGTTCGGACCGGGGCCGTGAGATCGGATTCAGGGGTTGAAGGGGGAGGCTTCCACGAAGGTCCAGCGGGGGCTGCCGGCGGCCGGGGGGACCACCCGCCAGCGGTTCACCTGGATTTCCAGGGAGCGCCCGGTGCCGGCCTCGCTGTCCCATCGCACCTGGGCCGTTCCGGAGAGGTGGAGCAGGGCGCCGGTGGCGAAGTCGGGGAGCAGCAGGGCCACCCGGGGGTCCACCTCCAGGTTCCCGAAGGACTGGAAGAGGCTGTTGCCCGCGTAGTCCGGCAGGCGGAGGGTGGTGGCATCCACCACCGCCACGAAGCCGGCGGGACCGCCCCGGTGGGAGCTGTCGGCGCCGCGTCCGGGGTGCAGGGTCGTGAGGAACAGAGTGTCGGCGCCGCGGATCCAGGCCTGCTCGGCGGTGCCGAGTTCGGTGCCCGCGCGGACTTCAGGGATCGAAGGTGTGGCCTCGGAAAATCCGCCGAAGATGCGCTTCTGGATGAACTTGGGGCAGTTGGGGAAGGACTCGGTGACCTTGAGGTGCAGGGCCTCGGGGGTGGCTTCGGCCACGTGCCCGTTCACCCGCAGGCGCCGCCGGGTGGCCAGCTCGATGAAGAGACCGCCCAGCATGCGTCCCGGGGTGAGGTCCGCCAGCAGGGGATTGGCGGGGTGCACGGGCGCCCGGGCGAGGTCGAAGGCCACCTCGGTGCCCTCGGCGTTTGGCGAGATGAAGCTGGCTTCCCCCACCAGGGCGGAGCACCAGAGGTGGCCCTCGGCGTCGGGGCCCCCGAGGATGGCCCAGGGCTGCTTCGCCATGAAGGGCAGGGCGGGGAGCATGATGCTGGCGGTGATCATGCGGCTGTTGAGCACCGCGTTGTCGACCTCTCCGGCGCGGGCCTGCACGGCGAGCTCGCCTTCGTGGAAGGGCTGGTCGATCATGGCTGCTCCGGAGTCTGCTGCTTGAGCTTCGCCTCCAGCTCCGCGATGCGGGCCTTCAGCGGGGCCACGGCCTCCGAGATCTCGGGGCCCGTGAAGCGGGGGGTGATGTACTTGGGGCAGTTCCAGTCGTAGGCCACCACGTCGATGAAGACGATGCGCTCCACCAGCCGGGCCTTGTCGGGCTCCGCCAGCTGCGCCACCCACTCGGGGAAGTCCTTCGCGGCCTCCACCTTGGCGTGCCCAAGGATCTTGAGGCGGGCCTGGTTGGCGTAGTCCATGAGGAAGAGGGACACGCGGTCGTCGGCGGCGAGGTTGCCCGTGGAGATCATCTGGCGGTTGCCGCTGAAGTCGGCGAAGGCCAGGGTGTGGGGGCCCAGCACGTGGAGGAAGCCCGTGGGACCGCCCCGGTGCTGGATGTAAGGCCAGCCCTGCTCGTTGACGGTGCCCATGTAGAAGCTGTCCCGCTCGCGGATGAAGGCGGCCTCGTCCGCCGTGAGGGCGTCCGGGGGGCGGGTGCCTTCGATGCGGTGGGAGCGCCCATAGAACCGCTCCTGGGCCTTGCGCACGGCGTCGGTGAAGGCGAGCTCGATGAACTTGGCGGCCATGGCGGTGCTCCCGAGGTAGGGCGGGGCGGGGCCCGTGCAGCTTGGCACGGGCCCCGATCCGGGGGTGAAGGGGCTTACTGGGCGATCAGCATGCCGTAGGCGGCGTCGGCCTTCTCGACCAGGGCGGCGGTGTCCTTCTTCCAGAGGTCGCGGGTGACCACGTTGGCGTCGGAGAAGAAGAGGTAGAGCTTGCCGTCGCGGATCACGAAGTGATTGGGGTTCACGTCCACGCGCTGGTTGATGGCGCCCAGGGCCCAGGCGCAGTAACCACCGTATTGGGGCAGGAAGTGGCTGGGGTTGGTCTTGAAGGTGGCCAGGTTCTTCTCGTTGGCGAAGCGGTACGCCACGCCCTCATGCACGTAGGTCAGCTTGATGGTGCCCTGCAGGGGCTTGGAGCCGCCCTCGGGCCAGTAGGAGACGGGATCGAAGCCCTCCACGCCGACGCCGGGGCCCAGCAGGTTCATCGTGGCGGCCGTGGGGGCCTTCGGGGCGGGGGCCTGGGCGGAGGCGCCCATGGTGACGGCGAGGAGGGAGGTGAGGAGCAGGTGGCGCATGGGTGTTCCTTGGCTTTGTGGGTGAAGTGGGTTGGGGTTGAGCGGGATCAGAGGGTGACCAGGGTGTAGCCCTTGGCCAGGTACTCGGCCAGGCTGATCACGCCCTTGGTGCCGGGGATCTGCA
>CAZVKM010000314.1:0-2755 GCA_964627685.1 uncultured Solibacteraceae bacterium | reverse complement strand
GTGGAGGTGGCCCTGCAGTGGAACGACTCCTACCAGGAGACCCTGTACTGCTTCACCAACAACATCCGCAACCGCGACGGCGGCGCCCACCTCGAGGGCTTCCGGGCGGCCATGACCCGGGTGATCAACACCTACGCCGAGAAGAACAACCTGCTCAAGAGCGCCAAGGTGACCCTCTCCGGCGAGGACGTGCGCGAGGGCCTCACGGCGGTGATCAGCGCCAAGGTCCCTGATCCCAAGTTTTCCAGCCAGACGAAGGACAAGCTCGTCTCCTCCGAGGTGAAGGGCATCGTCCAGGCCATCGTCTACGACAAGCTCACCAACTTCTTCGAGGAGAACCCCCGGGAGGCCAAGGCCATCCTGGAGAAGGCCATCGAGGCCGCCCGCGCCCGCGAGGCCGCCCGCAAGGCCCGGGAGCTCACCCGCCGCAAGGGCGCCCTGGATGGGGGCGGCCTGCCCGGCAAGCTGGCCGACTGCCAGGAGCGGGACCCCGCCCTCTCCGAGCTGTACATCGTCGAGGGTGACAGCGCCGGCGGCTCCGCCAAGCAGGGCCGCAACCGCGCCAACCAGGCCATCCTGCCCCTCAAGGGCAAGGTGCTGAACGTGGAGAAGGCCCGCTTCGACAAGATCCTGGGCCACAACGAGCTCCGCATCCTCATCCAGGCCCTGGGCACGGGCATCGGCAAGGAGGAGTTCAAGGTCGAGAACCTCCGGTACCACAAGATCGTGCTCATGACCGACGCCGACGTGGACGGCAGCCACATCCGCACCCTCCTGCTCACCTTCTTCTACCGGCAGATGCCGGAACTGGTGGAGCGCGGGCACCTCTACATCGCCCAGCCCCCCCTCTACAAGGTGAAGAAGGGCAAGACCGAGAAGTACCTCAAGGACGAGCGGGCCCTGGAGGAGTTCCTCTTCCAGAAGGCCCTCGATGGCTGGACCCTCACCCTGCCCGCCGGGGCCGAGCTGAAGGGCGCCGCCCTGGTGCGCGAGCTCAAGAAGTGGGGCGAGATGGGCCAGCTCTATACCAAACTGGAGCGCCGCGGCTACTCAAAGGCCCTCGTGGACGGGCTCCTGGCCCACGGGCTCCTGGACGCCGACCGCTTCACCACCGCCCCCGCCGTGGCCGTGATGGCCAAGGCAGTGGAGCACGCCAAGCTGGGCACCTGCGAGGTCCAGAGCACCGAGGCCATCGAGGGCACCGAGACCACGGAGCCCGTGGCCGCCACCCACACCCTCAAGGTGGTGCGCATGCACCTGAGCCGGCCGATCTCCCTGTGGATCGATAGCCAGGTGGCCCACTGGCACGAGTTCCGCCGCCTGGCCGCCCTCAAGACCGACCTCCAGTCCTTCCTCGGTGGCGAGCTCAAGCTCACCCGCATGAAGGCCGCCAAGGCCGAGAAGGGCGCGGAGAAGGACGAGGACGAGATCGCCGAACCCGCCAAGCTGGACCGGGAGATGACCTTCACCGAGCCTGAGGCCCTCATGGCCGCGGTCATGGAGGAGGGCAAGCGCGGCCTCTCGGTCCAGCGCTACAAGGGACTGGGCGAGATGAATCCCGAGCAGCTCTGGGAGACCACCATGGACCCCGAGCGCCGCACCTTCCTCCAGGTCCGGGTGGACGATGCCGTGGAGGCCGACGAGATCTTCACCGTCCTCATGGGCGATGCTGTGGAGCCCCGCCGCCGCTTCATCGAGAGCAACGCCCTCCTGGCCGAGAACATCGACATCTAGCGGGCCTGTTCCACATGGAACATCCCCCCATGTGCCTCACCCTGGTTCCACGTAGAACATCGGAAGCCTCATGAGCCGTATTGAACCCCTCGAAATTGAAAAGGAGATGCGCAAGTCCTACCTGGACTACGCCATGTCCGTCATCGTGGGCCGCGCCCTCCCGGATGTCCGGGACGGCCTGAAGCCCGTGCACCGCCGCGTCCTCTACGCCATGAAGGAGTCGGGGAACGAGTGGAACCGGGCCTACAAGAAGTCCGCCCGCACCGTGGGCGATGTGATGGGTAAGTACCACCCCCACGGCGACGCGGCCATCTACGACACCATGGTCCGCATGGCCCAGCCCTTCTCCATGCGCCACGTCCTGGTGGATGGCCAGGGCAACTTCGGTTCCATCGATGGCGACAGCCCGGCGGCCATGCGCTACACCGAGGCACGCCTCTCCCGGCTCTCCAACGAGCTGATGTCCGACATCGACCAGGAGACGGTGGACTTCGGGCCCAACTACGACGGCAGCCTCGAGGAGCCCCTCGTGCTCCCGGCCCGCTTCCCCAACCTGCTCGTGAACGGTGCCCAGGGCATCGCCGTGGGCATGGCCACCAGCATCCCCCCCCACAACCTGCGGGAGTGCTGCTCGGCCCTCATGGCCCTCATCGATGACCCCGAGCTCTCCTTCAGTCAGCTGGTCACCCACATCCAGGGCCCCGACTTCCCTGGCGGCGGCATCATGCTCGGCACCGAGGGAGTCATGGAGGCCTACCGCACCGGTCGCGGCCGGTGCGTGGTGCGGGCCAAGTCCCACACCGAGACCACCCGCATCAAGAACAAGGGCGAGGTGGAGCAGATCGTCTTCACGGAGCTGCCCTACCAGGTGAACAAGGCCTCCACCATCGAGAAGATCGCCGAGCTCGTGCGCGAGAAGAAGATCGACGGCATCTCCGACGTGCGGGACGAGAGCGACCGTGAGGGCATCCGCCTCGTCATCGACCTCAAGAAGGGCGAGGCCTCCGAGATCGTCCTCAAC
>CAZVKM010000313.1:0-2770 GCA_964627685.1 uncultured Solibacteraceae bacterium | reverse complement strand
CGACCACATGCCCAACCAGCTCTCCGGCGGCCAGCGCCAGCGCGTGGCCATCGCCCGGGCCCTGGTGAACGACCCCAGCATCCTCCTGGCCGACGAGCCCACGGGCGCCCTCGACACCAAGACCTCCGTGGAGATCATGGCCCTCTTCGAGGAGCTCTACCAGAAGGGCAACACCATCATCCTCGTCACCCACGAGGAGGACATCGCCCGCCACGCCCACCGCATCGTGAAGCTCCGCGACGGCAAGGTGCTCCGCGACGAGGCAAACACCCCCATCTCCCCCGTGGAGCACCGGGCCAACCTCCCGCTGTGCCCCCCGGTCTCCGGACGGCGGACGGGCCACGAAGCGGCGATCGCTTCGTGGCCCTTCCTGAGCCATGGTTCCTTGAGGGCGGTACCGCACCGGAATCCCATCAAGGTTTCCGTTTGGGGGTACTCATCTTTCGGGTTGGCCCCGTCGGCGCTTCACCCGGGACGTAAGTGGAAAGGGTGCAAGCCAGGTTCCCTTTCTTGGTGAACCAGAAGCGGAACGACCGGATGTCCTCAAGGGAAACCAGTCGTTCGGGAACCCCCGGAGGCGAGGGGACTGTGTGAATGGATTTCTCCACGGGATCAAGTTCTCGCCACTCCAAATCTGGTTCATCACGGAGGTTCAGGAGTTGAGCTACTGCGCGATCGGTTTTCTGGAGGGGTTCCTTCAGGGCCGAGACATCCTGAGGCTTCGCGAGGTTCATGGCCCCGAACAGCACCGCTCGCTCCGAGCGGGTCGCGAATAGGAACCGACCCTCGCGAGTCGGTTGAGCATCCAAGACGCAATGGTCCAAATGAGGTTGCCCGCCAAGCATCGAGTCTTTGATGCCCGAGTGGATCTTCAACAAATCGAAGGCAGGTGCCTCCCGATCCAAATCCATCAACCAGACGTAACCAGCCCGCAATCCGACCACGGCCAAATGCGATGGGGTACGCAGCACGGGAAAACCAGCTATGAACAACTCGTTATAGACGGGATTCACACCAAAATGCCCTGCCATGGTGGCCTCGTCTCGAGGAATTCCCCATGGGCTTTCCAGGCCCATGTCGAGGAGTCGATCCACCAGCAATTCCTTTTCCTCATTTCGCCGCGCGATTGCGAATTTGGAGTAACGATCACCGACCCGAATCCGGGTGAAGGCAATAAGCAGGAAACGGTCGCCCTTCAGTGGATGGATCGCGTCCACATCGACGTCTTCAGTGAGTCGAATCCAGCCCTCCAAGTCCCAGGTCTGACCATTCGAGGTAGAGAGGATTCGGCGAATGGGCCGATCCGAGGCCTTCGTTGAATTCAATTTATTATTTACCCAATATAATTCATTAAAAAAAGCTATCGGTTGATATTCCGCCCCCAAACCAACATGAACCTCCGAGCCTCTTCCATCCAGCGAGTTCGAGACAAATGAATGGCTATTTGGTTCAAAACGAATGGAACCCCTACTGGCCCAAAAAAATAGGCGCGGTTCTTCCCTAGGAAATATCTGCGCCACGCCTATAACTGGCAGCAAGAAAATTAAAATAATCCAACGCCAACTCATCAAGGACTCCTAGGGATCTATTGACTGGCGCACATTTTTTCTGCCGTGGCTTGGCTCGTTTCTTGGCAGTTCAATCCATAGCAAACAAGACATGAATCACCATCACATATTGCAATAACCTTCCCCTTATTGCAGGCAAATCCCGCCCTTAATGCAAAGGGGAATCCACAAATAATTGTGAATACTAAAAACACCTTTATCTTTTTGGACATTATCAACTCCTTTTCCAGATGGCAGCCATTCGATTGGCCGGGATTTGGAGTCAATTTAGGACAGATTGATCGAGTATCAATATTGTGAAAATAAAAAAAAAATTCCTTACAAACCCACCCTAGACCAGCCGGTCCAGCTTCTCCGGGCGGTCCCGCCAGCCCTCCTCCACCTTCACGAAGAGCTCCAGGCGGACGGGGCGCTGCAGGAGCTTCTTGAGCTCCCGCTGGGCGCTGATGCGGATGTCGCGGATCTTCTCGCCGCCGGTGCCGAGCAGGATCTTCCGGTGGTTGGGGCGATCCACGATCACCTGGGCGGCGATGAAGACGCCCTCCTCGTCCAGGTCCTCGGGGAAGTCCTCCTGGCCCGCCTCGATCCAGCGCTCGATGGCGACGGCCACGCCATGGGGCACCTCCTCCTCGGTCTTGCGGAGCACCTTCTCCCGGATGAACTCCTGGGCGAGGCTGCGCTCCGTCTGATCGGTGAAGGTGTCGCCATCGAACTCCCAGGGCCCCTCGGGGGCGTCCCGCTCCAGGATGGCCCAGAGGGGATCCAGGTTCAGGCCCATCTTGGCGCCGATGGGGATGAGCTCCTTGAAGGGCATGAGGTCCTTGTAGGTGACCACCTTCTCCAGGAGCCGGCTCTTGGAGACGAGATCCACCTTGTTCAGGAGCAGGTACACGGGGCGGCTCTGCTTCCGGAGCCGCTTGGCCAGGGCGTGCTCGCCGGGGCCCAGGTACTCGTTGGCGTCCACCATCCACAGGATGAGGTCCGCATCCTCCAGGGCCGCATCCACGTGGTGCATCATGCGCTCGTTGAGGGCGTGCTCCGGCTTGTGGATGCCCGGCGTGTCCAGGAAGGCCACCTGGAGGGGGCCCCGGTTCACGACGCCCAGGACGCGGGTGCGCGTGGTCTGGGGGGTCTGGCTCGTGGCGGCGACCTTCTCGCCCACCAGCGCGTTCAGGAGGGTGGACTTGCCGGCGTTGGGCAGG
>CAZVKM010000312.1:0-2807 GCA_964627685.1 uncultured Solibacteraceae bacterium | reverse complement strand
CTCGGCGTGGCGGGGGATGGAGCTGCCGGCCAGGTTCCGGATGAAGCCGAAGTAGCTCTCCATGACCTGCTGGAGACCGCCGGGGATGAGGCTCAGCTTGCGGCGGGTGAGGGTGGTGACGAGCAGCACCACCAGCGCGGCGAGCACGGTGTTCAGCAGGTGGTCATAGCGCTCCAGCACGCTCATGGGATGGGACCCGAATCCGGGCCAGGCGTGCTGCGGGAGGTGCAGCAGGCCGGTGAGCCACTGGGCGAAGGCTGAAGCGTGGTGTTCCATGGGAGGGAATCCTCAGGAGGGGCGTCGGGTCTGGATCCACCAGGACCGGAAGGCCGCCCAGAAGAGCGCCAGGACGTGGAGGAGCAGGCCGGAAACGAGCGCGGGGCCCTGTTCCGGGTAACGGACCATGATCCCATAGCCGAGCGCCCCCAACAAGGCGAGATTCCCGAGCCCCACCAAGGCGGAAGCCGCACGGGCACCGGCTTTCACACGCCAGGCCGTGAGCTCCAGGGTCCACCCGGCGGCGAGGGCGCCGAGGGCGAAGACGAAGGCCCCTTCCCCTCCCCGGGCCCACCCCCAGCCCAGCAGGCCCAGGGCCACGAGGAGGGCCATGGCCTTCCGGAGGTCCGGCCGGGGGTCGGGATAGGTGCTAGCGGCCACGACCGCCCCCCATGCGCCGGCTCACCTTCCACACCTCCCACCCTGCCGTGGCCAGGCCCCAGGCGAACCCGGCCAGGAGCCCCCCCTGCGGGTGCCCCCACTTGGCCCCCAGCCAGCGGCCGATGAGCATGCCGAAGATCACGGCCAGGGGAATGAAGTAGGCGAGGTGGGTGGCGCTGGCGAACTGGGGTCCGGAGGGTCCCCCGGTGGGCTGATCGGCCATGGCCTCTCCACGAAAAAGCGCGGGGCCCGAGCCCCGCGCTTCCATTCTACCGGCCTGGCCCCTAGTTCATGGCCAGGACGGAGGCCTTGTCCCGGGAACCGATGCCCCCGGCCCAATCCACGAGCTTGGGCGCGAAGAAGGTGCCCACCAGGATCAGCAGGCAGGCCAGCGCGACGATCACGTGGGTGGTGGGGCTGACGGCCTCCGGCTCGGCGCCTTCCGGCAGGGCCGGGGCGTCCTTGAAGTACATCTGGTTCACCACGCCCAGGTAGTAGAAGGCGCTCACGACGGAGGTGAGGAACGCGATCACCACCAGGAGGATGTGGCCCTTGGCCACCGCCAGCTGGAAGAGGTAGAACTTCGCGAAGAAGCCCACGAGGGGGGGGATCCCGGCGAGGCTCAGCAGGAAGACCATCATGGCGAAGGCCAGGAAGGGATGGCGCTGGTTGAGCCCACGGAAGTCCTCGATGCGCTCGCCCTCGCCCTTCCCCTGCAGGTGGATCACAATGGCGAAGGCGCCGAAGTTCATGACGAGGTAGGTGGCCATGTAGAGCCAGACGGCCTGGGCCCCGGCATCGCCACCGGAGAGGACGCCCAGCAGCATGTAGCCCACGTGGGCGATGGAGCTGTAGGCCAGGAGGCGCTTCATGCTCTGCTGCTTGATGGCGGCCACGTTGCCGAGGACCATGCTCGCCGCGGCCACATAGCCCAGGGGCGCGGCCCAGTCGTGGGCCAGGCCCGGGAAGGCGGTGCTGAACACCCGGAGGAAGGCGGCGAGCGCCGCGGCCTTCGGGGCCGTCGCCATGAAGGCGGTGATGGGGGTGGGGGCGCCCTCATAGGCGTCCGGGCTCCACATGTGGAAGGGCACCGCGGCCACCTTGAAGGAGAGGCCCACCAGCACCATGAGCACCCCGGCGGTCACCAGCATGGAGCTGGACTTGTTGACCAGGGGCAGCGCCTGGGCCACTTCGGCGAAGGCGAGGCTCCGCCCACCGGTGGCGGCGAAGAGCAGGCTGATGCCGTAGAGGAGGATGCCGCTGCTGAACACGCCGAGGAGGAAGTACTTGAGCCCCGCCTCCACCCCACGGGCCTGCTTCCGCAGGTAGGTCACCAGGATGTAGATGCAGATGGCCATCAGCTCGAGGGAGAAGTAGAAGCTGATGAAGTCCACGGCTCCGCAGAGGAAGAGCATGCCGCAGAGGCTGAAGAGGATCAGGGCGTAGTACTCGACGGTCTGCTCCTTGAGCGCGTTCAGGAGGCGCTGGGAGAGGACCACCGTGCCGAAGGCGCCGAGCACACAGAGGATCTGGAACCCCCGGGTGAGGCCATCCACCTTGTACATGCCGGAGAAGCCGGTGCCCTCGGGGGCCTTGACCACCAGGAGGAGGGTGAAGAGCAGGATCACGGAGGTGACGCCCGCCCACTTGTGCTTCTCGGCCTTGTTGAAGAGCAGATCCCCGGGCCAGAGCATCAGGGTGCCCAGGGCCGCCAGGAAGAGTTGGGGGAGGATGAAGGCGCTGTCCCGGAGGAGCGCCTCCATCAGCCCGTGGGCGAATCCATTCATCAGTGACCTCCGCCGTGGCCGTGTTCAGCGGGAGCGGCCTCGCCGTGGGCGGGAGCCGCCTCGCCGTGGGCGCCCTCGTGGGCGGGGGCCTCGGCGTGGGCCGGGGCTTCCATGCCCTGCATGCCCCGCTTGGCGGCGGCGGTCTGCTTCTCGGCCAGCGCCTCGGCCTGATAGAAGGTGGGGTCGACCTGGTTCACGAGCTTCTTCACCGGGGCGTCCATGATCTTCATCAGGGGGGTGGGGTTCAGGCCGATCCAGAAGGCCGCGGCGATGAGGGGGACGAAGGTCAGCACCTCACGGAGGTTCATGTCGCTCATCTCCTCGTTGACCTTGGAGATGGGTCCGAACATGACGCGCTGGAAC
>CAZVKM010000311.1:0-2811 GCA_964627685.1 uncultured Solibacteraceae bacterium | reverse complement strand
GGCCAGGGCGCGGTCCAGGTCCTCGATGAGGTCCTCCGCCGCCTCGATGCCGATGGAGAGGCGGATGAGGCCGTCGGAGATGCCCGCCCGCTTCCGGGCCTCGGGGGTCATGGAGGCGTGGGTCATGGAGGCGGGGTGGGCCACGAGGCTCTCCACGCCCCCCAGGCTCTCGGCCAGGGTGAACCAGCGCAGGCTGGTGAGCAGGTGGTCCACCCGGGCCTGGGAGAAGCCCTTCAGCTCGAAGCTGAGCATGGCGCCGAAGCCCTTCTGCTGGGCCTTGGCCAGGGCGTGCTGGGGGTGGCTGGGCAGGCCGGGGTAGTGGACGGTGGCCACGGCGGGATGGGCGGCCAGGAATTCGGCCACCCGCTGGGCGCCCTGCTCGTGGGCCCGCAGGCGCACCTGCAGGGTCTTGAGGCCGCGCAGCACCAGGACGGTGTCGTGGGGGCTCTGGCTGGTGCCCAGCAGGTTGTTCACGGACTGGATGCGCTGGGTGAGGGCCACCTGGCCCTTCGCCGCGATGAGGGCGCCGCCCACCACGTCACTGTGGCCGTTGAGGTACTTGGTGGTGGAGTGCACCACCAGGTCGGCGCCCAGGGCCAGGGGCTGCTGGAGCAGGGGGCTCAGGAAGGTGTTGTCCACCACCGTCAGCGCGCCCTTGGCCTTGGCCAGGCTGGCGAGGGTGCGGATGTCCGTGAGGCGCAGCAGGGGGTTGGAAGGCGTCTCGATCCAGACCATCCGCGTATTGGCCTGGAAGGCCGCCTCCACGGCGGGAAGGTCCGCCAGGTCCAGGTAGGTGACCTCCAGTCCGTAGGCGGCCTTGGCGTGCTCCAGGAGGCGGAAGGTCCCGCCGTAGCAGTCCACCGTGCAGAGCACGTGGCTGCCCGTGGGCAGCAGGTTCAGGGCCACGAGAATGGCGCTCATGCCGGTGCTCGTACAGGTGGCGCCTTCGCCGCCCTCCAGCAGGGCCAGGGCCTCCTCCAGGGCCGCGCGGGTGGGGTTGCCGCTGCGGGTGTAGTCGAACCCGGCGTTCGTACACACGTCGCGGAAGGCGAAGGTGCTGGAGAGGTACAGCGGCGGCATCACGGCCCCGTAGGCGGGATCCGGTTGCACCCCCGCGTGCACGCACTGGGTGCCGGTGCGGGCTCCAGGCACCAGGGGCGCCCGCTCCGTCCACCCCGCCTTGGCCGGGGAGCCCGGCGGCAGGATCGTGAAGTGGTAGGCCGGATTGCCGGGCACGTTGGAGTCGAGGTGGACGTCTTGGGTCTCGGTGGACATGGGGGCTCCAGGAAAAGAGGACTGAACACACAGAGGTGAGCAGAGGGGCAGAGGTGCGCAGAGAAAAGCCAGAAGGTAGGAAGAGGATCGGGAAGGTGAACCTCTGCTCACCTCCTCCTTGCTCTGCTCACCTCTGCGTGTTCAGTAAAGGCTTCAAACTGCGAAATACCGCGCTTGGGGATGCCAGGCCACGAGGGCGCTGGTGGCGTACTCGGGGTCCATCTGGCAGCTCTCGGTGAGGGTGACGCCCAGGGCGTCGCCGTCCAGGAGCTGGTGGATGAAGTGGTTGCCCTCCAGGTCGGGGCAGGCGGGGTAGCCGAAGGAGTAGCGGCTGCCCTGGTAGCCCTGGCTGAAGAGGACGCGGAGGTTGGCGGCGTCCTTGGCGTGGATGCCCAACTCCCGGCGGATGCGGGCGTGGAGCCACTCGGCGGCGGCCTCCGTGAGCTCCGTGCAGAGCCCGTGGAAGTGGTAGTAGTCGCCGTAGGCGTCGGCCTTGTAGAGGGACTGGGCGAAAGCGGCGGAGGCGGCCCCGAGGCTCACCAGCTGCACCGGGAGGACATCCCGCACCCCGGATTGGATCGGGGCGAAGAAGTCGGCGATGCAGAGGCGGCGACCCGCGGCCTGCCGGGGCAGGGTGACGCGGCGCAGCTCCCGGGTGGGATCGGCGGGGTGGAAGACCACCAGGTCGTCGCCGTCGGCGTTGGCGGGGAAGTAGCCGTAGCGGACCTTCGGGAGCACCAGACCCTCGGCCTCCAGGCGGGCCTTCCAGCGGGCCAGCTCGGGCTCGGCCTTCTCCCGGAGCACCGCCTGGAAGGTGGCCTCATCCTGGGTGCCCTGCTGGTAGCCCCAGCGCTGGCGGAGAACCACGAACTCATCGAGGAAGGCGTAGAGCTCCGGCAGGCTGGGCGCCACCTCCCGCACGCCCCAGAAGGGGGGCTCGGGGCGGGGCTCGTTGCGGCGCACCCAGGCGCTCTGGCCGTGGTCCGTGAGGGGCAGGGACCGATCGCCCCGGTGGAGCACCTGGATGGCGTCCTCGGTGGCGGGAGCCGGGTCGTAGACCAGGGGCTCGCCCCCGGCGATGCGCTGCATGAGGCGCAGGCCCTCGAAGGCGTCCGCCGCGTAGAAGACGGGGCCGCGGTAGACCGCCCGGCAGTCGCCCTCCACGTAGTCCCGGGTGAGGGCGGCGCCGCCGAGGATGACCGGGATCCGGAGCCCCTGCTCCTGCATGAAGGCGAGGTTCTCGCGCATGACCACGGTGCTCTTCACCAGCAGGCCCGAGAGGCCGATGGCATCGGCCTTCCAGTCGCCGTGGGCTTTTAGGATGTCCTCGATGGGCTGCTTGATGCCGAGGTTCCTCACCTCGAAGCCGTTGTTGCTGAGGATGATGTCCACGAGGTTCTTGCCGATGTCGTGCACGTCGCCCTTCACGGTGGCCAGCAGGAGGCGGCCCTTGGTGGTGGCGGCGTCCTTGGGCAGCACGGGCTCGATGCGGGCGATGGCGGCCTTCATGGCCTCGGCGCTCTCCAGCACGAAGGG
>CAZVKM010000310.1:0-2858 GCA_964627685.1 uncultured Solibacteraceae bacterium | reverse complement strand
AGGTGAACAGCCGCCGCAAGGAAGTGGAGCGGCTCCAGCCCCAGATGCTGGCCCGCAGCAACATCCAGCGCCCCTTCATCAAGTTCGAGGTGGGCAAGCCCGGTGGACGCTACGCCGTGGAGTTCGAGAACCTCGCCAAGGGCTACGACACCCCCGAAGGCCGCCTGGAGGTGGTGAAGGGGTTCAGCGCCATGATCCAGAAGGGGGAGAAGATCGCCCTGATGGGGCGGAACGGCGTCGGCAAGAGCTCCCTCCTCAAGGCCCTCCTGGCGGACGGTCCCCAGGTCACCGAAGCCGACCGGGGCCGGGACGGCGGCACCGTGAAGTGGGGTCATGAAGTGAACGTGGGCTACTTCGCCCAGGACTTCCGCGAGTCCATCCCCAACGGCTGGACCCTCGTGGACTGGCTCCGCCAGTTCGATCCCGAGGCCACCCTCGAGCAGATCCGCGGCATCCTCGGCCAGATGCTCTTCCGGGGCGAGGAGGGGCTGAAGAAGACCGAGGCCCTCTCCGGGGGCGAGGCCTGCCGCCTGATGTTCTGCAAGCTCATGCTCCAGAAGCCCAACTTCCTCGTGCTGGACGAGCCCACCAACCACCTGGACCTCGAGGCGGTCATCGCCCTCAACACGGCCCTCCAGACCTACCCGGGCACCCTGCTCCTGGTCACCCACGACGAGGACCTCATCGACGAGGTCGCCACCCGCATCTGGACCTTCCGGGATGGGGCCGTCGAGGACTTCCAGGGCGCCTACGAGGGCTACCAGGCCCGCTGAGGACCGGGCCCCCAGGGGAGGACCTCCCCCGGGGGCACCCTCGCGTGCCTCAGAGGTTCGTGAGGGTGAAGGTGGCCGGCGACACCGCCCCGACGGCCGTGGCGGTGACCGTGAAGGTGCCCGCCGTGCCGTTGGCCGTGAGGGCCGGCGCGGTGGCGATCCCGTCCATGTCCGAGAGGGCCGTGGCCGTGGTGGCGGCGGAGGGGAAGGTCCCGCCCGCCCCGCCCGCACCCGGGACGATGGTGAAGGTCACGGTGATCCCGCTCAGCGGGGTGGTGACCGAGTGGGTGCCCCCATAGCCATCGCCGTTGCTCACCGTGTCCTGGGTGAAGACCTTGGCCCCCAGGTTCACGGTGAAGGTCGCCGAGGTGGCGGCGTTCTGGGGGGTCCCGGCATTCGTCTGGATGCGCTTGTCGCTCGCCAGGACCGTACCGGCGGCGGGTCCGGTGCTCGGCGAGCTGTACCCTCCGCCGCTGCAGCCGAGGGCCAGCAGGGAGGTCACGAGGACGAGGGGGAGGCATCGCATGGAGGCTCCTGGGAAGGTTTCCTGAAACGTGGATCCACCCCTCCCCGCGGCACAGATCCGGTGCGGAGATCGCGGCCCCTCCGGGGCCCTTCCGCGCTTGACGGGAGGAGGCCCCCTCGCCACGGTGGGGGAACCCCCTCCCGGAGCGTGCGCCTTGTCCCAGTGGTCCCCAGCCATGGCGTTGGATCGAAGCAGCGAGGAGCCCCTCTACCTCCAGATCGTGCGTGCGGCGGTGGCGGACATCCGCCGGGGTCGACTGCGCCCCGGCGACGGCCTCCCGGGGACCCGGGCCCTCGCGGAACGCCTGGGCGTGAACCGGAACACCACCATTGCCGCCTACCAGGAGCTGGAAGCCGAGGGGTGGATCCTCTCCGAGCCCGACCGTGGGAGCTTCATCTCACGCAAGCTGCCCCTGATCCTGGAGGAGGAGGATGCCTCCATCGCCGCCTCGGACTCCGGCTCCTGGACGGCCCCCACCCCACTGACGGAGCCCTTCTTCCAGCCCCGGGCCACCGATCGGGAGGGCTTCCGCCTCGTGCCCGACCTGCCGGATGTGCGGCTGGCGCCCACCACCGCCCTCCACCGGGCCGGGGGGCGGGTGCTGACCCTCCAGCAGCAGCGCATCCTCCAGCCGGGCTGGGATCCCCGGGGCCTGCTGGACCTCCGCATCTCCCTCTGCCGCTTCCTCCGGGAGCTGCGGGGCTTGACGCCGGAGCCCGGCAACCTGGTCCTGACCCGCGGCCTCATGAGCACCCTGAACCTGGTGTCGCGGACCCTGTTCAATCCCGGGGACGTGGTGGCCGTGGAGGATCCGGCCTACTTCCGCGTTCCGGAAGCCTTCCGGGCGGCGGGCGCGAAGCTCGTGCCCGTTCCCGTCGACGGGGAAGGCCTGGACGTGGAGGCCCTCGCGAAGCTCCTGGAGCGGGAGCCCATCCGGCTCATCTACACCACCACGGCGCCGCATCACCCCACCCATGCCGTGCTCTCACCGGAGCGTCGGAAGCGGCTCCTGGAGCTGGCCCGGGCGCACCACATCCGGATCCTGGAGGGGGACCTGTCCCTGGGCTTCCAGCGAGAGGTGGCCCCCAGCCTGCCCCTGGCCAGTGAGGACACCCAGGGCACCGTGGTCTACTTCAGCGCCCTGGAGCAGATCCTCGCCCCCGGCCTCCAGGTGGGATTCCTGGCCGGCTTCGCCCCGTTGATCAAGTCCATGGCGAAGCAGCGCCAGCTCATCGACTGGCCCGGGAACCAGGTGCAGGAGGCCACCATCGAGGAGCTGTTCCGGGACGGTGAGATCCACCGGCACCTGGCCCGGATCCGCAAGGTGAACGAGGCCCGGCGCACGAACCTGGTGGATCGCCTCCTCTTCCACCTCCACCCCCATGTGGAGGTGGAGGATCCGAAGGAGGGTCTCTCCCTCTGGGTCAAGGTGGCCTCCGGCATCTCCGTGGATGCCTGGACCGAGCGGTGCGCCTCCCGCGGGGTGATCTTCTACCCGGGCCGCCTCTACGACTTCCACCGCCAGGCCATCCCCCACCTCTGCCTGGGCTTCGCGGCCC
>CAZVKM010000309.1:1687-2943 GCA_964627685.1 uncultured Solibacteraceae bacterium | reverse complement strand
ATGAAGGTGATGAGCGCCACGCCCGTCACGCCGTAGGTCTCGAAGCCGTCAGCCGTCGGGCCGACCGAGTCACCGGCGTTGTCGCCGACGCAGTCCGCGATCACGCCCGGGTTACGCGCGTCGTCTTCTTTGATCTTGAAGACGATCTTCATGAGGTCAGAGCCGATGTCGGCGATCTTGGTGAAGATGCCGCCGGCGATGCGGAGCGCCGCGGCGCCGAGGGACTCGCCGATGGCAAAGCCGATGAAGCAGGGACCCGCGGCGTCCCCGGGGATGAAGAGCAGGATGCCGAGCATCAGCACCAGCTCCACGGAGATCAGCAGCATGCCGATGGACATGCCCGCCTTGAGGGGGATGTGCATGGTGGGATAGGGCTTGCCCCCGAGGCTGGCGAAGGCCGTGCGGCTGTTGGCGAAGGTGTTGATCCGGATGCCGAACCAGGCCACCGCCACGGAGCCCAGGATGCCGATGATGGAGAAGATCAGCACCACCGCCACCTGCCCCCAGCTCATGGGCGTGTGGGAGAGGAAGCGGAAGTAGGCCACCATGATCACGGCGATGAAGGACCAGAGCACGGCGATGAACTTCACCTGGGTGATCAGGTAGGTCTTGCAGGTCTCATAGATCAGCTCGGAGATCTCGAGCATGGACTTGTGGACCGGCAGGTTGCGGATCTGGCTGTACTGCACGAGGCCGAAGACGATGCCCAGGAGGCAGATCACGAGCCCCACCAGGAGCAGCTGATGACCGGTCATGCCGAGGAAGCTGCCCTGGAGGGCGGGGATCTTCAGCTCGGCTTCGCCGCCGGCGAAGGCCGGGGTGCCCATCAGCAGGCCGAGGCCCGCCGCGGTGGCTCCCTTGAGGAACCGTGTGATGCCCATCAGAAACTCCTTGGAGGAAAAGGGTGGCGCGCAGGGCCCCGGGGAGCGGGAAGCCCCAGGGGATGGCGTCGGTGGTGGAAAGATTGGTTGCCAGCACTCTATCGGGCCGGCCCGGGACCGGCAAGGAAAGGTCGCCGGCCGGGGCCACGGCCCCATGGCGCCCAGCCTACGCCGACCAGCCCCAGGCGGCCGGAAGGTTGGACCGCCATCACCATTCCCGACTGGTTCCAGCTTTTGCGCTTGGGCCCAGCGCCCCCAGGAGGGATACTGGGGGGTGTTTTCGGCCGAAGCGGGATTTCCCAAGGGAGCCCACCCCCCCACCCCCCCAAAAAAGCAAAACCGGGATGGACCAGGGGGGGGAACCCAATTTCAACC
>CAZVKM010000309.1:0-1677 GCA_964627685.1 uncultured Solibacteraceae bacterium | reverse complement strand
GATCTCCAAACCGGGATGTCCCATGGCGGGACACCCATTTTCCAACCCCCGTTACCTTTCCGGAGGCGCGATGAAGAGGGAAGCGAGTTTCCTCAATTCCTCCATCGGCATGAAAGTCATCATGGCCATCACCGGCCTCATGCTGGTGGGGTTCGTGCTGGGTCACATGGCCGGCAACCTGCAGCTCTACATGCACCCCCACAACGGAGTGCATCCCCTGGATGACTACGCCGTCTTCCTCAGGACCATGCTGCATGGTGGCGGCATCTGGATCGCCCGGGGCGGCCTGATCCTGGCCGCGGGCCTCCATGTCTGGGCCGCGGTGCGCCTCACCCGCATGAACCAGGCGGCCCGCCCCGTGGGCTACCAGGCCCCCGCCTACAAGGCCTCCACCCTGGCCTCCCGCACCATGCGGGTGAGCGGGGTGATCCTCATCGCCTTCGTGGTCTTCCACATCCTCCACTTCACCGTGGGCAAGTTCACCCCCTTCGAGGAAGGCAAGGTCTTCCAGAACGTGGTGACCGGCTTCAAGACCCCCTGGGTGAGCGGCTTCTACATCGTGGCCATGCTCTGCCTGGCCTCCCACCTCCGCCACGGGATCTGGAGCCTCATGCAGACCCTGGGCTTCAACCATCCCCGCTACAACGACCTGCGCCTGAAGATCGCCACCGCCCTCACCGCCCTGGTGGTGCTGGTGAACATCTCCTTCCCGCTGGCCGTGCTGTTCGGCTTCGTGAAGCTGTCCTGAGGGAGACGACCATGGAACTCAAGAGCAACATTCCGGACGGCCCCATCGAACAGAAGTGGGACAAGCACCGCTTCGAGATGAAGCTGGTGAACCCCGCCAACAAGCGCAAGTACAAGGTGATCGTGGTGGGCTCCGGCCTCGCCGGCGCCGCCGCCGCCGCCTCCATGGCCGAGCTCGGCTACGAGGTCGAGTGCTTCTGCTACCAGGACAGCCCCCGCCGTGCGCACTCCATCGCGGCCCAGGGCGGCATCAACGCGGCCAAGAACTACCGGAACGACGGTGACAGCATCCGCCGCCTCTTCTACGACACCGTGAAGGGCGGGGACTTCCGCGCCCGTGAGGCCAACGTCTACCGCCTGGCCCAGGTGAGCGTGAACATCATCGACCAGTGCGTCGCCCAGGGCGTGCCCTTCGCCCGCGAGTACGGCGGTCTCCTGGACAACCGCTCCTTCGGCGGTGCCCAGGTCTCCCGCACCTTCTACGCCAAGGGCCAGACCGGGCAGCAGCTGCTCATCGGCGCCTACCAGGCCCTGGAGCGGCAGATCGGCCTCGGCAAGGTCAAGATGCACACCCGCCACGAGATGCAGGAACTCATCGTGGTGGACGGCAAGGCCCGGGGTATCGTCACCCGCGACATGGTGACCGGCGAGATCGAGAGCCACATGGCCGACGCCGTGTGCCTCGGCACCGGCGGCTACGGCAACGCCTTCTACCTCGCCACCTACGCCAAGGGCTGCAATGGCACCGCCATCTGGCGCGCCTACAAGAAGGGCGCCGCCTTCGGCAACCCCTGCTACACCCAGATCCACCCCACCTGCATCCCGGTGACCGGCGACCACCAGTCGAAGCTCACCCTGATGTCGGAGTCCCTGCGCAACGACGGCCGCGTGTGGGTGCCCAAGAAGGCCGAGGACTGCGGCAAGAAGCCC
>CAZVKM010000308.1:0-2943 GCA_964627685.1 uncultured Solibacteraceae bacterium | reverse complement strand
AGGAAGCGGCTGAGGCTGGCCTCCTTCTTCATGCCGATGACGCCCTCGTAGGGCCCCGTCATGCCGATGTCGGTGACGTAGGCCGTGCCGCCGGGCAGCAGCTTGGCGTCCAGGGTCGGGACATGGGTGTGGGTGCCCACCACGGCGGCCACGCGTCCGGCCAGGTGGTGGCCCATGGCCTGGGCCTCGCTCGTGGCCTCGGCATGCATGTCCACCAGGACGAGGTCCGCCCGCTCCTTCATCAGCAGCGCATCCATGGCGCGGAAGGGGTCCTCGCAGAGGGGCATGTGCACCCGGCCCATGAGGTTCACCACCATGACCTCGGCGCCATCACGGGTGTGGAGCTTCACGAAGCCCTGGCCCGGGGTTCCGGTGGGGAAGTTCAGGGGGCGGAGGAGGCGGGGCTCCCCGCGGAAACAGGCCTCCACCCCCTTCTGGTCGAAGGCGTGGTTGCCCGTGGTGATGACATCCACTCCGAGGGTGTCGAGCCACTCCCGGGCGATGCGCTCCGTGATGCCATGGCCATGGGCGGCGTTCTCCCCGTTGACCACCACGAAGTCCACGGCGTGGGTCCTCCGGAGCTCCGGCAGGTGCGCCTCCAGGAGCCTCCGCCCCGGTTCCCCCACCACGTCGCCCAACATCAGGATCTTCATCCCCTGAGCCTACCCAAAAAGAAGGGGCCCCGAGGGGCCCCTTCCGTGGGTGACCGGGTCCTAGAAGCGGACGCGGATGCCCAGCTGGGCTTCCCGGGTGTTGAAGTCCCGGCCGCCGACGGCGCCGTAGGTGGGGCTGAAGGCCCCGGCGCTCGTGGTGGCCACCTGCTGGCTGTCGCTCACGAACTGGTTGGCCCAGTTGAGGGCGTTGAACACGTCCAGGCTCACCTCGACCTCGTACTGCTTGTAGACCTTCCAGGCGCGGGTCAGGCGCACGTCCATGGTCTTCGTGTCGGGCTGGCGCTGGCCGTTCCGGCCCCCGTAGAGGATGTCGTTGAAGACGCCATCCCCATTCAGGTCCTGGCCGGAGAGCGCGGAGTAGGGCAGGCCCGTGGAGTAGTTGAAGCGCACGGACCCCTTCACGCCGTAGTAGACGGGGAAGTAGGCCATGGCGTTGAGCACCATGAAGCGGTCCGCCCAGCCGTAGCCCATGTCGCTGCGGGGGTTGGCGGGGTTGGTGGTGGCGGCCAGGGCCAGCTCGGAGTTCACGCCCGTGGCGGAGGTGAAGGTGCCACGCTCGTTGGAGTTCTGATCCTTGGCCCGGGAGAAGGTCACGTTGGCCTGGAAGCCCGCATCGGGGGACCAGATCTTCTTCACTTCGAAGTTCAGGCCCTTGTACTTGCCGATGGCGTCGCCCTTGACGAGGTAGACATCGCCGAAGCCACCCGCGGGGTTGCCCGCGGCGAGGGCGGCGGGCCGGAAGTCCAGCACGTGGCCGCGCACGATGGCAGTGTTCGGGCGGTTGGTGCGGGTGAAGCTATTCTGAAGGTTGCCATACCCATCATTGAAGGGGGTGGAGCCGCCGAAGCCGTTGACGCCGGCGGTGGCGACGCCGCCCTGGTTCAGGTTGATGTTCTGGAGGTACTGCAGGTTGGAGAACTCGGTGTAGGTGACCTTGCTGCTGATGGTCAGGCCGTTGCCGAGGTCATGCTCCAGGCCCAGGGTGGCCTTCTTGGCGCGGCTCATCTTGGTCTCGGGGTCCCACACCTGCACGGCGCTGGCGCCGCCAGGGGCGAAGGGGAGGCCCGTGCCGGTGTAGGGCGCCACGGCCAGGGCGGCCAGGTTGGCGTCGGACACCTTGTTGAACACGCTGCCGTTGATCAGCTGGGCGGCGCTCAGGAGGCCGCTGTTGAAGACCGCGCGGTTGGCGGCGCTGGAGGCGGTGAGGTCGTACTGGTAGTTGATGATGGTGTTGCCGTTGCCCGTCATGGTGTTGGCCACGAGCAGCATCGGGGTGGGGGTGCTGAACCAGCCGTAGCCGCCGCGGAGGACCGTCTTGCCCTTGCCGTCGAGGTCGAGGGCGAAGGCGAAGCGGGGATCCACGGTGGAGCTGTCGGGGGCGGAGTCCAGGCCCGCGAGGTTCGCATTGGGGCGGGGGTTGCCGCTGATCTTCTGCTGGTTGAAGCGCAGGCCGCCGGTGAGGGTGAGGCGCTTGTCGAGCAGGCCGTTGTAGGAGCCCTGGCCGTAGATGGAGTTCAGCTTGGTGTCGATGTGGACACGGCCCCCGTTGATGCTCCAGGCGCCGTTGTAGCGCAGGGTGCCGGGCGTGGTCGCGCCGATGGTGCCGGTGGCCCAGGCGGTGGCCATGCCGTAGGTGCTGAAGGCGATGGCACCATTGCCGTTGTTGAAGAACTGGTTGTCGATCCCGATGTTCTGGAAGTCCAGGCCGCCCTTCAGCGTCCAGTCCCCGCGGACCCAGGTGGTGTTGTTGATGAGCTCCGTCATGATCTCGTTCATCTGACGGGGGGTGGAGGTCTTGGTGCCCGCCACGAAGCCGTTGATCGTGATGGCGGGACTCTGGCCGTTGCCCGCGAAGGGGCGGCGCTCGTTGGACACCTGGAGGCGGGTCTCGGACACGATCTCGGGCGTCCACACGGCGGAGTGCTCGAGCACCCAGGAGATGGCGTTGGTGGTGTTCAGCAGCTCATTGCTCTCGGGGGTGTTGACGCTGTTGCCGCCCCCGATGGTGTCCTTGAACTTGTTGTAGTTCATGCGGAGGGTGAAGCGGTGGGACTCGTTGAAGGAGTAGTCCAGGCGCATGAAGTAGGAGGTGTTCTGGGTCTCCTGCATGTAGGGGTACTGGGTGGTGCCTTCCTGACCCAGGGTGTGGCCGCTGGCGCTGGTCAGGACATTGAAGAGGTTGGTGGCCGCGAAGGCGGTGTAGTCGGCGGCCGTGTTCCCCGCGGCGGTGGTGGGGGAGGAGAACGCGGGGGAGGCCAGGCGGCTGATG
>CAZVKM010000307.1:0-2954 GCA_964627685.1 uncultured Solibacteraceae bacterium | reverse complement strand
TGGTGCTCGCCCAGAAGCTGGAGGCGCGGCAGAGCCGCCTGGCCCAGACGGACCTGCTGACGGAGCTCCTCAACCGGAGGGGCTACGAGACCTTCTCCCAGCGGGTGCTCAACCGGGCCAAGGTCCGGGGCGAGGGCGCGACCGTGGTCCTCATCGACGTGGACCACTTCAAGCGGATCAACGACACCTACGGCCACGCCGCGGGCGACCTCGTGCTGGAGTCCCTGGGCGCCTACCTGCGACGCCAGCTGCGTGAGCGGGACGGTGCGGGGCGGCTGGGGGGAGAGGAGCTGTCCGTGCTCCTCCCCGAGACCCGGGCCGTGGATGCCGTACCCATCGCCGAGCGCCTCCGGGCCGGCATCGAGGCACTGGAGCTGCACTGGGAGGGGACCCGCATCCCGGTGACGGCGAGCCTGGGAGTGGCCACCACGGGGGAAGCGGGGTACGAGCTCAAGGCCCTCCTGCAGCTCGCGGATGAGCGGCTCTACGAAGCCAAGCAGGGTGGGCGGAACCGGGTGATCGGACCTGGGACCTGACAGGGGATTCGAGTCGTTCGCTTGACCCGGAGGTCAAGGAGTCGTATCAAGAGGCTCATTCCCAGCCGCATCACCACGTGGGGAGGTTCCGCATGACGTCGGACGATCTGGTGGGTCGGACCATTTCGCACTACCGGGTCACCCGCCTGCTGGGCTCCGGCGGCATGGGCGTCGTCTATGAGGCGGAGGACACGCGGCTCGGTCGGCACGTGGCCGTGAAGGTGCTATCCGACGACATGCAGCGGGACCCCTCGGTGCTGGAGCGCTTCCAGCGAGAGGCCCGGGCGGCCTCGGCCCTCAACCATCCGGGCATCTGCACCGTGCACGCGATCGAGCAGCACGAAGGGCAGCACCTCCTCATCATGGAGCTGCTGGACGGGCAGACCCTCGCCAAGGCCCTGGGCCGGCGCCCCCTGGAGCTGGCGGAGCTGCTGGATCTGGGCATCCAGATCGCCGACGCCCTGGAGTCGGCGCATGCCAAGGGCATCGTGCACCGGGACCTGAAGCCCGTGAACCTGATGGTCACCTCCCGGGGCCAGGTGAAGATCCTGGACTTCGGCCTCGCCAAGTTCTCGGGGGTGCCCGCCGTGGTGGCGGGAGGCGCGGACAACTCCCGCCTGGACACCGAGATCGGGATCGGAGAACTGACCAGCGCGGGCATGGTCCTCGGCACCGTGCACTACATGTCCCCGGAGCAGGCCCGCGGCGTGCCGACGGATGCCCGCACGGATCTGTTCTCCCTGGGGTCCGTGCTCTACCAGATGGCCACGGGCTGCCTGCCCTTCCAGGGGGAGACCGAGGCGGTGGTCTTCGATGCGATCCTGAACCGGAATCCCCGCGCCGTCCATGAGCTGAACCCCTCCATGCCCGCCACCCTCGACCAGATCCTGGCGAAGGCCCTGGAGAAGGACCGCAACCTCCGTTGCCAGACGGCCACGGAGCTGAAGACGGATCTCATGCGCCTCAAGCGCGACACGGAGTCCGGCCAGCGCCGGGAGGCGGCCCTCGCCGACTCCAAGGGAAAGGCCGAGGGGGCCAAGGAACGCTCCGTGGCGGTGCTCTACTTCGAGAACCTCTCCGGCGTGAAGGAGGATGAGTACTTCCGGGACGGGGTGACGGAGGACATCATCACGGAGCTCTCGAAGATCCAGGGGATGCATGTGTTCTCCCGCCCCACGGTGCTGGCCTTCAAGGACCGTCCCGTGACGCCCGCCCAGATCGGGCAGCAGCTCCGGGCCACCTTCGTGCTCACGGGCACCATCCGCCGCAGCGGGACGCGCCTGCGGATCACGGCCCAGCTCGTGGACACGCAGACGGACTTCCCCCTGTGGTCGGAGCGCTACGACCGGGAGATGCAGGATGTCTTCGAGGTGCAGGACGAGATCGCGCGGAAGATCGCCGAGGCCCTGCGCATCAAGGTCACCCCCCAGGAGCAGGAGGCCCTCGCCGCGAAGCCCACGGAGAACCTGCAGGCCTACGACCACTACCTCCGAGGGCGCAGCTACGCCCGCCGCTACACCCGGCAGGACCTTGAGTTCAGCCTCCAGATGTTCAACGACGCGGTGGCCCAGGATCCCGAGTTTGCCCTCGCCCACGCGGCCATCGCCAACGTGTGCGCCTACCACTTCTGCCACTACGACCGCGACCCCACCTGGATCGACCGGGCCCGGGCGGCCTCCGAAAAGGCGGTGGCGCTCCGGCCCGATGTGCCCGAGGTGATGGTGGCCCAGGCCTGGATCCTCTATTCCCGGGGCGAGTATCGCGACGCGGCCCACATCCTGCGCTCCGTGATCAGCCGGAAGCGGGACTGCGAGGGGGCCTTCTACCTGCTGCTCCGGTGCCTCTTCGCCAACGGCCAGCATCAGGAGGTGGCCAACCTGGCGGAGGAGGCCATCGAGGCCGCAGGCACGGACTACAACATCTATGTGCCCATCATGAACTCCCTGGGGGCGCTGGCGAAGAAGGACGCCAAGGCCAACTTTCAGGTGCGCTACATCCAGGCCATGGAGTCCCACATCCGGGAGGTGCCCGAGGACGCCCGGGCCCGCAGCCTCATCGCCTCCGACTACGCGGAGCTGGGGCGCATCGAGGACGCCAGGCGGGAGGCCTCCATGGCCATCATGCTCCGGCCCAACGAGTCCTCGATCCTGTACAACGCAGCATGCACCTTCTGCGTGCTGAACCAGAAGGCCGAGGCCATGGACGCGCTCGTGAAGGCCTGGCGGGCGGGCTTCAAGGACTCGGACTGGGTGCGGGGCGACCCGGACCTCAACCTGCTCCATGGGGAACCGGAGTTCGAGCGGCTCTACCCCGTTCGGGCCTAGGCGCGATCCACGCCCGCGAAGTCGTGCCAGTCGTAGTACCAGCGGTCCTGGTCTGGATCCCAGTCGTCCCAGGTGGCCACCCGCTCCAGCTCGG
>CAZVKM010000306.1:0-2989 GCA_964627685.1 uncultured Solibacteraceae bacterium | reverse complement strand
TCGGCCAGGAAGAAGAATCCGAACTTCATGCCGGTGTACTCGGTGTGGAAGCCGCTCACCAGCTCGGTCTCGGCCTCGGCGAGGTCAAAGGGCACGCGGTTGGTCTCCGCGAAGCCGCAGGTCAGGTAGAAGAAGAAGCCCAGGAAGAGAGGGATAAAGGCCAGGGGGTGCATTCCGGTGGCCAGCTTCACGCTGAGCTCCCGGAAGGACAGGCTGCCGGCCAGGAGGACGGGCACCAGGAGGCTCATGGTGAGGGGCACTTCGTAGCTGACGATCTGGGCCGCGCTGCGGAGTCCGCCCAGGAGGGGGTACTTGGAGTTGGAGGCCCAGCCGCCCAGCACGATGCCGTACACACCCACGGAGGCCACGCCCAGGATGTAGAGGAGGCCCACGTTGATGTCGGTCATGTAGCCCATGAACTTCAGGCCGCCGACGATGGGGAAGGACGCGGGGAAGGTGAAGAGGCCCTCGGGCCCGGGGAAGAAGGTGATGGCGGCGAACACCGCGAAGGCCGGGACCATGCAGATGATGGGGGCCAGCACGAAGACGGCCTTGTCGGCCTTCTCGGGGATGATGTCCTCCTTGGTCACCAGCTTCAGGCCGTCGGCGATGAAGACGGGGAGGCCGCGGAAGAAGGAGAGCACGGGGATCTTGCCCATGCCCCACATCAGCTTGTTGAGGCCGCCGGTGAGGCCCACCCGGCCGGAGGCCACGCGGGTGGCCCCGAGGCGGACCTGCACGAAGCCGATCACCTTGCGCTCGGCGAAGGTGATGAGGGGGACGACGGCCATGATCACGGCGAGGAGGGCCACGATCTGGATCAGGGCCATCACGACGGTTTGGGTCAGGGTCATTGGCATGTTCGTTCCGATCCCTTAGCGGTCCACTTCGCCCAGCACCACGTCGAGGGTGCCGATGGCGGCGATCACGTCGGCGAGGAGCTTGCCTTCGGTCATCTTGGGGAGGGCCTGCAGGTTGATGAAGGACGGTGCCCGGACGTGGAAGCGGTAGGGGTTCGCCCCACCCCTCTCGGCCACGAGGTAGTAGCCGAGTTCGCCCTTGGGGGCCTCGATGGCGTGGTAGACCTCGCCCACCTCGCTCTTCAGGACCTTGGGCAGCTTGGCCATCACGGGGCCCTCGGGGAGCCCGCCGATGCACTGCTGGACGATCCGATGGCTCTGCCGCATCTCCTCCATGCGCACCTGGTACCGGGCGTAGGTGTCGGCCGCGGTCTGGGTGGGCACGTCGAAGTTCATCTCGGCGTAGGCGGCGCTGGGGAAGGCCTTGCGGATGTCGTAGGCCACGCCCGCGGCGCGAAGCACGGGGCCCGTCACGCCCAGGGCGATGCAGTCCTCGGCGGAGATGGGGGCGACCCCCACCGTGCGCTTCTTCCAGATGCGGTTCTCCGTGAGGAGCGTCTCGTACTCGTCCACGCACTCCAGGAAGCGGTCCTGGAAGGCCTGCACCTGCTGGATGAACCCGGGGGGCAGGTCCTCGCGGAGGCCGCCGATGCGGAAGGCGGTGGTGGTGAGCCGGGCGCCGCAGAAGGCCTCGAAGAGGTCGAGGATCTGCTCACGTTCGCGGAAGGCGTAGAGGAAGACCGTCATGGCCCCGATGTCCAGGGCGTGGGTGCCCAGCCACAGGAGGTGGCTGCTGATGCGGTTCAGCTCCGTGAGCATGGTGCGGATGTACTTGGCGCGGCGCGGCACCTCGATGCCGAACAGCTTCTCGACGCTCTCGGCCCAGCCGAGGTTGTTGCTGATGGCCGCCACGTAGTCCATGCGGTCGGTCCACACCTGGCCCTGGAAGAAGGTCTTGTCTTCGCAGATCTTCTCCACGCCGCGGTGCAGGTAGCCGATGATGGGCTCGCAGTGGGTGACGGTCTCGCCGTCGAGCCGGAGCTTCACGCGGAGCACGCCGTGGGTGGACGGGTGCTGCGGGCCCAGGTTGATTTCCATTTCCTCGTTCTTGAACACCGGGGACTCCCTAGTCAGCCTTGGGGATGGAAAGGTTGATGCCGAGGTTGCCGGCCTTCTCCATGGCGATGCGGTTGAGCATGCCGGAGCGGTCCTCGCGGAAGTCGACCTCGCGCTGCCCCAGGCCGAGGGTGGGGTACTCCTTCCGGAGCGGGAACCCTTCCCAGCCTTCGGGGCAGAGGATGCGGGTGAGCGCGGGGTGGTTCTGGAAGCGGATCCCGAGCATGTCGTAGATCTCGCGCTCCATCCAGTTGGCCGAGGGGTAGAGGGCGCAGGCGCTCTCGGGTTCGAAGCCCTCGGGGATCAGGATGCGCAGCCGGAGGCGCTTGCGGCGGCTCAGGCTCGTCAGGTGGTAGACCACGCTGAACTGGAAGTCCTTGCCCACGGGGTAGTGGGTGGCGCTCTGGTCCGCCAGCATCTCGTACTTGAGGTGCGGGTCGTCCTGGCAGAGGCGGAGGGCCTCGAGGACGGCTTCCTTCCTCACCTGGCAGACGAGCTCGCCCGCCTGCTCGAAGACCTCCTCCACCTTGTCACCCAGCTTCTCGGCCAGGAGCAGGAGGTCCGCATCCTTGGCCTCCTGGGGGAAGGGGGTCTTCATGTCGTTCTCGTCCTTCTTGGGCGCGGGCCGGACCGGGGCCTTGGGCTCGGGCTTGCCCTCCTCGGCGGCCTTGGCCTTGGCGACTTCGTAGTCGGCCAGGCTCTTCTGCCACTTGGCCTCATCGGCCTTGAACTGCTCCGCCACTTCCGCCTGATAGGTCTTGAAGCTGGGCACGGGGGCCGTCTTGGGCAGGGTGACGGCCCGGTTCGGCGCGGCCTTGAGATCCCAGCTGGAAGGGCCGGCGGTGGCCTCGGCGGCAGGGGCGGCCGGCGTGGCGGCCACGGCGGCCGCGGTGCCGTCGTACTTGATGACGTTCACGGGGCAGCCGGCAGCGGCGGCCACGATCTTGGCGAACTGCACCACGCCCAGGTCGCCCTTCAGCGGGGACTTGCCGGCGCGGTTTTCATCTTCCTTG
>CAZVKM010000305.1:0-2995 GCA_964627685.1 uncultured Solibacteraceae bacterium | reverse complement strand
GGCCTGGGCCACGCCGGGCTTCGTGGATCCCCACACCCACCTGCTCTTCGGGGGCGACCGCTCCGCGGAGTTCAACCGCCGCCTCCATGGCGTGCCCTACACGCAGATCGCGGCGGAGGGCGGAGGCATCCGCGAGACCGTCCGCGCCACCCGCACCGCGACGGTGGCCGAGCTCGTGGCCGCCGGCGAGGCCCGCCTGCGCGAGATGCATGACCGGGGCATCGTCCACCTGGAGGCGAAGACCGGCTACGGCCTGGAGCTGGAGGCGGAGAGCCGACTCTGCGAGGCGTACCTGGAGCTGAAGGCCCGGGGCTGGAGCTTCGATGTGACCCTCCTGCCCGCCCACGACATCCCCACGGAGTTCGCCGGCGATCCCGAGGGCTACAGCCGGGTGGTGGCCGAGCAGTGGCTGCCGGAGCTGGTGCGCCGCTTCCCGGGCCTGGCCCGCTACTGCGACGTGTTCATCGAGACGGGCGTCTTCACCGTGGCCCAGGGCCGCCGCATCTATGAGGCCGGGAAGGCTCTGGGCCTGCAGGCCCGCATCCACGCCGACGAGCTGAGCTGGACCGGCGGCGCCGAGCTGGCCGCCGAGCTGGGGGGCGCCTCCGCCGACCACCTCATGTTCTGCAGCGAGGCGGGCATGAAGGCCATGGCCGCCACGGGCGTCACGCCCATTCTCCTCCCCACCACGACCCTCTTCCTGGGCATGCGGGACTGGGCCCCGGCCCGGAAGATGATCGAGGCGGGCTGCGCCGTCGCCCTCGCCTCGGACTTCAATCCGGGATCAAGTCCCTGTCTGGATCCCCTCCTCGTGCTGCGCCTGGGCTGTCTGCAGCTGCGCATGACCTTCGAGGAGGCCTTCACGGCCATGACCCTGCACTCCGCCCGCAGCCTTGGCCGGACGGAGCTGGGCCACCTGCACCCGGGCGCTGAGGCGAAGGTGCTGCTTTGGGACGTGAAGGATCCCCTGGAGTGGGTCTACTGGGTGGGCGGCGCCTTCCGCCCCAGGCCCCTCGACCGCTGACGGGCGGGGAAGGCCGGTCCGGCCGGTTTTTCCAGGCCGGAGGGTTGTCCCCACGCGCCGGAGTCCCACCCTGGAGGCAGACCCCCGGAGGATTCCATGCGCACGCGTACCGCACTCCCCTGCCTTGTCCTGCTCCTGGTCGCCTGCGGCGGTTCCCACTCCGAGGCCCCCATGGGGAACACCCTCTCTCCGACCAACGCCCAGGCCGCCGCAGCCACGGTGGTGAGCGCGGAATCCACGGCCCAGGCCAGCCCCTCCGGCCTTCCCATGTGGGTTCCCCTGGACAAGACCCAGGGAGGCACCGCCCTGGGCCTTCACGGACTGCGTGGACGGCGACGAGACGCTGAACGGGAGCATCGAGGTCACCTGGAAGCTCAATGACTACCAGATCACCTTCAACCACCTGGTGAAGTCGGAGGAAGGCGGCAAGGAGACCCACTCCGTGGACGGCACCCGGCATGTGGTGATCGACCCCGTCGCGAAGCAGGCGGTCATCACCATCACCGGCCTCACGTTGACCCACACGGAGGCGGAGGAACCCTCCGAGAACCGCAGCTTCACCTACTCGGCAGCCTACACCTCCGACTGGGCCACCGCCGGCCAGTTCAAGCTCTGGGGGACCTTCACCCTCCAGGCCTCCGGGCACCCGGCCCTCTCCGGGGCCATCGCCCAAGCCACCGCCCTCACCTGGACCACGGGATGCTGCCGGCCCACGAGCGGCACCCTGTCCCTGACCCAGGATGGCAAGACCGCCGACGTGCTGTTCGGCCTCCCCTGCGGCACGGCCACGGTGACAGTGGCGGGCCTCCCGGCCGTCACCCGGAAGCTGCGCGGCTGCCACTAGGACCAGGGCACCCTACGGAGAAAGGGCCCGCGCACCCCGCGGGCCCTTTCCATGACTGGTCGGGGGGCGTTTCAGTGGTCTCGGCCATCGGCCTCCTTGACGATCTGGTAGATGCGCTCCTTGGCCCGCAACTTCTGCTTCTTCAGCTCCACCTCCTCCACGCTCTCCTGGGCGCTGAGGCGCGGCTTCGTCTGGAGGGTCCGCAGCCGCTCGTCCGCGGCCTTGTGCTCCTCCATCAGCTTCCTGAACTCGAAATGCTCCTTCATGAGACGGTCCTGCATGTCGGGTCTCAGAAACTCCATTCCTTACCTCCCAATTAGGAAAAGGATGTACAAGGCCCCGGTTCCACGAGTCCTTGGTTCGCTATAACGGTGTCCAAAAGCTAGGTGAGGTTCCCCGGCCGTCAAGCGGACGAATTCGCCGGTCCGGACTTTCCCCTCCGCAGCCGCAAATTTTCATTTAACCGTCACGTTTCCACCTCCTCCTGCCGCGGCCGCTTCGGCCCCACCCGCCTCGGGGATTCCCCAGTCGGGGCGAGGAACGGGGCCTCAGACCGGGGGGCGGAGCCGACTCGGGCGTCGCCAAAGGGGGGCCTTCCGTGCGATCATGCCCTGCAAGGTCCCGCAGCCCACGCGGGTTCTGATTGGAAGGCATCCATGCTCACCTTGCCCCTCATGAAGGCCCTGACGTTCGACGACGTGCTGCTCACCCCGGGTTATTCCGAGGTGCACCCCAACGCCGTGGACCTGAAGACCCGCATCGCCGGGGAAGTGACCTTGAACATCCCCCTGGTCAGCGCCGCCATGGACACCGTGACCGAGAGCCGGATGGCCATCGCCCTCGCCCAGCTGGGGGGCATCGGGATCATCCACAAGAACCTGCCCATTGAGCGTCAGGCCGAGGAAGTGGATCGGGTGAAGCGTTCGGAATCCGGCATGATCACCGATCCCATCACCATCCATCCCGACCAGCCCATCCGGGATGCGGAGGCCCTCATGGCCAAGTTCCGCATCAGCGGCGTGCCGGTGGTCAAGGACGGCAAGCTGGTGGGCATCCTCACCAACCGGGACCTCCGCTTCGAGACCCGCTGGGACATCCCGGTCTCGGAGGCCATGACCAAGGACAAG
>CAZVKM010000304.1:0-3002 GCA_964627685.1 uncultured Solibacteraceae bacterium | reverse complement strand
CAGGTGGGCCGGTTCCTGGACACCCTCCGGAGCATCCTGAAGCGGTAGGCTGGTGGGCATGGACGCTCCCCTCTGGCCCTACCCCCTCCTCCGCCTCAAGCCCGGGAAGGAGCAGCTCCTGGGCAAGCGGCATCCCTGGATCTTCAGCGGCGCCGTGGCGGATCCCGCGGAGGCGGCCGTGGTGCGCATCGCCGACGCCTCGGGGAACGTGCTCGGCGTGGGGACGGCCTCCGCCACCAACCCCCTCGCCGCCCGGGTCTTCCGCTTCGAGGATGGCCCGCTGGACGAGGCCTTCTTCCGCCACCGCTTCGAGATGGCCCTGCAGCTCCGGAAGGACCTGGGCCATGGGGACCCTCAGGAGGGGGTGCGCTGGATCTTCGGTGAGGGGGACCTGCTCCCCGGCCTCGTGGTGGATCGCTACGCCCACGCCCTCGTCATCCAGGTGGGGACCGCGGGCCTCGAGGCCCTCCGCCCCATCTGGTGGCCCGTGCTCGAGGCCCTGGGTCGCCGGGAGGGCTGCACCACCTTCGTGGAGCGGAGCCAGAGCGGGCGCAAGGAGGAGGGCCTGGCCCCCGTGAACCGCATCCTGAAGGGCAGCCTGGGGGGCCCCATCACCATCCACGAGGGCCCCGCGCGCCTGCGGGTGGACCTGCTCCGGGGCCAGAAGACGGGCTTCTTCCTCGATCAGCGGACCCACCGCCTCCAGCTGGGATCGCTCGCGGAGGGACGGCGGGTGCTCAACGCCTTCGGATACACGGGTGGCTTCAGCATCCATGCGGGTCTGGGTGGGGCCCTGGAGGTGGCCACCTTGGACATCAGCGCCGCGGCTCTGGACCAGGCGGAGGCGGACTGGCGGGACAACGGCCTGGATCCGGCCCTGCACACCCGGATGGAAGGGGACGCCTTCGAGCTCATGCGGCAGCTGGAGCCGGAGTCCTGGGACCGGGTCATCGTGGATCCACCGGCCTTCGCCAAGCAGCGCAAGGACGTGGACAACGCCTTCAAGGCCTACAAGGATGTCTTCCGGCTCGGGGCCCGCGCCACCGCCCCCGGGGGCATGCTCTGGTGCTACAGCTGCAGTCAGCACCTGGATCGGATCCGCTTCCAGGAGGCGGTGTGGACGGCACTCCTGGAGGCCGGTCGGGAGGCCCAGGTGCTGGGGCACCTCGGTCAGCCCACGGATCATCCCTATGCCTTGAACCACCCGGAGGGCTTCTACCTCAAGGGGCTCTGGCTGAGGCTGCAGTGACCTTCCCGGTCTTCATCCCCCTGGGGCCCTGGAAGGTCCATCCCCACCGCTTCTTCGAGACCCTGGCCTACCCCCTGGGCGGTCAGCTCTTCTGGTTCCTGCGGCGCCGGTGGTCGGACGCCCTCGATGGGCGCACCCGCTTCTCCGTGGTGGGGGGCGCGATCCTCGGGGCCGGCCTCGGCGCGAAGCTGCTGCACCTGCTCACCCTCCTGCCGGACCTGGATCAGCTGGGCTGGCTCCCCCTCCTCGCGGGGAAGTCCATCCTCGGCGCGATCCTCGGCGGGCACCTCGGGGTCGAAGTCGCCAAGCGCCTCCTCGGGGAGACGCGGCGCACCGGAGACCTGTTCGTGGTGCCCCTCTGCCTCGCCGTGGCCTTCGGCCGCATCGGCTGCTTCCTCACCGGGCTGGCGGACGGGACCCATGGCGGACCGACCACCCTCCCGTGGGGCGTGGATTTCGGGGATGGGGTGTTGCGCCATCCGACCCAGCTCTACGAATCCCTGTTCCTCATCCTGCTGGCCGGGGCGGCCCTGCACCTGAGACCGAAGCTGTCCCGGGCGGGGGACCTCTGGCGGGCCTTCCTCGCGACCTACTGCCTCTGGCGGCTCCTGGTCGATGGCCTTAAACCCTACCCGGTCCTCCTGGGGCTCAACGGCATCCAGTGGGCGGCGGCCCTCGGGCTGGTGGGGCTGATGCTGGAGCGCCGGAAGACACGCACCCTGGAGCACCCATGACCCCCGAGGATCCTCAACACGCCGACCCGGCGGAACCGATCGCCGTCGATGGTCATCGGAGGGGGGTGCGTCAGGCGGGCCTCGTCTTCGGGATCGTCGCGGGGCTCATCCTGCTCCCCGGGCTCGCGGAGCTGATGGGGGGGCGTGGGGAGTATCGGGGCCTCGGCCTGGCCATGCTGTTCTTCTTCGGGTGGCCCGCCCTCGCCCTCTTCCAGTGGGTCTGGATCCTGCCCTGGGCCCTCAGCCGGCCGGACCCGCTCCATCGCCGGGGCCTGCTGGTGGGGGCCGCCTGGGCCGCGGGGGTCGCCATCCTGCTTCCGGGCCTGGTCTGCGCCGGGATGCTCACCCTGAAGTAGGTTCCCATTCCGTCCTGCGGCTTTACATACCGTGACGTATGGTAAGCTGCCCACGACCTCACCAGGATCCCCCTTGCCCAAAGTCCGCCCCTACCTCTTCTACGACACGGCCACCTCCATCTGCGCGACGTGCTATCGGCGGGTGGATGCCAAGCTCGTGATCCAGGACGGCGCGGTGCACATGCTCAAGCGCTGTCCCGAGCATGGCCCCAGCCGGGTGCTCGTGGCCGACGACGAGGCCTATTACCGCCGGGCCCGGGAGGTGTTCCTCAAGGCCCCGGAACAGCCCCTCTGCCATCAGACGCCCGTGCAGTACGGCTGCCCCTATGACTGCGGCCTCTGCCCGGACCACGAGCAGCACAGCTGCCTCACCCTCATCGAGCTCACGGACCACTGCAACCTGCGCTGCCCCGTGTGCTACGCGGGAAGCGGTCCGGAGCGCCTCACGCACCGGTCCCTCGAGCAGGTGATCGCCATGCTGGACGCGGTGGTGCGGAGCGAAGGGGAGCCCGACATCGTGCAGTTCAGCGGCGGGGAGCCCACGCTGCACCCGGACTTCTTCCGCATCCTGGACGAGGCCAAGGAACGGCCCATCCGGCACCTGATGGTGAACACCAACGGGGTCCGCATCGCCACGGAGGCGGGCTTCGCCGAGAAGCTCGC
>CAZVKM010000303.1:0-3008 GCA_964627685.1 uncultured Solibacteraceae bacterium | reverse complement strand
AGCTGCGCATCGTGGTGGAGGGCGCCGAGTTCGCCGACTACATCTGGCCCGCCGCCGAGCAGATCGTGGAGACCAGCCACGACTACTGGCGCAGCAATGGCAAGTTCTCCCCCAACATCACCATCCGCATCGCCTCGGGTGGCTACATCGGCGGCGGCCTCTACCACTCCCAGAACGTGGAGGGCTGGCTCACCACGCTGCCCGGCCTCCGCGTGGTGGTGCCGGCCTTCGCCGACGACGCCGCGGGCCTCCTGCGCACCGCCATGCGGAGCCGGGGCACCACGGTCTACCTGGAGCCCAAGTTCCTCTACAACGCCGCCATGGCCAAGAGCCACGTGCCCGCCGAGTTCGCCGTGCCCTTCGGCAAGGCCCGTGTGCGCCGTACGGGCACCGACCTCACGATCCTGGCCTTCGGCACCCCCGTGCACTTTGCCCTGGAGGCCGCCGCCAAGCTGGAGGCCGAGGGCAAGAGCGTGGAGGTCGTGGACCTCCGCAGCCTCCTCCCCCTGGACGAGGCGACGATCCTCGCCAGCGTGAAGAAGACCCACCGGTGCCTCATCGCCCACGAGGACAAGGTCTTCGGCGGCTTCGGCGGCGAGCTGGCGGCCCTCGTGGCCTCCAAGGCCTTCAGCTGGCTGGATGCCCCCGTGGAGCGCGTGGGCTCCGAGTTCACGCCCGTGGGCTTCAACCGCATCCTGGAGCGGGCCACCTTGCCCAACACCGACAAGGTGCTGGCCGCCGCCCGGAAGGTCATGGCCTTCTAAGCTTCCAACCCCACGCGGGTTCGTCCCCCCACGTCCCAGACCTTGTGAGCCGAGGTCGAGGACGTGGGCGGCGCCGTGCAGCCGGGAACCCCGGAGCAGGAGGGGGCACCCTGGTGGGGGTTTGGGAAATTCCGGCGTGCCTTCCGGTGGGTAACTTTGCCCTTGCCAAAGCTTTCCCCCGGGCCAACAATCTCCTTCGCTTCAGCCCTTTCTCTTCATGCCGCTCCCGATCCGAAGGTTCCTGCCTCCGGACCACCGGCGGTGTTCCGCCCACACGGGCGTTTCAGGAGTTTTCATGTCCAACCTTCTCAACCGACTCGGTCGGACCACGGCCCTGATCGTGGCCTCCGGCTTCGTGGCCTACGCGGCCGGCGATGGCAACCTCGCCGTCACCGTCCTGGATGTCACCGGCAAGCCCATCTCCGGGGCTTCCGTGGTCATCACCAGCCCCGCCCAGATCGGTGGCGCCCGCACCCTGGTGACCGACGCCTCCGGCAAGATCCGCTTCGTGCGCCTCGTGCCCAGCACCTTCAAGGTGGTGGTGAGCGCCAACGGCTTCCAGACCCAGACGGTCAACGCCGATGTGCTGATCGACCAGACCTCGGCCGTGAACCTGAAGCTCGTGCCCGTGGGCGGCGCCGTGGTTGAGGTGGTGAGCTCCCTGCCCACCGTGGACGTCACCACCGTCACGGCCGGCACCCAGATCACCCAGGAAGAGCTGACCCAGCTCCCCATCGCCCGCAACCAGCTGGCCACCCTGACCCTGGCCCCCGGCGTCGTGTCCGTGGGCGGCAACCCTGCCCTGGCCTCCGGCAACAACCGCGACAACTTCGGCAACAACGGCGCCCGCAACAACACCTACATGGTGGACGGCATCGACGTGACCAGCCCCGAGGCCGGCACCTACCGCACCACCATCCCCCAGGAACTGGTGCTGAACCAGGACGTGAAGACCGGCGCCATCACCGCCGAGTACTCCGCCCGTGCCGGTCTGTTCTCCAACGTGACCACCGTCCCCGGTGGCAACGAGTTCAAGGGCGGCCTGATCTTCGCCAAGACCGATCCCTCCTGGGCCTCCGCCACCTCCACCTTCATCCCCCAGGCCCCCGATCGGACCGTGGATGACACCTCGCTCTTCCTGTCCGGCCCCATCCTCAAGGACAAGCTCTGGTTCGTGCTGAGCTACCAGAAGATCAAGGACGTCTTCGACGTGACCCTGGATCCCAACGCGGCCGCCACCCCCGGCGAGAAGCGACAGGCCATCAACAACGACGAAAAGCGCACCTTCGCCAAGCTGACCTGGCAGATCCTCGACGGCCACCAGCTCGTGGCCAGCTTCAACCGGAACCCCAGCTACTTCGACAACGGCACCTCGGTGACCGTCCCCACCCGTCGCCTGGCCAAGACCGAGCGCGGTGGTGACCGCTTCACCCTCGCCTACACCTGGCAGACCCCGGCCTTCATCCTGGACATCAAGACCTTCCAGCACGAGGAGTCCGACACGGCCAAGGCCCTGTACACCAACGGCGGACCGAACCTGCAGGTGATCTTCCCCACCTCCCAGTCCCCCACGGTGAACCAGACCACCTTCGGCAACAGCGCCGCCGGTACCGCCCGGGACTACAAGCGCAACCAGACCCGCGTCGACGGGACCTTCTTCTTCGATGCCATGGGCAGCCACACCCTGAAGGCCGGCATCCAGATGGGCACCGACGAGCTCACCCAGACGCTGTTCATCAGCCAGGGTGCGCAGTATGAGAACTTCAACGCCCCCACCACCTACGCCAACGTCGTCGCCAACTACGGCGGCCAGGTGAAGGGCGCCCGCAGCAAGGTGCTCTCCTCCATCAACAACAACGCCACCTACGCCGCCCTGAAGGCCTCCCTGGACACCAACGCCAGCGGCACCGTGGATTCCGCCGAGCTGGACGCCGTCAACTTCAACACCCCCTACGACGCCTCCAACCTGGCGCTGGGCTACCTGGGCTACCGCTTCATCATGTCCAGCCAGGCCTCTTCCACCCCCAAGATGCAGTCCCAGGGCTTCTACGTGCAGGACCAGTGGCAGATCGGTCGCCTGACCTTCAGCCCCGGCTTCCGCGCGGACAAGTACGAGTACAAGGCCGACAACGGCCAGTCCCTCTTCAAGACCGACTGGGCCTTCGCGCCCCGCATCGGCGCCACCTATGACGTGGACGGCGATGGCCGCACCAAGGCCTACGCCTACTGGGGCCGCTACATCGA
>CAZVKM010000302.1:0-3012 GCA_964627685.1 uncultured Solibacteraceae bacterium | reverse complement strand
CTACTTCGGCTTCATCCGGAACCTGGCCGGCAGCTCCATCCCCCGCCACGCCGAGAAGTACATCCCCTTCATCGGCACGCTGGGCCTCCTGATCTTCGTGAACAACTTCCTGGGCATGGTGCCCTTCTTCGGCACCGGCAACAGCAACTGGAACGTCACCCTCGGCTGCGCCATCAGCGTCTTCCTCGTCTACAACTTCGAGGGCACGCGGATGAACGGCCTCGCCTACTGGAAGCACCTGGCGGGCCCCTGCAGCAACCCGTTCCTGATCATCCTGGGCGTCTTCCTGATCTTCCCCCTGGAGTTCCTGGGGCTGTTCATCCGCATCTTCAGCCACTCCATGCGTCTCTTCCTGAACATGGCCCTGGAGCACACCATCGCCGCCGCCATCTTCGGCGTGGTGGCCCTGGTGGTGCCCACGGTGCTGATGTTCCTCGGCTTCATCACCGTGGCCGTGCAGGCTCTGGTGTTCATCACCCTCACGGCGGTCTACATCGGCGGCGCGGTGCAGGACATGCACCACGACCACGACCACGGGCATGGTCACGACCACGCCCACGCCCACTAAGTCCCAGTTCACCCTGACCGTCGGGATTCCGAACCCCGCGGTCCTCACCTTGGAGGCGCACATGCGCAAGTTCCTCACCTTCGCTTTCCTCTTCACCGTGGCCGTGGCCGCCTTCGCCCAGGGCGCCCCTGCCGCCACCGGCTCCTTCAACACCCTGTTCGACACCACCAAGCTGATCTACATCGCCGTCGCCGGCGCTGCGGCCGCTTGCGGCACCGCCCAGGCCAAGGTCCTCTCCTCCGCCTACGAGGCGATGGCCCGCAACCCCCAGGCCGCCGACAAGATCTCCGGCTCCCTGGTGCTCGGCCTGGCCTTCATCGAGGCCCTGGTGCTCTTCACCTTCGCCCTCGCCTTCATCGTCAAGTAAGACGAAGGCCCGGCTCGACGGGGCGCCCACGGGCGCCCCGTTTTTTTATGGGTCGGCCCCTCATCGGGGCTGGCTGGACAGATTTTCAATGCACACTGTGATCTGCCGATGTCTCTCCTGACCATGCGTCACCACCCGCCCTTCCCCCTGCCGGCCGAGGTCACCCAGGTGATCCTCGGGGGCGGCTCCAGCATCGACCTGGAGGGCCTCCAGTGCCACAGCCACGAAGAGGCCTGGGACTTCGCCTACAACTACGGCTACGACCTCCGGGTGCAGGCCCAGCGCCACCACGTGATCCGGGTCTTCGAGGACGCCCTCACCTTCCTCCAGGGCGTGATCCTGGAGGGGTCGGAACTCGGCATGCCGACCTTCCTGCAGGAGGTCGAGGATCCCCTGGAGCTGCTCGTCTGGGCCTCGGAGCGGGCGGAGGACGGCGGGCGGGGGGATCGGGCCATCTGGAGCTGCGCCGTGCTCCGGGTGATGCACACGCTCTTCCACATCGACCACAATGTGAACCTGCGCTTCCTGCCCGAGATCCAGAAGCAGGTCTTCGAGCGCTACGACCGCTACCTGGTGCAGGAGGGGGGCCAGTGGCTCCTGCGGGGGGGGTACGAGGTGCCCCTGGTGGCCGTGGAGCGCAAGGAGAACAAGGACCGCAACTCCATGCTCCTGAAGCTCCTCCACAAGCCTGAGAACGTGGCGGAGACGATCTACGACCAGATCGGCATCCGCCTGGTGGCCGAGGATCAGTTGGGCGTGCTCCTGGTGATCCGGTTCCTCCTGGACCACCACGTGCTCATGAGCACCCACATCAAGCCCAGCCGCTCCCGGAACCTGATGATCGACCTCCCGGCCCTGGAGCGCTGGATGGGCGACCTGCCGGACATGTTCCAGATCGGGGAGCTGAGCCCGGAGGCTCGACGTGAACTCAGTCACACGCTGTCCCTGAAAGGTTCGGGGAGTGAGGCCAACCCCTTTACAGCCAAGGATTATTCGGCCATCCAGTTCACGGCCCGGAGCCTCATCCGGCTGCCGAACCCCGCGACGCTGGTCCTGGAGGGCCTGAAGCACCGGATGGAAATTACAGGGAATCCCCTCCTTGCCGATCAACTTCACATCCCGGAGTTGATCCAAAAGCAGGAAGAGTTTACGTTTTTCTTCGCACATGAAGTGCAAGTCATGGAACGATCAGGCTTTGAGAATGCCCAGTCCGGCCCCGCCTCCCACGCCGAATACAAACAACGGCAGCGGGATGCGGCCCGACGCCGGGTGCTCCAGGGACTTCTGTAGGGAGGTTGCATGCTGAACATCCAGACGCGGCAAGAGGGCAGCGCCTCGGTGGTCTCGATCCAGGGGAAGGTCAACTTCGAGGTGACGGCGCAGCTGCGTGACGTCATCCGCGACACGGTGACCAGCCACCAGCCCAAGCTGCTGGTGATCAACCTGGAAGGGGTCAGCTTCATCGATTCCTCGGGTCTCGGCCTGCTCGTGGCCGCGCGCAACAGCGTGGACAAGAGCGGCGGGAAGCTGCACCTGTGCGCCCTGCCGGCGGCGGTGAAGAAGACCTTCGACCAGACGAACCTCACCAACTACTTCTCGATCTTCGCCACGGAACAGGACGCCCTCCGGGGCGCCTGAATCGGAGGGGCCCTCACGGGCCCTTTCGCATCGGGGGAATGAATGGGAAGGGGCGTGGTCCTGGTGGTGGATGACGAGGCCCCCATCCGGGACATCCTCGGGTTCTACCTCAAGCGGGCGGGCTATCAGGTGCTGATGGCCGCCAACGGCGTCCAGGCCCTGGGCGAGATGGCCAAGCTCCAGCCCGACCTCATCATCAGCGACCTCCGGATGCCCGAGATGGCCGGGGACGAGCTGTGCAAGCGCGTGAAGGGCACCCCCGAGACCCAGGACACCTACTTCATCATCGTCTCGGCCCTGGATGGCACGGCCTCCCGCATCGGGGGCCTGTCCCTGGGAGCGGATGACATGATCAGCAAGCCCTTCCACGCCCAGGAGGTGCTCGCGAAGGTGGACAGCGCCTTCCGCCTCATCGGCATGCAGAAGGAGATCAAGCGGC
>CAZVKM010000301.1:0-3050 GCA_964627685.1 uncultured Solibacteraceae bacterium | reverse complement strand
TCATCGGCATCAAGGGCGGCGGCATGCGCGCTTCCTTCACCGTGCGCAAGATCGCGAGCGGCGTGGGTGTGGAGCGCATCTTCCCCCTGAACAGCCCCATCATCGACAAGCTCGAAGTGCTGCGCCACAACCGCGTGCGCCGCGCCAAGCTCTACTTCCTGCGCGCCAAGCTCGGCAAGGCCGGCCGCCTCAAGGAAGTCCGCCAGGACGCCTGATCGGCGCCTGAGCCTCATGGACATGAAGAGGGCGCCCGCGGGCGCCCTCTTCATGTCGGGTCCCCGGTTTTCGGGGCGGAAAAATGGAACGGGTGGGGCCCAGGGGTGTCGGGTGGGGGGGGCCCGGGCGGCATCGTACGGTCCAGCCCATCGGGCTGAATCCAAAGGAGCACTCATGAAGTTCCTCTCCCTCGCCCTCGCGGCGGCCGCCTTCACCGGCCTCCAGGCCCAGGACGTCCGCTTCGGCGTGCAGGCCTCCCTCAACCAGCCCCAGAGCGACCTCAAGGAGGCCGTGGACAGCAAGCTCGGCTTCGGGATCGGGGCCCACGCCCTCGTGGACTTCGGCAGCGGCCACGCCCTCCGCCCCCGCCTCGACTACCTGTGGTACCCCGAATACAAGCCGGCCCCCGGCGTCTCCAACAAGGTGAGCAACCTCTCCGTGGGCGCCGACTACCTCTACTTCGTGGAGGGGAAGGCCGAGGGCGTGTACTTCACCGGAGGCCTGGCCCTGAACCGCTGGAAGGCCGAGACGTCCCTCCTGGGCTTCACCGGGTCCGAGACGACCACCAAGCTCGGTCTCGCGGCCGGCGTGGGCTACCAGTTCAACAAGGCGGTGGGCGCCGAGGTCCGCTACCTGAAGGGCAAGGCCGGGGAGGCCGACTTCGATTCCATCCAGGTCGGGGCCTCCTTCCGCTTCTGAATCCGGTAGGGAATCCCAGGAAAGGAGCCCCATCCGGGGCTCCTTTTTGGTAAAAGGAGAGATCCGATCTGGGAGCCCCCATGTCCTTCCGAGCCTTCGCCCTGAGCCTGATGGCCCTTCCGCTGGCCGCGGACGACCTCCACTTCGGGATCCAGGGGCAGGCGGTGAAGCCCAGCACGGGGACGCTGAGGGCCGAGGTCGGGAACAAGTCTGGGACCGCCTATGGCCTCCACCTGGACTGGAACCCGGATGGCGGGAGCGTGATCCGTTTCCGGATCGATGCGCTGAAGTTCCCAGAGCGGGTGGGGACGCCCGTCACCCGGAAGCTCCAGCTCGAGGGGCGGGGCGTGGGCGCGGACTACCTCTGGTACTGGCGCGGCCGTCCGGAAGGAGGCTACTTCACCCTCGGGGCGGCCCTCACGGAGTGGCAGTTCAAGGACTCCGCGGCGCCCAAGACGGAGAAGAAGCAGCTGCTGAACGGCAGCGTGGGGTGCGGCACCCAGTTCAGCCGCTTCATGGGGGTCGAGCTGCGGTACACCCAGAGCAACCTCGACACCGAGACCCGCTTCCGCCCCAGCTTTTTCAGCGCCCAGGTGCTCCTCCACTTCTAGCGGTGGGTTGCGACGTCCCGGGCCGCGATCGCTGCAATACGCTACAGCATGGTTGTGGGAAGGTGCGTCCCGTCTGGATCTGATTGACCATACGCAATGGCATGGTAGATGCTGATCCCGGGAAGTCCCCATGGACCCACCGGAGTTCCCATGCACCTCGCCGCCCTCCCCCTCGCGCTTCTCTCCCTTTCCGCCCTCCAGGCCGGTGAGGGCCCCATCCGGTTCTCGGGGCAGGTGACGCTCAACCGGCCGGCCCACGACCTGGGGAGGGACCTCGACCATCAGCTGGGGTACGGCTTGGGGCTCCACACCCTCCACTCGCATGGGGACAAGCACAGCAGCCGCACGCGGCTGGATTGGAACGTGTGGGCGCAAGGACCCCTGGTCGGAGGGGTGAAGACCCAGGTGAGCAATTACCACCTGGCCTTCGACCACCTCTACCACCTGCAGGATGCGACCTCCGGCCCCTACCTCGTGGGAGGCCTGGGCGCCGTGCGGTGGTTCGTGGATCAGGACGCCCTTGGGGCCCGTACCCGCTTCCACACCACCAAGCTCGGCGTCACGGCCGGCGCGGGCTGGCGCTTCAACCAGGCCATGGGGGTGGAGCTCAGGGCCCTCGTGGGGAGCCTCGACCACACCTTCGACGCCACCACGGTCCAGGCGGCCTTCACCTTCCGGTTCTGATCCGCCCAGGCCACTCGACCCTTTCCCCCAGGAGCTCCCATGAAACCCCATTCCTTCGGCCTGGCTATGGTCCTGTTGGCCTCCCTGGCCTGCGTTCCGCCCGTCGTCCTCTTCCTGCCGGACCAGCCCAAACCCTTCCACGCGGCTTCGGAAGGGGACCTCGGGGCCGCGGGCCGGGTCGCCGCGGAGAGCCGAAGGACCTTGAAGGTGGGGGGGCCCGTGGCCGTCTCGAAGGTCATGGACGCCCTGCTCGACATGGGCTGCACGGTCACGGCCTCGGACGCCTCCACCCGCTTCATCACCTTCGAGCGCATCCGGAAGGAGCCCGCGGAGCCCCGCACCCACAAGGGCATGGGGTACGACTCCGCCGTGGAGATCGGGACCCTCAAGCTCGCGGCCGATCCGGCCGGGGGCAACTGCACCCTCGTCCTGACGGGGAAGATCCACTGGCGGACGGTGCACCACGGCATCGCCACGGAGGTGATCCCCCGGCTCTCCCCGGACGACCACAAGCGGTTCCTGGATGAGCTGGTGGCCCGGGGGATCTAGAAGCCGTATTCCTTCCAGCGCCGCTCGAGGCGGCCCAGGATCTCGTCGGGGAAGGTGAGGTCCCGGGGCCACTCGCGCTTGTAGTCATCGAAGGGCTTGTTCTTGCGGGTGGCGTCGATGCCCACCTTGGAGCCGAAGGCGAAGCGGTCCGAGGCGTGGTCCAGCACGTCCAGGGGCCCGTCGGTGAAGAGCATGTCCCGCTTGGGGTCCACGTTGCTGGTGATGCGGAAGAGCACCTCGGTGAGGTCGTGGGGGTCGATGTCCTCATCCACCACCACCACGCACTTGGTG
>CAZVKM010000300.1:0-3106 GCA_964627685.1 uncultured Solibacteraceae bacterium | reverse complement strand
TCCTGCTGACGGCGGCCCTCCATGGGCTCTCGGTGGGCGACTACAACCCCATGCAGGTGAAGAAGGCGGTCAGCGGCTTCGGCTGGGCCGACAAGACGCAGGTGGGGAAGATGGTGATGACCCTCCTCAGCCTGAAGGACCCGCTGCCCGCGGATGCCGCGGATGCCGCCGCCGTGGCCATCGGGCATTTGCTCGCCTCCCGCACCGCTCCCGGAGGCGCCCGGTGAGGCGCATCCCGCGCTACCTGGCCTACGTCACCCGGCGCTACCTGCGTGTGCTGCTGAAGGGGGTGGACCCGGTCACCTACTACGCCCTCCTCGACCGCACCCTGGAGACCCTTCCCACCCGGTGGGAGGACTGGACCCGGGAGGGCGACTCGCGCACGGCGCAGATGAATCGGCAGCTGGCGGGGGCCATGGCCTTCGTGGCCGGCGCCGTGAACGCCGGTGGCTTCCTCGCCGTGGGGCACTACACGAGCCACATGACCGGGGTGGTCAGCAGCATGGCCGATCATGCCGCCATCGGCGACTACGAGGCCCTGGCCTACGCCTTCGGCATGCTGCTCTGCTTCGTCGGGGGGGCCTTCGTCAGCACCCTCCTGATCTCCTACGGCCGCCGCCACCGCTGGCGGGGACGCTACGCCCTCGCCCTGGGGCTCGAGGCCCTGCTGCTCCTGCTCTTCGGCCACCTGGGCGCCCGCCTCGAGGCCCGCGACTACGGGTGGGTCAACGGTGCCGTCGCGCTCCTGTGCTTCATCATGGGGCTCCACAATGCGGTGACCACCAACATCAGCGGCGCGGCGGTCCGCACCACCCACCTCACGGGGACCGTGACCGACATCGGCATCGAGCTGAGCAGGCTCGCCTATCGGAACGCCCGGGAGATCCCCGATGCGCCGCGCATCCTGGCGGATCGCCCAAAGCTGAAGCTCATGGCCCTGATCCTCAGCAGCTTCCTCGCGGGGGGCGTGGCTGGGGCCGTGGGCTTCAAGCACATCGGATTCAAGGTGACGGTGCCCCTGGCGCTCTTCCTCGTGATGCTGGCGCTGCGCCCCCTCTGGCTGGAGTTCCGCCTCTTCCTGCGGCACCTCCGCAAGGATCTCGAGCGGCCCTGATCCACGCGGTGAGGGCGCCCTGGGCGCCCTCGGTGTCTCCGGCCTGTCGTGCGTTGCCGGGAAGGGGCAGGCGTAAACGGTCGCCCCATGGGAAGCGAGAAGGGGTGCTTCTCTCTGCCTCAAAACCTAGGCCCGGAGCCCACCCCTTCAAGGGGGAAATCCGGCGAAGTGCGGCAGGTCACCGAAGCAGGTCGGACAAGGCCTCGGGCGTGAGCACGGGGGCACTGCAGGCATGGGCCTTGCACACGTAGGCTGCCGCCTGGCCCTCCAGGGTGGTGCGCCCGGCATGCAGCGGCAGCGAGGGATCGGCAGCCACGGCACTGACCACCCGATGCGGCAGGGCATGCCGATGCACCTCCGCCCGCAGCTGCTGGAAAGCGCCCTGATCCAGGTGCCCGGCAAGCACGACTTCCAGCGGGTCTCTCAGGGCGGTGTCCAGCTGCGAGAGCAGGGCCAGGAAAGCCCTTGGCGCACGGGCCATGAAGGGGCCGAAGGCCCTGAAGATCCCTTCCGCCGAGCGGCGCAGGTCGTCCCGCTGCAGGTGCGCCGAGAGGCGGAGCAGGACGGAGGCCATGAGGCTGTTGCCCGTGGGGAGCGCATTGTCGAAGGCGGGCTTCTGACGGAAGAGGAGATCCGCCTGTCCTTCCCGGGTGCTGAAGAAGGCGCCCTCCCGCGGATCCTCGAAGCGGGCCCGGGCCTCCGCCACCAGAACCTCCGCATGGCGCAGCCAGCGGGCGTCGAAGTCCGCCTCGTAGAGGTCCACGAAGCCATTGGCCACGGCCGCATGATCTTCCAGGAAACCCTCCGTGTGCCGCTGGCCGGCCCGCCAAACCCGGAAGAGGGTGCGACCATCCCAGAGCTGCGCCATCAGGAAGGTGCCCAGGCCCACCGCCGCCTCCCGGTACCGTTCATCTCCCAGCACCTGGTACCCGCGGGCGAGGGCCGAGAGGGTGAGTCCGTTCCACGCGGCCACGACCTTGTCGTCCTTGCCCGGCCGGGGGCGGGCCTCCCGCGCCTGCCGCAGGTCCATGCGGAGATCCGTCAGGCGCGCTTCGTCGAAGGTGCCCTGGGGATTCCGGCTGAAGCGGTGGAGCACCGAGGTGCCATGTTCGAAATTCCCCTGCTCCGTGACCCCGAAGGCGGCACAGAAGGCCTCCGCGTCCTCCCCCAGCACTTCCCGGATCTGGGCGGGCGTGAAGACGTAGAACCGCCCCTCCTCCCCTTCGCTGTCGGCATCTTCCGACGCGTGGAAGGCCCCGGAGGGATCCCGCATGTCCCTCAGCAGGTAGTCCAGGGTCTCCCGGGCCACCTCCGCGTACCGCACCTCCCCGAAGCGCTGGAAGGCGAGGAGGTAGAGACTCGCCAGCTGGGCGTTGTCGTAGAGCATCTTCTCGAAGTGGGGCACCAGCCAGCGTCCATCCACGCTGTAGCGCGCGAAGCCGCCGCCGAGGTGGTCGTACATGCCCCCTTCCCACATGGCGTCGAGGGTCCGTCGGACCATCGCCTGATCGGCCTCCGTCCCTCGACGGAGGATGAGCTCCAGAGCCATCTGCTGCGGGAACTTGGGAGCGGGACCGAAGCCCCCCCATCGCGGGTCGTAGGCCTCCCGGAGCTGCTGGAGGGCCCGCTCGAACAGGGATGCCTCCGGCAGGGCCGATCCCGCCTCGAGCTTGGCCTGGCGCTCGATCTCCTCCCGGAGCTCCTTCGCCTGGGCCACCACCTCCGCCCGCTGCTCCTTCCAGAGCTGGGCGATCCGCTGGAGGAGGGGGAGGAAGCCGGGCATCCCCCCCCTCGGCGTGGGGGGGAAGTAGGTCCCCCCGTAGAAGGGCTCCAGCTCCGGCGTCAGCCACACGCTCATGGGCCAGCCCCCGCGCCCCGTCAGGGCCTGCACCGCATCCATGTAGAGGTCGTCCAGGTCGGGGCGCTCCTCCCGATCCACCTTCACGGGGACGAAGGCGCTGTTGAGCGCGGCCGCCACTTCGGGATGCTCGA
>CAZVKM010000299.1:0-3118 GCA_964627685.1 uncultured Solibacteraceae bacterium | reverse complement strand
AGCCGTTGGCCACCACCACGAACTCCTGGATGGCGTCCTGGCTGAAGGTGGTGCGGGTGGAGCCCACGCTCACGTCGTTGTTGTCCAGGCCGTCCACCATGATGTTGTTGGCGCGGGCATTCTGGCCGGCGAAGGAGAGGCCGGAGCTGGAGGCGGCGCCACCCTGGCTCGTGGGCCCGTTGTCCTTGGCCACCTGGGGGGTGGTGAGGGAGAAGGCCGTGAAATCGCGGCGGTTGATGGGCAGGTTGGTGATGAGGTTGTTGTCGATGGTGGTGCTCACCGTGGTGCGGGTGGGATCGGCGACGATGGCATCGCTCGTGATCTCAACGGTGGCCTGGGCCTCGACGGGGCTCAGCTCCACCGGCAGGTCGGTGGTCTGCCCCAGGCGGAGCTGGAGGCCGCTGATCTTCTTGGTGCTCATCCCCTTGGCCTCGATGACCAGGGTGTAGGAGCCCGGAGGCAGGAGGCGGAAGGCGAAGCCGCCGGTCCCGTCGGCCTGGATGGTGCGGGTCTGGTTGGTGGCGTCCTGGGTGATCCGCACGGTCGCGCCGGAGATCGCGGAGCCGCTCGCGGTGCGCACCTGACCCTTGAGGTCGGAGGTGGTCACACCTGTGCTCTGGGCGGCCAGGCCGAGGCTGATGGTGGTGAGGGCCAGGAGGCCGAGAGGTCGCGAGGGTGCGCGGAAAGCCATAGTGGGGCTCCGAGGTGTGAAGTTCCCGTAACGAGGGTGGAAGTGGATCGAGGTTAGATGGAATCCCCCCCCCCTGCAAGGATTCCGGAGATGTCCGGAACCTACCCAAAGTCAGGGTTTTCGCTCAATCTCACATGGCCCTAGGCTGGCGAGGATCATCCACGGGGGTCCTCCATGACCTGTCTCACGCAGGCCCATGTGCTCATCACGGGCGCGGCCAGCGGCCTCGGGCGTCTCCTGGCCTTGGAGGCCGGTGCGAGGGGGGCGAAGGTCTCCCTCCTCGATCGGGATGAGGGTGGACTCGCCCGGGTGAAGGGGGAAGTGGAGGCCCTGGGCGCGAAGGCCGGGGCCTTCGCCTGCGACCTCCGGGATCGCGCCCACCTCAGGGGCGTGCTCGAGGCGGTGGAAGCGGAGATGGGCGGCGTCGATGTCCTCGTCAACAACGCGGGGGTGGTGAGTGGGAAGCCCCTACTCGAGGCCACCGAGGAGGCGATCGACCTGACCTTCCAGGTGAACGCCCTGGCGCCCTTCTGGACGACCCGGGCGCTGCTGCCGGGCATGATCGCCCGGGGCCGGGGGCATGTGGTCACCGTCGCCAGCGCCGGAGGACTGGTGGGCACCACCCGCCTGGTGGACTACTGCGCGTCGAAGTTCGCGGCGGTGGGCTTCGATGACGCCCTCCGGGCCGAGATGCGCCGCCTGGGCGCCCCCATCCGCACCACGGTGGTGTGCCCCTTCTACATCGACACCGGCATGTTCGCGGGCGTGAAGACCCGGCTCCCGTGGCTGCTCCCGATCCTCAAGCCCGAGGACGTGGTGCGCCGTGTGATCCGGGCCATCGAGCGGGATCAACCCCGCCTGCTGATGCCCTGGGCCGTGCACCTGGTGAATCCCCTGCGCCTCCTGCCCGTGCGGTGGTTCGACACCCTCATGGCCTGGCTCGGCGTAAGCGCCAGCATGGATGATTTTAGGGGCCGTTGACCACGCACGCGCACCGCGCGGACGAGGTCTTACGGCCCCTTATGCCGCGGCGGGCCGCGGCGTAGGGGAGGCTTGAGCCGGAGCGCGGGCCAGGGCCTGCGCCCCTCAGATCCCGTCCAGCAGCTCGCTCAGGACTTCGCCCGCCGCCTCGATCCGCGTCGGCGGGGTGGCCAGGGGAGGCAGCAGGTAGAGGCAGTCGCCCAGGGGCCGCACCAGGAGGCCCCGCTCCAGGGCCCTGCGGTGGAGGCGCCAGCCCCGCCGCTCGGCGGAGGCGTGGGGCCTCCCCGTGGCCGGATCCACCAGCTGGCAGGCGCCGATGGCCCCCAGCACCCGGGGGCGGCGCACGGCGGGGTGTCCGGCGAGCCGGGTGAACACGGCGGTGAGGGCGGTCGAAAGCGCCTGGGCCCGGGCGAGCACCGGTTCCTCATCGAAGAGGGCGAGGCTGGCGGAGGCCACGGCGCAGGCGGTGGGGTTGCCGGTGTAGCTGTGGCCGTGGAGGAAGGCACGGCCCGAGGCCCAGTCGCCGAGGAAGCCCTCGAAGAGCGCCTCCGTGGCCCAGGTGAGGGAGAGGGGCAGGGTGCCCCCGGTGAGCCCCTTGGAGAGGCAGAGCAGGTCGGGGCTCACGCCGGTCTGCTCCAGGGCGAGGAAGGTACCCGTGCGGCCGAAGCCCGTGGCCACCTCGTCGAAGATCAGGAGCACCCCATGGGCATCGCACTGGGCCCGCAGCTCCTGCACCAGCTCCGGGGGCCACATGCGCATCCCGCCGGCGCACTGCACCAGGGGCTCGGCAATGAAGGCGGCCAGGCGCTCGCCGTGGGCAGTGAAGAAGGCGCGCATCTCGCCGCGGGCGGCCTCCAGCCGGGCGGGCCAATCCGACAGATCGGCGCCCAGTTCCCGCCGCGGATCCTCGGGCACCGCCAGCCGGTCACAGGCGAGCAGGAGGGGGCGGAAGAGGCCGGAGAAGTAGTTGTCCAGCTCCCCCACGCCCACGGCGCCCAGGGTGTCGCCGTGGTAGCCGTCGCGCAGGGCGCCGAAGCGCGTGCGCTGGGTCTCGCCCCGCTGGAGCTGGGCCTGGAAGGCCATCTTCAGGGCCACCTCCACGGCCGTGCTGCCGTTGTCGCTGAAGAAGCAGCGGGTGAGATTCAGGGGGAGCCGGGGCTTGAGGCGAGCCACCAAGTCCAGGGCCGCCTCGTGGGTGAAGCCCGCGAACATCACGTGGTCGAGCTTGGCCATCTGACGCTCCGCCGCGGCCACGAGCTTGGGGTGGGAGTGGCCGTGGAGGCAGGTCCACCAGCTGCTGATGCCATCGAGCACCCGGGTGCCATCGGCCAGCAGGAGGTCGGGCCCCTCGCCGCCGATGACGGGGGCCGGGGGATCCGCCTGGGCTTCCCGCATCTGGGTGAAGGGGTGCCAGACGTGGCGCAGGTCGAAGGCGCTGCGGGCGCT
>CAZVKM010000298.1:0-3168 GCA_964627685.1 uncultured Solibacteraceae bacterium | reverse complement strand
GCAGAACCTCTTGGCCCTGCGCTTCGGCAACGTGCTCTTCGAGCCCCTGTGGCGCCGGGAGTGGGTGCAGGACGTCCAGATCACCGTGGCGGAGCAGCTGGGTGCCGAGGGCCGCGGGGACTTCTACGACCAGACGGGCGCCCTGCGGGACATGGTGCAGAACCACCTGCTCCAGCTCCTCTGCATCGTGGCCATGGAGCCGCCGCCCCACGGGGATCCCGATGCTCTGCGCGACGAGAAGCTGAAGGTGCTGCGCTCCCTGCGCCCCTTCGGGCCCCAGGATGTGGCCACCAAGACCGTGCGGGGCCAGTACCGGGCCGGGGCCGCGGAGGGACGGCCGGTGCCGGGTTACACCGGGGAACCCGGGGTGCCCGCCGAGAGCCGCACCGAGACCTTCGTGGCCCTGAAGGCCGAGATCGACACCTGGCGCTGGGCCGGGGTCCCCTTCTTCCTACGCACGGGCAAGCGCATGCAGGAGCGGACCGCGGAGATCGTGATCACCTTCCGGGACGTGCCGCACTCCATCTTCCCCAGCGGCTCCCGAACCCTCGCCCCCAACCGCCTGGTGATCCAGATGCAGCCGGAAGAGACCCTCAAGCTGCAGCTGGCGGCCAAGCAGCCCGGGGATGCCATGGCCCTCACGCCCGTGACCCTGGACCTTGATTTCGCCGAGTCCTTCCGCGCCCGGCGCCTGGAGGCTTACGAGCGGCTGCTCATGGATGCCATCCGCGGCAACCTCACCTTGTTCGTGCGTCGCGATGAACAGGAGGCCGCCTGGTCCTGGGTGGAGCCGATCCTCAAGGCCTGGGAAGGGAACCCCGAGCGCCCCAAGCCCTACACGTCGGGCACCTGGGGGCCCGCCGCCTCCAGCGCCCTGCTCTCCCGGGATGGCCTCGCCTGGCACGAGGAGGGCTGATGCCCCTGGTGGAAGTGCACACGCCGGATGCCGCGGCCCAGGCCGAGGCCCTCGCGGCCCACGTGGCCGAGGCCCTGCGACGCACGCTCGCCCTGGGCGGGCCCGCGGGGCTCATCGTGTCCGGAGGCCGCAGCCCCGTGCCCTTCTTCGAGCGGCTGGCCCAGGCCGACCTGCCCTGGTTCCGCGTGACCATCACCTTGGCCGACGAGCGCTGTGTGCCCCCGGGGCACCCGGACCGCAACGATGCGTTGGTGCGCCGCCACCTGCGGCAGGGTCCCGCGGCGGCCGCGGCCTTCCTGCCCCTGGTGGACCGGGGGGAGGATGCCCACCTGGAAGCCCAGGCCGCCGCGCTGCGCCTCAGCACCTTTCCCTGGCCCGCGGCCTGCGTGGTGCTGGGCATGGGGGAGGACGGACATACGGCCTCGCTCTTCCCGGATGCCCCCGAAGTCAGGGAAGGGCTCACGACGGAGGCCACGACCCTCGCCCTGCATCCCCCCTCGGCGCCCCAGGCCCGGGTGAGCCTCAGCCGTCGGGCCCTGCTCCATGCGGAAGGGCTCGCCTTGGCCGTGGCCGGCCCCACCAAGGCCGCGGTGCTGGACCAGGCGCTCAAGGTGGGACCCGAAGCGGAGCTTCCGGTCCGCGCGGTGCTCCAGCAAGGGGCCGTTCCCGTGACGCTGTTTCGGGCACCCTGAAGCCATGTCCCTCCTGAGCCACGTCCAATCCCTCCTGCCGGACCTCTCCCCTTCGGAGCGGAAGGTGGCCGAGCTGGTGCTCCAGCGGCCCGTGGAGGTGGTTTCGGCGCCCATCGCGCAGATCGCCATCTGGGCCGAGGTGAGCCAGCCCACGGTGATCCGGTTCTGCCGCCGCTTCGGGGTGGCGGGCCTGCCGGAGTTCAAGCTGCAGCTGGCCGGGGAACTGGGCTCCGGCGTGCCCTTCGTCCACGCGGGGTTGGAACCCGGGGACAGCGCGGACAGCCTCACGTCCAAGGTCTTCGACACCACCCTCGCGGGTCTTCGAGCCTGCCGCACCGGCCTGGATTCCACCGCGGTGGAGCGGGCGGTGGACCTGCTGGACCGCGCCTCCCGCATCGAGTGCTACGGCTTGGGCAACTCCGGCGTGACCGCCCTGGATGCCCAGATGAAGCTCTTCCGCCTCGGCACGCCGACGGTGAGCTGCATCGATCCCCAGATGCAGCGCATGGCCGCGGTGCTCCTCCCCCGGGACTCCGTGGTGCTGGCCTTCTCCAACTCCGGCCGCACCACCTCGCTCCTGGAGGTGGTGGATCTGGCCCGGAAGGCCGGGGCCATGGTGGTGGCCATCACCCGCTCGCGCACGCCCCTGGCCCAGCGTGCGGACCTCCTCCTGGCCGCGGACGTTCCGGAGAACCCCGAGGTGTACGCCCCCATGGTGAGCCGCATCGCCCACCTTTGCCTGGTGGATGTGCTCACGGTGGGATTGGCCCTGCGTCGCGGGCCCGAGTCGGTGCGGCGGATGGAAGCGGCCAAGGCCGCCCTGAAGGCCACGCAGCCCTGATGGAGTCGGATCCCCGGCCGGATAGGGATGCGAAGCCTTAGGATCAGCCTTACCCTCGAGGGCATCCCCACGAGGAGGTCCCATGTTCCGCCACATCCGCGATGTCGAAGCCACCTGGCGTGAGGAGGTGGCCATGACCTTGAAGGTGCTGGAGGCCATCCCGGATGCCGCCGCCCACACGGCGGTGGCCCCCGATCACCGGGACTTGCGCCGCATGGCCTGGCATCTCTGCGAGACCGTGGTGGAGATGCCCGGGCACATGGGCCTGAAGGTCTCCGGTTTTCCCGGCGAGCCCTTCCAGGTGCCGGTGCCGCCCACGATGGCGGACATCCGCAAGGTGTACGCAGGCGTCTCAACCTCCTTGCTGGAGACCCTCAAGCCCCTCAACGACATGGCCCTCGCGGCCACCTACCCCTTCTACGGTGAAACCTGGACCGGAGCCTTCGCGCTTTCCGTGCTCGTCCGGCACCAGATCCACCACCGGGGCCAGATGACCGTCCTCATGCGCCAGGCGGGGCTCCCTGTCCCCAGCACCTACGGCCCGGCGCGGGAGGACTGGGCGGGCATGGGGATGCCCGTACCGACGGTTTGAAGGACACGCCCTGCAGCACGAAGCGGGGCCCGGGGGCCCCGCTTCGTGCGGTGGCGTGAGCCTCAGTTCCGACCTTCGCCCTTCAGGTAGTAGGCGCCGTTCTGGGTGCGGAAGAAGTCGTCCAGGG
>CAZVKM010000297.1:0-3198 GCA_964627685.1 uncultured Solibacteraceae bacterium | reverse complement strand
AAAAAGCGCGTCAGGGGTTCGAATCCCCCCAACAAGAAAAGCCCCGAAACCTAATGGCGACGGGGCGGACGTTGGCGGAGAGAGAGGGATTCGAACCCCCGTTACGGTCACCCGTAAACCTGATTTCGAGTCAGGCGCGATCGACCACTCTGCCATCTCTCCGAGCCACCCAGTCTAGCAGGGCGCCTGGGAAAAAGCGCGGGGCAATGACTCAAGGTACGAGGGTGGGGGATCCCGTGGCCGGACCGCGGCCGAGGATGCGCAGGCGGCGCCACCAGCCCTGGAGCCGGTTCATGTAGAGGTAGATCACCGGGGTGGTGTAGAGGGTCAGCACCTGGCTGAAGAGGAGGCCCCCCACGATGGCGATGCCGAGCGGCTTACGCAGCTCGGAGCCGGTGCCACTGCCCAAGGCCAGGGGGAGTCCACCCAGGAGGGCGGCCAAGGTGGTCATGGTGATGGGGCGAAAGCGGAGCAGGCAGGCCTTGAAGATGGCCTGTTCCGTGGAGAGCCCTTCCTGGCGCTCCACCTCCAGGGCGAAGTCGATCATGAGGATGGCGTTCTTCTTCACGATGCCGATGAGCAGGATGATGCCGATGATGGCGATGACGCTCAGGTCCATGCCGAAGAGCATGAGCGCGAGGAGCGCGCCCACGCCGGCGCTGGGCAGGGTGGAAAGGATCGTGATGGGGTGGATGAGGCTCTCGTAGAGCACACCCAGCACGATGTAGACCACGAGCAGCGCGGCGCCGATGAGGAGGGGCATGTTGCCCAGGGAGGCCTGGAAGGCCTGGGCCGTGCCCATGTGCTTGCCGCGCAGGCTTGAGGGCATGCGCAGCTCCTCGCTGGCCCGATCGATGGCCTTCACGGCGTCGCCCAGGGCGGTTCCCGGGGGGAGGTTGAAGGAGATGGTCACGGAGGGCCAGAGGCCCTGGTGGTTCACCGAGAGGGAGGTGGTCTTCCGCTCGAAGCGGGCGAAGGCCGAGAGGGGCACCAGCTGGCCCCGCGCGCTCCGCACGTAGATGAGGTTGAGCGCCTCGGGCGATTCCCAGAAGCGGGGCTCCACCTGCATCACCACGTGGTACTGGTTCAGGGACTGGTACATGGTGGACACCTGCCGCTGCCCGAAGGCGTCGTACAGCGTGTCGTCGATGAGGCGGGGCGTGACGCCCAGGCGGGCGGCGGTATCCCGGTCGATGGTGAGGCTGGCCTGGAGGCCCCGGTTCTGCTGGTCCGAGTTCACATCCACCAGCTGGGGGACCTTGCGGAGCTTCTCCAGCAGCCGGGGGGCCCAGTCGAAGAGGTCGTCCGGGTTGTCGGCCTGGAGGGTGTACTGGTACTGCGTGTTGCTGCCCCGGCCCCCGATGCTCAGGTCCTGGATGGCCTGGAGGAAGAGGGTGGCGCCAGGCAGGGCGGAGAGCTTGGGCCGCAGCCGGGCGATGATCTGGTCGGCACTGGCCTTGCGCTGCTCCCGGGGCTTGAGGGAGGCGAAGACCCGGGCGGAGTTGCTGGAGCCGCCTCCGGCGAAGGCCATGACGTTCTCCACGTCCGGATCCGCCTTCACGATGGCGGTGTACTGGCTGAGGCGGTCCCGCATGGCCTGGAAGGAGGCGCTCTGGTCCGCCTGGATGGAGCCCCGGAACCGCCCCGTGTCCTGCTGGGGGAAGAAGCCCTTGGGGATCACGATGTAGAGGCCCACCGTCGCCACCATGGTGAGCAGGGCCGTGGTGAGCACGGCCCTCGGGTGGCGGAGCACCCAGGTGAGGGTCCGCTCGTAGAAGGCGAGGATGGTCTGGAAGAGGCGCTCGGAGGCGAGGAAGAGGCGGCCATGGCGCTCCTCCGAGGGGGGCCGCAGGAGGCGCGCGGCCATCATGGGCGTGGTGGTGAGGGAGATCACCATGGACACCAGGATGGCCACCGTGAGGGTGACGGCGAACTCGCGGAAGAGGCGCCCCACCACCCCGCCCATGAGCAGGATGGGGATGAACACGGCCACCAGGGAGATGCTGATGGAGACCACGGTGAAGCCGATCTCCCGGGCCCCCCGCAGCGTGGCGGCCATGGGGGTCATGCCGTCCTCCACGTGGCGGCTGATGTTCTCCACCACCACGATGGCATCGTCCACCACGAAGCCCGTGGCCACGGTGAGGGCCATGAGGCTGAGGTTGTCCAGGGAGTAGCCCAGGAGGTACATGATCCCGAAGGTCCCCACCAGGGAGATGGGCACCGCCACGCTGGGGATGGCCGTGGTGCGGACGCTTCGGAGGAAGGCGAAGACCACGAGGATCACGAGCCCGATGGAGATGAGGAGCGTGGTCTCCACCTCCTTCACGGAGGCCCGGATGGTGCGGGTGGCGTCGATGACCGTCCGCAGCTCGATGGTGGGTGGGATGGAGGCCTGGAGGGAGGGCACGAGGGCCTTGATGCGGTCCGCCGTCTCGATGATGTTGGCGCCGGGCTGCCGGAACAGGATGAGCATCACGGCGGGCTTGCCGTTGGCGAGGCCGTCGGCGCGGAGGTCCTCCACGCCGTCGGTGACCTTGGCCAGGTCTCCGAGGCGCAGGGCCGAGCCGTTCCTGAAGGACACGAGCAGGGGGGCGTAGTCCTTGGCCTTCATGAGCTGATCCGTGGCGTTCACGGTCCAGCTGCTCGTGGCGTCGGCCACGGAGCCCTTGGGCTTGTTGACGTTGGCTTGGGCCAGCACCTGGCGCACGTCCTCCAGGGCCACGCCCTTCGCGTTGAGGTCCGCGGGGTTCAGGTCCACACGCACGGCGGGGAGGGCGCCTCCCCCCACGATGACCTGCCCCACCCCCTGCACCTGGGCCAGCTTCTGCTGGAGCACCGTGGCGGCCAGGTCGTACATCTGGGCCCGGGAGACCCGCTCCGAGGTGAGGGAGAGGAGGAGGACGGGGGCGTCCGCCGGGTTCACCTTCCGGTAGGAGGGGTTGCTGGGGAGGTTGGCGGGCAGCTGCCCCCGGGCGGCGTTGATGGCGGCCTGCACGTCTCGGGCGGCGGCATCGGGGTTCCGGTCCAGGTCGAACTGCAGGGTGATGTTGGTGCTGCCCAGGGAGCTTGTGGAGGTCATCTCCGTGACCCCGGCGATGCGTCCGAACTGCCGCTCCAGGGGCGTGGCCACCGAGGAGGCCATGGTCTCGGGACTGGCGCCGGGGAGGCGGGCCTCCACCTGGATGGTGGGGAAGT
>CAZVKM010000296.1:0-3219 GCA_964627685.1 uncultured Solibacteraceae bacterium | reverse complement strand
AATGAGAAGGCCGAACCTTCCAAGCATCCACCGTTCCAAGGGGATGGCCTGAGGACGCTCCAGTGGTACAACGGAGGTCATCCCCTCCAGCGTCATGCTGACGAGCCCCTGTTCGAAGGAGCGCCATGTCCCTGTCCACCTGTTTCCGCCCCAGCCTGGCCGGTGTGGCCCTCATCCTGACCTTGGCCTGCGGAGGGGGTGGCGGAGGCGGGAGCGCTTCGGCCACCGTCCAACCGGGGGGCGGGTCCGCCGGGACCGTGACTGTGCTGCCCCCGCAGTTCGCGGGACTTTCCAATTGGGTGGCCTATCAGGATGGTTCGGGCCCTTGGACCGTGGCCACCCCCAGTGGGGGCCAATACACCTTCACCGTGACGGACCCCGCCGGGCGGTACGGCCTCGCGGTCGTCTCCAGTGACACGGCCACCGGCACGCCCAGCTCCATGATCGGGAGCATCTACCACCTGACCCGGACGGAGGCCTCCCTGGTGGATCTGTCGAACCGGAAGGTCTACAGCACCGCCTCCCTCAGCGGCACCTTGGCGGGCACCGTCAGCGGCGACACCGTGCTGGTCAGGATGCGCGGGAAGTCCACCACCCTCGCCTCCGGGACCACGGCGTTCTCCTTCGGGGCCCCTCAGGGGCAGGCGGATCTCATCGCGGTCCGCAAGCCCGGTGGCGGGACGGCCGAGGCCGTCCTCGTGGCCCGGGATGTGCCCGTGCTCGCCTCCGGGAGCGCCATCGCCCTCGACTTCGCCACGGGCTGGGTCCTCCAGCCCAGGTCCGCCTCCCTGTCCGGCGCCCTCCTCCCCAATGAGTCGAGCCTCATCGGCGTCAGCTACCTCACACCGACCACCAGTGCCTCCTTGGCGAGCGCTTCCGGCAATGCCCTGAGCTTCAACGCGGTCCCCGCGGCCAACCTCGCCCCGGGGGATTTCCACGTGATCACGGGCCAGGCCCTGGATGCCGTCACCGGGGCGAGCCGGCGCGCAGGCGTCTATTCCAAGGCGGCCACGGCGGGATCCCTCACCCTGCCCCCTCCGACCCCCGTTCCCACCTTCGGGGCCGCAGGGGGCGCCCCCTACGCCCGCCCCCAGTTGTCCTGGGCCCCCCTGGCCGGGACCAAGCAGACCTACTGGTTCGCCTACGACACCAGCACCTACGCCAGCTGGGACCTGACCCTCTCCTCCGGGTGGCTCGCGGGGAATGCCGCGCCCACCTACACCTTCCCCGCCTTCACCAGCCTCGCGGGTTGGAACAACGGCTGGGGCTTCACCCCCGGGGCCACCCTCGCCTGGTCCTACTACAACCTGTCCCTCTCCACCCCAGATCCCGGCTGGTATACCGGGGGCCCGAGGACCTATCAGGACGGCGCCACCTTCTGGATCAGCATGGCCCAGGGGACCGCGGTGGCGGCCGATGTCCTTCCCGGCCGGTCCATGAAGGTCCTGGCCTCCGGAGCCCCACGGACGGTCCCGCCCCAGCGCCTGGCGGAAGTGGAACCCGGGCTCTGATCGGGCCGTGGCCCAGGGGGTGGAGGTGAGCGGCCACCCCCTGGGCACCTCCGACCCGCCTCCGGCATGGAACTGCTAAGGTTGAACCCATGTCCCACCGCGACTGCCGTCAGGATGATCGCCGCGCCCGCGGCTTCACGCTCATGGAGCTGCTCGTCACCATGGCGATCCTCAGCATCCTGGCCACGGTGGGTCTGGCCGGGTACCGCTACAAGACGAAGGTGGCCCGGGAGGCGGTGCTGAAGGAGAACCTCTTCCAGATGCGCAACGCCCTGGAGCAGCACCGGGTGGACCGCAACCGGTACCCCGCCTCCCTCTCGGCGCTCCGGGAGCTCCAGTACCTCCGGGAGATCCCCCTGGACCCCATGATGCAGTCCAAGGACACCTGGGTGACGGAGCTGGAGGACGCCGACCCGAGCAATCCCGAAGCGGAACTGGGCATTCGGAATGTCCGGAGCTCCAGCACCGAGCTCGGCACCAACCAGATCCCCTACAACGAGTGGTAGCTCCGGCCTAGAGGCGGAGGCCCCCCAGGCGGGCGAGGATCAGGTAGCCGGCGGAGACGATGCCCAGCCAGACCAGCCAGGTCATCAGGAATTCCCTGGGCGTCGCAAAGCGGGCGGCCGGGCGGGTCGTCTGGGTTGTGGCGCGGAAGAAGTTCACGAGGGACTCCTGGGGATCGGAAAATCGGATGTTGTCACGTCCATTTTCCTCGTATAGCGAAGGTGTCAACGCTAAATAAAATCGGCGTTTGATTGCCGTCAGGTCCCATCGGGCCCATGGCCTTAAACTGACTCCATGACCGACGCCCAGCTTCGCCGCCTCGACCGCATCTCCATGCTCCTGCTGCTCCTATGGGCTGGCGCCTGCCTGGGCTTCGGCGCCCTGGCCCCGATCCTCTTCGCCAAGCTCCCCAGCCGGGACCTGGCCGGCCAGATCGCCGGGGCCTGCGTGGCCCGCCTGGACACCCTGGCCTGGGGGGCCTTCCTGATCCCCCTGGTCCTGAGCTACGGCGGCCGCTGGCTGGCCGAGCTGGAGGAGGGCCCCCTGGGCCCCGCCAAGCTCTGGGCCCTGGCCCTGATGGTGCCCCTCCTGCTCACGCTGCTGAGCGCCACGCTGGTGACCCCCCGCCTCGTGCAGATCCGGGCCCAGATGGACGGCCCCATCGAGGCTTTCGCCAAGGACCACGTGCTGCGCATGGCCTATGACCGCAACCACCTCGTGAGCAGCCTGGCCTTCCACACCCGCTGGCTCCTGGCCCTGGGGCTGGGCCTCACGGTGGGGCTGCTGCCCACGCCCGCGCGGAAGGCCTGAGGGGCCCCTCAATCCTGGCCCACCGCCACCGGGGGCTGGCCATCCGGCAGCTCCCACCACTCCAGGGCCCGGGGCGGCACGGGACCTGGGATGAGCTCCCGCAGCCAGCCGCGGATCTCCTCCACCCCCACCCCCTCGACCGCCACGGCCTGCACGGCCATGGGGTGGCGGCGCTGGAGGTCCAGCTTCTTGGGCCGGGGCAGCTTGTCCACCTGGTTCAGCACCAGGAGCCGGGGCTGGGCCAGGTCCCCCTGGTCCATGCATCCGATCTCCCGCAGGGTCTGGCCCACCACCTTCAGGTGCTCCTCCACGTCGGGGTGCCCGGCATCGGCCACCACGAGCAGGGCGTCGGCGGTGCGGACCTCCCCCAGGGTGCTGCGGAAGGCGGCCACCA
>CAZVKM010000295.1:0-3242 GCA_964627685.1 uncultured Solibacteraceae bacterium | reverse complement strand
CGCAGGTGCAGCAGGTAGGCCATGGCGGTGGGTCCCAGGACCCGCTGGAAGGCGTTGCGCAGGGCGAAGCGGCTCATGGGATCAGCAGGACCTTTCCGGTGGTGGTGCGGGACTCCAGCAGGCGGTGGGCCTCGGCGCCCTGGGCCAGGGGGATGCGAGCGGCGATGCTCACCTTGAGCAGTCCCCGGTCCACCCAGTGGAAGAGCTCGGCGGCCCGCTGGCGGCGGTCCTCCGGGGTGCGCAGCACGTTCCAGAGGTCGCCTCCCGTGAGGCTCTTGCTGGTGTCCATGAGGTAGCGGGGATCCACGGGCACGGGATCGCCTCCGGCCATGCCGAAGAACACCACGTGGCCCCCGATGCGGGCGGCCTCGAGGCTCCGCTGCAGGGTGGAGCCCACGCTGTCGTAGACCACGTCCACACCCTCGCTGAGCACCATCCCATCCTCGGCCACGTCGCAGCAGAAATCCCGGGCGGCCTGGGACCAGTCTTCCCCGAAGAGGACGACCTCCTTGGCGCCGGCCTCCCGGACGGCCTCCACCTTCGATTCCTTGGAGACGATGCCGATGACCTCCGCGCCCAGCAGGGTGGCCATCTGCACGAGGAGCAGGCCCACCCCCCCGGCGGCGGCGTGCACCATCACGCTCTCGCCCTCCTCGATGGCATGGCTGTCCCGCACGAGGTACTGGGCCGTGAGGCCTTGGAGGAGCAGAGCCGCGGCGGTCTCGAAGGAGATTGAATCGGGCAGGGCGATGAGCTTGCCTTCGGGCACGACCACAAGCTCGGCATGGGCGAAGGGACTGTCGGCGAAAGCCACCCGATCCCCCACCTTGAATCCTTGGACGCCGCTGCCGAGGGACTCGATCTCCCCGGCGGCTTCGTAGCCGGCGATCCAGGGGGCGTCGCCCTTCAGGTGGTAGCGCCCCTGCCGCCGGTAGCAATCAGCGAAATTCATCCCGATGGCGTGGGTGCGGACCCGCACCTCTCCCGGGCCGGGCAGGGGGTCGGGGAGCTCGCGGTATTCGAGGACTTCGGGGGCGCCGAAGCGGCTGAACGTGAGGGCTTTCATGGGGAGCTCCTGGGCTCAGGCGGTGGCTTCGCGCGGGAGGGGCTCCAGCCTGGGTCGGGGTTCCACCAGCTCCTCCATCGCCGCCGCGAGGAGGGGCACGCTGAACTGGGTGTCCACGCACATGCCGTGGGGCAGGGCGAGGGGCAGCACGTAGGCGGGCACTTCGGCCACCTTGACCATGCCCTTCAGGAGCCGGTCGGTGCAGCTCACGGCCACGATCAAGTCCGGCTGATAGGCGCGAGCCTCCCGGTAGGCCTTGTGGCTGCGGTTCGTGATGCGGCTCTCCCAGCGGTGCTCGAGGCTGGCGTGGAGGAAGTCTTCCACGGGACAGAGGCCGCACTCGTAGCAGGTGGAGAGATCGTCGAGCACCGGGGCCTTGCAGCGGGCCAGCTGGATGCAGTGGGGGAGGAGGACGAGGGCCCGCCGGGCCTTCCGATGGGCGAGGGCCTCCCGGACCCTGGCGTTGTGGAAGCCGCAGAAGGAGAGGATCCATGCATCCTCGCCCCCGAGCAGCCGCGCCAGGGGCCGCAGGGCCCGCACCCAGCGGGCATCCCAACGGATCTGGGAGGCGCGGGCCCGGAGGTAGGCCTCCCCACGTTGGAAGGTCACCCAGGTCAGGGTGGCGGCCCCCACACCCCCGAGGACCCACCACCCGCGATGGGTGGGATCCGCGAGGGCGAGCACCAGGGCCATGAGGACCGCAGCGGCCGGAACGCCCCGTCGCACCCAGAGGAAGAGGGCGTAGCGCTCGGGGGGGAGGGAAGGCGGCATGGCTCCGATTCTACGCCGGTCCCAGGGCGGACGGGTGGGAAGGGCTACTTGCCCCCGCCCGCGGCGAGGCCGATCAGCTTCTTGAGGTCATCGTCCTTCCAGCGGAGGCCCCCGCCGAAGGTGATGGTGCGGAGGTCCTTGTTGGCCGCGTCCTGGAGGCCGGCCTGGAGGTAGGCGCCCTTCCAGAACTGCCAGGTGGTGCTGAATCGGAGGCGCGGGTTGGGCTTGTCGTCCCGCTTGGTGAAGTCGTAGGCCAGCACGCCGAACCGGAGGCGATCCTCCAGGGTCCGGTACTCGAGGCCGCCCCCGCCCTTGCTCTCCACGATGCCGGCCGTCCCCACGAAATTCCCCCAGCGCTTGGCGAACTGGGCGGAGAAGGTGAAGGCCTTGTCCACGGTGACGGTGCGGGAGCTGTCAAGCACCGTGACGGGGAGGCCGGTCACCGGGTCGATCTTGGTCACGGTGCGGGTGCTCTCGGAGAGCTTCCCATCCGGGGTTGAGGCCAGCTCCAGGGCGTACCAGTAGTCGGAGCGGGGGGCGAGCTCGATGCCCAGGGCCACCCGGCTGTCATGGCGATCCACCCACTGGGAGGCGCCCATATCGAGACGCAGCTCCATGGCCTTGAAGCCACCCAGGAGGCCGTTCACGTTGTCCACGGCCTCGTTGATCTTCTTGATGGTGGTCTCGTCGTTGAGGAGCTTGCCGACGGTGCCTTCGCCCTTGTTGAGCTTGTCCGTGAGCACCCGCAGGTTCTCCGCGGTGCTGTTGAAGTTGGCCACCAGCTGCTTCATCTCGGGACGGTTCTCACCGAGGAGGGCGTTCAGCTGCTTGCCCACGTTCTCGAATTCGGCAGCCAGCTTGGGCAGCCGGTCCTTGAGATCCGTGGTGAGGGTCTCCACGTTCGTCATCGTGTGGGCCAGGGCCGGACGGTTCTCCTGGGCCATGGCCCGGAACTCCGCGGTGAGCTGGCGGATGTTGTCCACGATCTCATCCAGCTTCTGACGGCCGGACTCACCGCCGATGCTCTGGTTCAGCGCATAGGTCACACCCTTCACGTCGGTGCCGATGCCCGCGAGGGTCTCCATGAGGTTGTCGAGGGTGACCCCGGTCTTGCTGGGGAGGTCCGGGCCGCGGAAGGGGCCCTTCTCGGGATGACCGGGATCCAGCTCGATGTACTTCTCCCCCAGGATGCCGATGCTGCTGAGGGAGGCTTGGGCATCCCCGTAGAGGGTGAGATCCGGGGGCAGGCTCAGCATCACCCTGGCCTTCCCGTTCTCCAGCTCGATGACCTCGACCCGTCCCACCTTGACACCCGCGACGCGGACGTGGCTCTGGGGATTCAGGCCCGCCACCTGGGGGAAGGTGGTCGCCAGCCGGCGCAGGCCGCCGCGACCTCCGAACTCCA
>CAZVKM010000294.1:0-3257 GCA_964627685.1 uncultured Solibacteraceae bacterium | reverse complement strand
CCACCTGCTGCGCCAACTGGCCATCCTCGTGGGGGGGCTGGTGGTTCTCGTGGTGTTCATGACCATGCTGGTGGGGGGGCTGCTCCGCCGCCTGCTGCCTGTGAAGACCGGCGAGTTGCTGCCCTACCTGCCGCCCCTCCTGGGCCTCGTGGTGGTCACGGTGGTGCTGCAGCACCTGCCGCGCCTGCACGTGCGGCTCCGGCACGCCTTCCTGGGGGCCGCGGTGAGCACCACCCTCTGGTGGATCGCCAAGGGGATCTTCGGGGTCTACCTCTCCCACACCATGACCTGGGGCATCATGTACGGCTCCCTGATCGGCATCGTGGCGGGGCTGACCTTCATGTACTACAGCTGCGCCATCTTCCTCCTGGGGGCCGAGGTGACGGCGGCCTTCTACCGCCACGAGACGGGGGCCCACCCCGTGCCCCACAGCCTGCTCCGGCGGTCCTGACGGGGTGAAGGTCCCGGCCCCCCCGGTCCGATAGGGAGGGGGAGGGGCCCCAGGCCCCCGGGGAGGGGTCATGGCGCCAGGGCCTCGCAGCGCACGCACCCTGCTGGGATCGCTGATCCTGGCCTTCGCGTTGGCCTGCGGCGGCGGGGGCGGGGGGTCCACGCCCGCCCCCGCGCCGGCCCCCCCGGCCCCGCCCCCGACGCCGCCACCGGCCCCTCCGGTGATCGCCACCTTCTCGGCCACGCCCGCGGCGGTCCAGCCGGGGCAGGGCAGCCTGCTCGCCTGGACCGTCACCGGGGCCGCCACCCTCAGCGTGGACCAGGGCGTCGGGGCGGTGACGGGCAGCAGCGTCACGGTGCACCCCACCACCCCCACCACCTACACGCTGACGGCCACCAACGCGGGCGGCAGCGCCACGGACTCGGTGACGGTGGATGTGGGGCCCGCGCCGGTGATCAGCGCCTTCACGGCGACGCCGGCGAACCTCCCGGCGGGGCAGACCTGCCAGCTGGCCTGGACGGCCTCCGGCGCCGACACCCTGAGCCTGGATCAGGGCGTGGGCTCCGTGACCGGGGCCTCCCTCGGCGTGACGCCCGCCTCGACGCTCACCTACACCCTCACGGCCTCCAACGCTTATGGGAGCAGCGCGGCCTCCGTCACCGTCACGGTGGGCGTGGCCCCCCTGATCGCCTCCTTCACCGCGACCCCGGGAAGCGTGGCCGTGGGGCAGGCCAGCACCCTGGCTTGGAGCGTGAGCGGGGCGACCTCCCTGGGCCTGGACCAGGGGATCGGCGCGGTCACGGGCACCTCCCGCGGCGTGAGCCCGGGCAGCACCACCACCTACACCCTCACCGCCACCAACCCCTTCGGCAGCACCCAGGCCACCGCCACCGTGGTGGTGGGAACGGCCCCGCTCATCGCCAGCTTCTCCGCCAGCCCCGCCTCCGTGAGCCCGGGTCAGGCCACCACCCTCTCCTGGAGCGTGAGCGGCGCCACCAGCCTGAGCCTGGATCAGGGGATCGGCCCGGTGACGGGCACCTCCCGGGGGGTGACGCCCGGGGCCACCACCACCTACACCTTCACCGCCACCAACGCCTTCGGAAGCAGCCAGGCCACCGCCACGGTCACGGTGCCCCCGCCGGTGATCCAGAGCTTCACCGCCACCCCGGCCAGCCTGGGGACGGGCCAGAGCGCCACCCTGACCTGGGACGTGGTGGGCGCCACCAGCCTGAGCCTGGACCAGGGGATCGGCGCGGTGACCGGCACCTCACGGGGCGTGACGCCCGGGGCCACCACCACCTACACCCTCACGGCCTCCAACGTCTCCGGCACCGTGACGGCCACGGCCACCGTGAACGTGGGCCCCCTCCCGGTGATCAGCAGCTTCACCGCCGGTCCCCACGACTACGTCTCGTCCACCTCCCCCAGCTGCAACCTGAGCTGGAGCGTGAGCGGGGCCACGGGCCTCACCATCGACCATGGCGTGGGGACGGTGACCACCGGTCCCGTGGCCGTGAGCCCCACCGCCACCACCCTCTACACGCTGACGGCCACCAACGCCTACGGGAGCGTCACCCGCGCCGTGAAGGTCACCTACCTGGCCCTCCAGAGCCTGGATGCCAGCACCTACGCGACGGAGCACTGCCTCTTCCTGATCCCCACGCCGGGGCAGGTCACCTGGCCCGACTGGAACAGCGTCTACCTCCCGGCGAACCTCGACGCCTACGTGGCCCGCCTGAACGCCGCCTACCCCGACGACTGGTTCCTCGTGGTGGTGGCGGCCAACAACCTCACGCCCAACTCGGTGCCCAACGTCATCACCCACCGCCGGCCGGCGGATGGGATCGGCATGGGGGCCATCCCCGTGAACGCGGGCCCCAACATCTGCCGCTACAACATGGGCGGGGGCACGGTGATCGATGGCTGCTTCGCGGTGCTCGACCACGAGATCGGCCACTGCTGGGGCGTCTTCCTGGGTCTCGAGGTGGGATCCGGCCACTGGCTGGCCAACGCCACCTCCTCCGGCCAGCTGGCCGCTTCGAACTTCACGCCGGACTACAGCACGGCCATGCAGATCCAGGGGACGACGGGCTCCGGCTTCACCTGGGTGGGCCTCGACAACCTCGCGAAGAACGAGACGGAAACCTTCTCCGACCACGACCTCTACAGCCAGGGGCTCCATCCCGTCTTCCCGGACCTGTACGTGCTCGCGAGCCCCGTGTTCAACGGGGACCACACCGTGAGCCACAGTGGGGCGATCCGCTACGATCACGCGTGGAACTTGGGGAAGAACGGGCCGCGGGTGCCGGACTACACCACCAGCGAGAAGCAGCACCGCATCGCCACGGTGTACATCGCCCGGGACCTGGCGGAGATCCAGACGGTGTTCATGTACGTGGAGCGGTCGCTGGCCCACTTCGCCACGGCGGAGGCGGTGGACACCACCCACTTCCGGTTCCAGGTGCCCTACCTTGTGGACACCAAGTTCCGGGCCAGCGTGGACGCCCTCCTGGCGGATCTGGATGGCAATGCCACGCCAACCCTGAGCCTGGGGTCGGGCTACCTCACCTCCAGCGATGGCACGGCCACCACCTCCTTCACCGCCGCGGACCCCGATGGCCCCGCGCCGACGGTGAGCTGCGTGCCCGCGGATCCCCACGTGACGGTGGATGCGGTGGGGGGCACCCTGCAGTTCAGCGGGCTCACCTCGGGAACCCACTTCTTCACCTTCAAGGCGGAGGATGCCCTGGGGAAGAAGGCCTTCGCCCACCTCGTGGTGGACGTGAACTGACCCTGGAACGGAAGG
>CAZVKM010000293.1:0-3260 GCA_964627685.1 uncultured Solibacteraceae bacterium | reverse complement strand
CAGCCCCCTCGTCACCGGCCCCGTGCCCATGGACCGTTGGATCTACAGCACCTCCAAGCAGCTGCTGGACCGCGTGATCTGGGCCTACGGCTGGCAGCACGGCCTCAAGTTCACCCTCTTCCGCCCCTTCAACTGGATGGGCCCCAAGCTCGACAGCCTCAACACCGCCAAGGAAGGCAGCAGCCGGCTCGTCACCCAGTTCGTCTGGAACCTCATCCAGGGCGAGCCCCTCAAGCTCGTGGACGGAGGCGCCCAGCGCCGCTGCTTCATCGATGTGGAAGACGCCATGGACGGCCTGATGGCCGTGCTGGAGAACAAGGACGGCAAGGCGGACAAGGGCATCTTCAACATCGGCAACCCCAAGAACGACCACAGCGTCCGCGAGGTGGCCGAGATGCTGCGCGAGCTGTGGGACGTGCATCCCAAGCGCAAGCAGCTGGGCGTCGCCCTCTCCCCCATCGTCGAGACCTCCAGCGGCGATTTCTACGGCAAGGGCTACCAGGACGTCCTCACCCGCACGCCCTCCATCAAGCGCATGCGTGAGACCTTCGGCTTCGATCCCAAGATGGGCATGAAGGAGAGCCTGGCCAAGAGCCTCGACTTCTTCCTGAAGGAGTACGAGGCCATGGAGCAGCAGGCCGACGAGGCCTAAGCGTCCATGAGCCTGCCCCGCCGCGAACGCTGGACCCTCCTCGGGCTCTGGGCGGCCCTCGGGCTGCTGCCCCTCTTCCTGCGCCCCCTCTGGGAGCCGGACGAGGCGCGCTACGCGGAGATCCCCCGGGAGATGATCGCGGCGGCGGACTGGCTCACCCCGCGTCTCAACGGGGTGCTCTACTTCGAGAAGCCCCCGCTCCAGTATTGGCTCTCCGCCACCTTCCTGCAGGGCTTCGGCCTCCACGCCTGGGCGGCCCGGCTGCCCCTGGCCCTGGCCGCGGGCCTCGCCATGTGGGCGGCCTGGCACCTGGCCGGGCGCATGGGAGCCCGCAAGCCCTTCTGGGCCTCCGTGATGGCCCTGACGGCGCTCCTGAGCTTCGTGGTGGGGCAGATCCTCACCCTGGATGCCCTCTTCAGCGCCTTCACGGTGGCGGCCGTGGCCGCGGGCGTCGAGTCCGTCTGCGCCCGCGCGCAGGGCCTCCCCCACCGGAAGTGGACCCTCTGGGCCCATGCCTTCCTGGCGGGCGCCTTCCTCACGAAGGGCCTGGCGGCCCTGGTGCTGGCCGGCGGGACCTTCCTGTTCTCCCTCGCCTTCGCCCGCACGAGCCCCCTGCGCAGGGCCGTCCTGGGCCTGCTCTTCGACCCCCTCGGGCTCCTGCTCTCGGCAGGCCTGACGGCCCCCTGGTTCGTCCTGGTGAACCGGGCCAATCCGGGCCACGCATGGTTCTTCTTCATCCATGAGCACTTCACCCGGTTCGCGACGCACGAGCATGCGCGCCAGGGCTCTGACAACTGGTTCCTGGACAAGCTCTACTTCCTCCCGATCCTCGCGGTGGGTCTGCTCCCCTGGCTCTCCCACGCGGTGGTGGGCCTGAAGCGCAGCTTCGGCCTCCTCAGGAGCAAGGCCCCGGAGGGACCCACCGCGGCCCTGCACCGGTGGGTGGTGGGCGCCGTGCTCATGGCCGCCGCCTGGCCCTTCGCCTTCTTCACCTTGAGCGGCTCCAAGCTGCCGCCCTACGTGCTGCCCTGCGTGGTGCCCCTTGCCGCCCTGGCCACCACCTTCGAGCGGGAGGGGGAGAGCCCGAAGGCGCTGCGCCGCATCGGGTGGGAGCTCGCCTTCCTCGGGGCCATCTTCCTGCTGGGCTCCTTCCTGGTGCGCGATGTGGATCCGGGGCCCTGGTTCCTCGCCCTGGGGATCGGCTTCGGCCTCACGGGCGCCTGGTGCATCTCCCAGCGGGGAATTGATGGCGGCCGCTTCATGATGGCCTTCACCACCTGCCTGCTGATGCTGCCCTTCGCCGCCCAGCGGGTGGCGGGAGGGGGCAAGACGGTGGACGCCCTGGTGGCCCAGGCGCCCCCGCAGGCGGCTTGGATCTCCTTCGGCCAGTACTTCCAGGGGATCCCATGGCTCACGGGACGCCGCTGCGTGGTGGTGGCCGGGACGGGGGAGCTGGCCTACGGGCGGGAGCACCTCAGCCCCGTGGATCAGGCGAAGTGGATGCCCCAGGACCGGGCCGAGCTCGTCCCCACGGCCCGTCGCATGAGAGCGGAGGGCGTGGCCGAGGTGTGGGTGCTGGCGGATGCTCGGGACTGGGCGAAGCTGAGCGACCTGGACCGGGAGGCCTTCGAGGTGCGCGGGAAGGGCAAGGTCAGCCTGGTGGCCCGACTCCGCTAGACTGCCGGGATGTCCATCCTGAAGATCCAAGCGCGGGACCAGTCCCTGGCGAAGTTCAAGTGGTACGAGCTCATGGTCCACGTCTACGTGGTGGTGCTGCTCATCAGCAACCTCGTGGGCCAGAAGCCCACGGCCGTGGGGCCCTTCATCTTCAGCGGCGCCCAGCTGCTGTTCCCGATCACCTACATCTTCAGCGACATCTTCACCGAGGTGTACGGCTACGGTGGCAGCCGGCGCGCCATCTGGCTGGGCTTCTTCGCCAGCCTGCTCATGGGGGCCTTCGGCCTCTTCATGGTGTGGATCCCACCGGCGCCGGGCTGGCCCGCGGATCACCAGCGGGCCTTCGAGATCGTCTTCGGCACCGCCGCCCGGGGCATCCTCGCGAGCCTGGCCGCCTTCTGGGTGGGCGAGTTCGTGAACAGCTACGTGATGGCGAAGATGAAGGTGTGGACGGGAGGCCGCTGGCTCTGGACGCGGACCGTGGGCTCCACCGTGGCGGGGCAGGCCGTGGACAGCCTCATCGTCTCTTTCGGGCTCTTCGCCGGGACGCTGCCCACGAAGACCATCCTCGTCATGGCCGGCTCCGGCTACGTGGCGAAGGTGCTCTACGAGGCGGCCATGACCCCGGTGACCTACCTGGCGGTGAGCGCCCTGAAGCGCACCGAGGGGGTGGATGTGTACGATGCGGACACCGACTTCAACCCCTTCGTGAAGGACTGAGGCCTCAGCCTCCATCCACCTCGCCGAGGCGGAGGTCGAAGGGGATGCCCGCCCGCTTGCAGGCCTGGACGAAGCTCTCCTTGTCCGGGCACTTCAGGTAGGCCTCCATGGGCTCCACCTGCTTGGCCTTGATGAGGTCGGTGAGGGCGTCGTTCATGAGGCGCTGGCCGTACTGGCGGCCGGTCTGCATGGCGCTGGGGATCTGGAAGTT
>CAZVKM010000292.1:0-3303 GCA_964627685.1 uncultured Solibacteraceae bacterium | reverse complement strand
TGCCGTCATCCACGATGGTCACGCCCTCGGCGGCGACCTTCTCGCCGAGCTTGCCCGCGAAGGCGCTCATGCCGGCCAGAGCCAGGTCGGCTTCCAGGCCGTGCCCGCAGGCCTCGTGGATCATGGTGCCGCCCGCCGTGGAACTGAGCACCACGGGGAAGGTGCCGGCGGGGGCGGGCTGGGCCTCGAGGGCCTGGATCGCCAACCGGACCGCCTCCTTCACCATGCCCCCGACGGCCTCCTCGGTGAACAGCTCGAAGCCGCGGGTCTCGCCCAGGGGCTGGTAGCCGGTCTGGAGCTGGGTGCCATCCCCGGCGGTGACATTGGCACGCAGGACGCTCTGGACGCGGTGGTCCCGCGCCAGGGTGGCCTCGACGCCGGAAGCGCCGACTTCCGCGGTGGCGATCCAGACCGACTGGGTGTTGTCGCCGTAGCCGATGGCCACCTGCTTCACCGCACCGGCCCGGAGCGTCTCCCCGTGGGTGCGGGCGAGGGTTTCCGCCCGGCGCACGAGGGCGACCTTGTCGGCCAGGGGGACGGAGGCCGGATCCAGGGCCACGGGGCTCGGCGTGGGCACGGGCTTCTCCTCCAGGGGGGGGACCCGCTGGGCCGCGCCCTGACCGGGCGCGGCGAGGGTCCCCGCCGCTTCCAGGAGCTCCGCGACGGACGGCGCGATGAGGTCGGCGAAGCGGGTCGTCTCGCCGTCCACCAGCCGGAGGGAGACCCCGAAGGTGTCGGAGGCGAGCACATCCTCGATGCGGCCGTCATCCATGCCGAGGGCGCAGGCCCGTCGCTGCTCGACGAAGACCTCGGCGAGGTCGCCCCCCTTCGCCAGGAGGGCTTCAAGGATGCTGCGGAGGGACTCGGGGGGGAAGGGTGCGTTCATGTCGAGGATCCATGTCCGCCGGCGGCGGGTCCGCCAGTCTGACAGAAGGGCCGCCTCTGCCTCGATCAGCGTCTCCGCGAGATCCCGGCCGTCGTTGACCAGCACCCGGTCGCCGTGGAGCCGTCGCTCCTGCCCGGTGATCTGGGCCGCCAGGCGGGCGCGGGCCTGGGCTTCCGGCAGGCCGTCGCGGGTCATGATGCGCTGCAGCCGCAGGGCCTCGGGCGCATCCACCACCCAGAAGGCATCGAAGTGGTGGGCGCGGGAGCGCTCCACCCAGAGGGCGGCCTCCAGCACCACCCCGCGGGTGTCCGGGGGCAGGGCGTCGATGCGGAGCGCCCTCAGGGCCTCGATCCGGGGGTGCAGGAGGCCCTCCAGGCGCCGGCGGGCCGCATCATCCCCGAAGACCCGACGCCCGAGCGCGCCCCGGTCGAGGGCGCCCTCCGCATCCAGGACCCCGGGCCCGAAGGCCGAGACCACCGCCTGAAGCCCTTCCGTGCCCGGAGCGACCACCTCCCGGGCGAGGGCATCGGCATCCAGCACCGCCCAGCCCCGCGCGGCCAGCCAGGCGGCGACATGGCTCTTGCCGGCCCCGATGCCGCCCGAGAGGCCGAGGATGGGGAAGGGGGAGGTCGGGATGGGCATGGTCCATTCTCGCGGGAAGCGGCCCCTCCTGGGGATCAGGCCCGCCGATCCGCTTGTCGGGTGGGGGCGAAGTCATGTAGGTTTAATGACATCCCGCTCCAAAAAGGCCCTTCCCATGATGAGATCCCTTCCCTTGGCCCTGGCCTTCGCCTCGGCCGTGCTCCCGGCCCGGGCCGGTGATGACTTCGCGCCCATCCCCCCGTCGGTGTGGGCGGTCAAGGAGGGCCCGAAGGGGGCCGTGGTGCTGGAGCGAAGGCTCCGCTTCAACGTGACCAGCATCGACTACACCTACCGGGTGCGGGTCTTCGCGGAGGCGGGCCGCCATGCGGCGGAGATCGAGGACCTCCCCTCCAGCGCCACCAAGGTCAGGGGCCGCACGGTATACCCCGACGGTCGTCAGGTGGTGTTCAACAGCCGCAAGGACTTCGCGGAGCGGACCGTGGAGTCCGGCTCCGGATCCAGCAGCCGGACGCACCTGGTCGCTCCAGGCGTCAGCGCGGACTGCGTGGTGGAGTTCTACTGGTCCGAACCGGCTACGGGACCCCTGGGAGGCCTGCCCAAGCGGTTGAGCGGGGGGTACTACGGGCTCTGGCGCCCCATCGGTCCCTATCCGACGGACACCCTCACGGTGGAGGTGGGCCGGCCCTTTCCCCTGGCCTGGTCCCTGAATCCTGGTGGGGCGGGCACTCCGGAGTCCTCGGAGGTCTCCGGCTACCGCCGCGTCACCCTGAAGAACGTCCCCGCTTTCGATCCCCCGCCCTACACCATCGCGCCGGTGCTGAGGCCTCCGATGCTGGTGATGTTCTGGCAGCCCGATGACCTGCATGGCCCCTCCCGGGGCGGGGCCGATGCCTACTGGGCCGATGTCTCGAAGTCCTACTACCGGCAGTGGTACGAGGACTCCGTGGATCGTGGCTGGGCCTACAAGCAGCTCTCCACCGAGCTCACCGCGAACCTGCCCGCGGGACCGGTGAAGGCGGCCTCGGAGCTCCTCTCCAGGCTCGATGCCCGCATCGCCAACCTGAGCCATGCCACCCATGCTGAGACGGCCGCGCTGCCCAAGGACTTCTGGGAGGACTTCAACCCCCGGGACCTGACCAAGGCCGCCAAGTCCGGCAAGACCAACAACCGGGGCATGCAGCTCCTCTACTTCCACCTGCTCCGGGATGCGGGAATCGCCCCGAAGCTGGCCAAGGTGCCGGACCGGGATCGGGCGATCTTCGACTGGAGCGTCCTGAACCCCTGGCAGTTCGACATGGACCTGATCGGGGTCGAGGACCCGGCGGGCGGGGGGGTGGCCTGGTTCGATCCGACCCTGCGCTTCGCCACGCCCGGCGTCGTGCACCCGGACTACACGGCCGTGCCGGCCCTCATCATCGACACCAAGAAGTGGACACCCACCCGGGGACCCATCGGTGGGCTGCAGGCCGCCTTCAACACCCGGCGCTTCAGCTATGACCTGACCCTCGCCGAGGAGAGCGACGCCTTCAAGGTGCAGGCGGAGTTCGGGGGCTATCCGGAGTATGCGGAGCGCTACGGGTTCATGTCCCTTGAGCCCAAAGAGCAGGCCAAGGTCCTGAAGGAGCGCTTCGAGAAGGCGATGAAGAACCTGGCGGTCGAACACTCCGAGGTCCGGAACGCCGGGGATGTGAAGGCCGGCCTCACCTGGCTCCTGCAGGGGACCCTCGAGCGCGAGCCCGGTCGGCAGCGGGCCGTGGATCCCTTCCCCGGCATGCCCTGGCCCCTGTGGGTCCCCTCCAAGCTCGAGGAGACCC
>CAZVKM010000291.1:0-3305 GCA_964627685.1 uncultured Solibacteraceae bacterium | reverse complement strand
AAGGAGATCAACAAGGCGCGGTTCGCGCCCCATCCCATCAACTACGACCACCCCAAGGCCTGGGACGTGGAGCTCATGGCGGCCCACCTGGAGGCCCTCAAGCGGGGGGAGGAGATCCGGAAGCCCATCTACGATTTCACCGTCTCGGACCGCACGGGATGGGAGGAGCCCCTGCTCCCGGGCCCCGTGGTGATCCTCGAGGGCCTCGTGCTCTTCGCCCTGCCGGAGATCCGCGAGCAGCTGGATGTGAAGATCTTCGTGGACACCGATGCGGACATCCGGATCCTCCGTCGCATCGAGCGGGACATGCGTGAGCGCGGCCGCACGCTGGAGAGCGTGGTGAAGCAATACCAGGAGAGCGTCCGCCCCATGCACCTGGAGTTCGTGGAGCCCAGCAAACGCTGGGCGGACATCATCGTGCCCACGGGCGTCGAGAACAAGATGGCCCTCGACATGCTCCTCCACCTGGTGATCGGCCGGCTGGAGGGCGGGGACACCCACGGGGATCGGCACTGACATGCGCCTCCTGCACGCCCACTCCGAGGGCTTCGACCCGGCCCGCCCCTGGATCCAGGATGAGGAGGACGTGCGCCAGGACAGCCGGCTTTTCCGGCAGATCGTGGCCCGGCGAAGGAGTCCCCATACCGATCTGTCGCATGCCTTCTACCGGCTCCAGGGCCCCGACTGGGTCAACGTGGTGGCCTTCACGGAAGGCGGTGAGCTCCTGGTCGTGGAGCAGTTCCGCCACGGCATCGACGAGGCCACCCTGGAGGTCCCGGGGGGCTCCTGCGATCCCGGGGAGGATCCCCTGGAGAGCGCGCGGCGCGAGCTCCGCGAGGAGACGGGGTTCGAGTCCGGGCACTGGATCCCCCTGGGGAGCTGCACGCCCAATCCCGCCACGCTGACCAACCGCTGCCACACCTTCCTGGCCTTGGCCTGCAAGCCCGTGGGGGCCCTGGAGCTCGATGCCGCCGAGGAGCTCCGGGTGTGGGCCTGCCCCTGGTCCGAGTGGGAGGGGCTGCTGCGGGAGGGACGTGTGCACCATGCACTGGTGCTCACGGCCTGCTTCAAGCTCCTGCAGTGGGAGGGGTGGCCGGCCTTCCGGGGGCGGCTCGGGTGATGCACCGGGACCGGATCCTCGAAGCCCGGGATCGGATCCGGGGCCACCTGCGGGTGACGCCCCTTCTGGCCGTGGAGGTGCCCACGCCGGGCGGGCTCCGGGAGGCGGTCCTGAAGCTGGAGTGCCTCCAGGTCACGGGCTCCTTCAAGCCCCGAGGTGCGGTGAACAGCCTCCTCCAGCTGGACTCCGCCGACATCGTCGCCTGCAGCGGGGGGAACCATGGGCTGGCGGTGGCCTGGGCCGCCGCCCGGTTGGGGCGTCGTGCCCACATCTACGTCCCCGAGACCGCCGCACGGGCCAAGGTCGAGGCGATGCGGAGCCTCGGCGTGGACCTCCATCTGGTGGGCCAGGTGCCCGCCGAGGCCTTCGCCGCGGCGGAGGCCGAGGTGGCGCGCACCGGCTGGCCCCTGGTGCATCCCTACGACCAGCCCGCCACGGTGGCGGGACAGGGGACCCTGGGGCTCGAGCTCCTGGAGCAGGCCCCCGAGGTGCGGCGATGGCTCGTGGCCGTGGGAGGTGGGGGCTTCCCCGCAGGGGTGGCCTTGGCCCTCGATGGGGCCGGCGAGCTCCTCCCTGTGGAACCCGAAGGCTGCCCGGGGCTCCGGGAGGCCCAGTGTGCCGGGCATCCCGTGCCGGTGAAGGCGGAGGGGATCGCGCGGACCAGCTTGGGGGCGCCCTCGGTGGGGCATCTGCCCTGGTCCATCCTGAAAGATCGCGTGGGTCCCACCCTGCTGGTGTCGGACGCGGCCATCGCCCGGGCCCAGGCCTGGCTGTGGTCCACCTGCCGGGTGGTGGCGGAGCCCGGAGGCGCCACGGCCCTGGCCGCCCTCATGGAGGGGCTCGGCCCTCCCCAGGGACCGGTGGGGGTGGTGGTCTGCGGCGGCAACGCCGATGCCCTCCCGGCGTGAGAAGCTGAGGGCCCACCTCGGATGCCCATGCGACGCCCCCTCCTGCTCCTCTGGCTTGCCCTCGCCCTGTCCCCCCTCGTGGGTCAGGCCCTGGATCCCGAAGCCGGGGTCCCCCAGCCCCCGGCCGTCTGGGCCGGTGCACGCCCGAACCTCCGCTACGGGGAGGAGCTCCAGGCGCGCATCGCAGGGCTCTCCACGGACCAGGTGCAACCCTTCTTCCGCCGGCTGCGGGAGCAGCAGCGGGGGCTGAAGCGCCAGATCGAGGCCGCGGAGCGGGACCTGGGGGATGCCCGGGCGCTGCTGCGCGCCCTGGCCCGAGAGCGCAGCCCCCTGGCCCGGGACATGGAGGGGGTGGTGGATGCCCAGGCCCGCATCCAGGACGGCCTTCGCAGCCTGGATCGCATCATCGCCCGCCTCAGGGCGAAGCACGATCCCCAGCGGGTGGATGCGGATGAGCTGAAGGTGGACCTCTACGGTGGCTTCCAGTTCAGCAGCCTCTTCCGGGAGCAGGGGGCGAACGGGGGCTTCTTCAGCAAGAGCCGACCCTACGTGGCCCTGGACATCCGCCAGACCTTCCGCAGGCCCGAAGGGGAGCAGTGGGTGGAGACCTTCGGCACCCTGAGCTTCCAGAGCAGCAGCCTGGAGAAGAGCGAGACGGTGAACATCATCACCACCACGGGGCAGGTCCGGGCCGAGGTGGGGGCCTGGTGGATGAAGGCCCTCAACGACCGCGTGAGCTGGGGCCTGGAGGGGGCCATGGGCATGGTGGGCTACAGCGAGCCGGGCACGGGGCCCGACGGGCTGCCCCAGGACAAGGACTCCTTCAAGAGCCGATGGCGCCTGGGGGCCACGGTTCGCCAGGAGGTCGGGGCCCTCCGGGGGAGCTTCGCGGAGGTCGCCTACGTGCGGGATCCCCTCTTCGCGGCCAAGGATCGCCTCTTCCTCCGGGGCCGGGTGGTGCTCACCCAGTTCGGCTCGGAGGGGGCCAGCGGGGATTTCTACACGGAGGGCTACGTGTCCAAGGGGCGGGTCGGCCGGGACGAGGCGGTCCTCATCGTCGGCATCCGCCTCAGCACGGTGGCCTTCTTCCGGTCCCTGGGGGCGGGCAAGTGGAGCGATCAGTGATCCTGAGGTAAATTAAGAGGTTCCGGAGGGTTCCATGGCCAGCGAGTGCAGCTTCGACGTCGTCTCCAAAGTGGACATGGCGGAGGTGAAGAATGCCGTGGACCAGGCCATGAAGGAGATCGGCCAGCGCTACGACTTCAAGGGCTCCATCT
>CAZVKM010000290.1:0-3330 GCA_964627685.1 uncultured Solibacteraceae bacterium | reverse complement strand
GTTATGCCCTCCATTGTGTGCTTATCGGAATCCGGATGGAATTTTTGGATTTTCAACCTGTAATGAATCTCCGAAAACATGCGCGGACAATGGAAGATCCTGCAAATGCGCGCGCGGGCATGTGATGCCATGAATCAAACAATTTTGAAAATTGCTCTGTTATTCGTTGGTTCCCTTTTTTCGCTAACAGCCCAATCTGTGGCGGTACGTCAGGGTTTGGCGTCGCGCCTGGAAGGCTACGGCGTCTACCTCCGGCCGGCTTCGGCGGATTGCGACCGGCTGGACCCGGAACTCCCGGCCCTGGAAGGGGAGTCCTCAGGCCAAGGACCGGCCTTCCACGCCTGGGATGGCCGGTTCCTGTATCGCCTCCGGTTTGAAGGATCCCGGGAGGCCTGGGTGCAATACGGATTCTCATTGGGCCCGACGCCGGAGCGGCCGGCGCCGGTGTGGTTTTGGCGCGCCCCCGTCCGTGGCCCTGTGCAGGCGAAGCTCCTCGGGGGCTGGGAGGGCACGGCGCTCCTGGCCGCGCCGCTGTGGGAGGGGCCTCGGGATCCGCAAGGGAACGCCCGCCCCACTGGTTGGTTCCTGGGCCTGCTGGACCTGGGCGATGGGGAGCTCCGTGAGGTGTTCCGCCAGGTCACGCCGGAGCTGCCCAGGCTGCAAGCCGTGACTCTGGAGGGGGAGACCCTGGTCTTCACGTCCCGCGGTACCGCCCTCCGCGTGGACCTCCTGACGCGGCAGGCCCAGGTGATCTCGGAGGACTTCTGGAAGGAGGCGGGACGCCCCCTCTGCCCGGATCCCGGATCCGCGCCCAATCCCCGTGTGTTCGGGCGTCCCTTCCTGGACGGGGAGGGCGCGATCCTCCTGCCGGTGGAGCCGAAGGTGGAGATCGGGGAGGCGGATGTCCAGAGGGCCTGGGGGAAGCTGGATGAGGCCCGGAGGAAGGAGCTCATCGATCAGGGGCACTGGCCCCTGCCGAAGGGCCGGGTGGCGGGCTGGAAGGGGCAGGCCTCCTTCCTCCGCTTCGACCCGACCGCCCGGCGATGGGGCTGGGTTGCGGAAGCGCTCAGCGCGCCCTGGACCCACCCGGTGGACCGGAACTTCATCTGCACGGAGTTCCTCCCGGAGGTGGACGAAGAGACCCCCTTCCAGGTCCAGGAGGGCCGGATCCTGCGGTTCGAGCCCCGCCCCCAGGACCGGCCGGGCGCCACAGGGCCTGAGGCGCAGGGGAAGAGGCCCCGGAAGGGGACCGGCCTCGTATCCAGTCATTGACCTGAGGTATGCACGGCTTAAATTCGAAAGGTTCGATCCCCTCAGGAGTGCCCCATGAAGAAGCTCAAGCTCAATCGGGAGACCCTTGTCCGCCTGGAGCCCCCGAAGGCGGCCCAGGTGGTGGGCGGCATCAATGTGCAGAACTCCGGCCGCATCGGGTGCCCCAGCTGGGGCTGCCCCAGCATCGCCTGCCCCACCCAGAGCTGAATCCTACCCACCTGGATCAGGCTGCGCCTCGCCTGCCACCCCCCTCTCTCTCAGGGATGACCCCATGAAGAAGCTGAACCTCAGCCTGGAAACCCTCTGCCGCCTGTCCTCCGAGCCCCTGTCCCGCGTCCAGGGCGGGGTGGAAGGGGATCCCGGCGACGGGACGACTTCGGGCACCGAGACGAACATCTCCGGTCCGATCTCCCGCTTCAGGCCCTGCATGACGCGGGTCTGCTCCTGGACCTGCGTCTAGGTCCTGGCCGGGGCTCCACCCGAATCCCGGGATGGCGCCCATTGGGCGAGGGCTCCTTTCCATTCAGCGAGATACGAGGGTTCCTGCCTTGACAGGGGGTCCGGTCGGGCCAAACTCCAATCCGGTTGACCCAACCCACAAGGAGATCTCATGAAGAAGCTGAACCTCAGCCGGGAGACGCTGCGTCTCCTCAACCCGCGCATCCTGGGGCAAGTCCAGGGGGGGCTCATGAACGACACGAGCACTTGCGAGGACCCGGGGTTGATCAAGCCCGTCTCCAAGCGAGATACCTGCAACCTCTGCAACATGACCAAGTTCGAGTGCCCCTGAGGGGGATCCACGGAGTGGATGGAACCGATCGGGCGGCGCTTCGGCGCCGCCCATGTTGATCCAGTCCCTCGACCTCAGAACTCGAAGGTGGGCCCGCTGAGGGTCTGGGCGTCCAGGATGGCGCCCTGGCTGTCCAGGGTCACGAGGCCCTGGGACTGCCGCTGGGTCAGCCCCAGCTGCTGGAGGGCCTGCCCGCGGAGCTCGGGATTGGCGCCCTCGGCGCTCTCGAAGAAGACGGCGCCCACCTTGTAGGTCTGGGGCTTCTCCTGGAGCAGGTGCAGCTCCTTGAGCTGGCGGGCGTCCACTTCGCTGGGGGCGTCGGTCATGAGGCAGCGGGCCTGGGCCGTCTTGGGGAAGGCGATGACCTCGCGGATGTTGTCGGCGCCCACGAGGAGCATGGCCAGGCGATCCAGGCCCAGGGCGAGGCCGCCCATGGGGGGCGCGCCGAAGGCGAGGGCGTCCAGCAGGAAGCCGAACTTGGCCCGGGCCTCCTCCTCACCGATGCCCAGGGCCCGGAACATGCGGCTCTGGGTGAGGGCATCGTGGATGCGGATGGAGCCGCCTCCCACCTCGTAGCCGTTGAGCACCAGGTCGTAGGCCACGGCGCGGCACTTCCCGGGATCCGTCTCCAGCAGGTCCATGTCCTCAGGGTGGGGGGAGGTGAAGGGGTGGTGGCAGGCCACGAAGCGCTCCGCCTCCTCGCTCCACTCCAGCAGGGGGAAGTCCACCACCCAGAGGAAGGCGAACTTGGACTCATCCACCAGGCCGAAGGTGCGGGCCAGGCGCTGGCGCAACTCGCCGAGGATCTTGGAGGTCTGGGCGTCGGTGCCCACGGCGAAGACGGCGAGGCCCTCCCCGGCGACGCCGAGGGCGGCCTTCAGCTGGGCCTCGGCCTCCCCCTCGAGGAACTTCTTGAAGGAGCTGGAGAGGCCATCCTTGCCCCACTTGGCGTAGGGCAGGCCGCCCCCGCCCAGCTGCTTGGCGACTTCCTGCAGTTCGTCCAGCTGCTTGCGCGAATAGGCGCCGGCGGCCTCGCCGGGCACCCACACGGCGCGCACCCGACGCTGGCCCTGGGAGTCGGCGGCGGCGCGGAAGAGGTTGAAGGCGCTCTGGGCGAAGGTGGCGGTGACGTCCTGGATCTTCAGGTCGTAGCGCACGTCGGGCTTGTCGGAGCCGTACCACTCCATGGCGTCCTTGTACGCGAGGCGGGGGAAGGGGCCCTTCACGGGCTTGCCCACGAGGGCGGCCAGCTTCTCCATGAGGGGCTC
>CAZVKM010000289.1:0-3341 GCA_964627685.1 uncultured Solibacteraceae bacterium | reverse complement strand
TTGGCTGCTCATCCAGGGCCTGCGCCTGCTGCCCCGGAACCTCGTGACCTGGATCGCGGGTCGGAGCCTCGGCCTGTCCTAGCCGCGCCCCGCTTCCGGTAGCCTGGGGGGACGCCCCGAGGTCCCCGGCCCATGTCCACCGCCCATCCGCAGAACGTCATCGCCCTCATCTGGGACTTCGACAAGACGGTGATCCCCGGCTACATGCAGGATCCCATCTTCGCCGCCTTCAACGTGGACGGCGCCGCCTTCTGGCGGGAGGTGAACGCCCTCCCCGGCTACTTCCGCCGCATCGGGGTGAACGTCCATCCCGACACCTGCTACCTCAACCACCTGCTCACCTACGTGGCGGCGGGGCGCATGGGCGGTCTCACCAACGCCCGGCTGCGGGAGCTCGGGGGCCAGATCCCCTTCCACGCCGGGCTGCCGGAGTTCTTCGCGAGCCTGAAGGAGGAGCTGGCCAAGGTGCCCGAGGCGGACCGCTTCGAGCTCAAGCTGGAGCACTACATCGTCTCCACCGGCCTGCGGGAGATGATCGAGGGGAGCGCCATCCGGCCCTTCGTGGAGGGCATCTGGGCGAGCGAGTTCATCGAGACGCCCCCCCCGCCCGGGTTCGATCCGGCCGGCGCCCACCGGGCCGCCCCGGCCCAGCAGGAGGGGGTGCTCATCCCCGTCCACGCCATCAGCCAGATCGCGGTGGCCTATGACAACACCTCCAAGACCCGGGCCATCTTCGAGATCAACAAGGGCTCCAACGTGGACCCCGGCCTCGAGGTGAACGCCACCATGCCGAAGGACATCCGCCGGGTGCCCTTCGAGCAGATGATCTACATCGCCGACGGCCCGAGCGATGTGCCCGCCTTCAGCGTGCTCAAGCAGAACGGCGGGACCGCCTTCGCGGTGTACGACGATGCCTCGGAGGCCAGCCTCGTCCAGGTGGAGCGCCTCCGGGAGGATGGCCGGGTGCATCACTTCGGCCCCGCGGACTACCGGCCGGGCAGCCCCACCGCCAAGTGGCTCGGGCTCAAGGTGCGGCAGATCGCCGCGGGCATCGTCGAGCGGAAGAAGGCCGCGTTGAAGGAGCAGGTGGGCTCCGCCCCGAAGCACCTGGGGTGAGGTGCGGGGCGTCCACCCCGCGGGCCCGGCCCCTGGCCCCTGGGCCCGAAGATCCCGATTCCAGCCGTGTCCCCGGGCGGGCAGGCTGGAGGGATCCCTCCGAGGCCCCCCATGCGCCCCCTGGCTCCCCACCTCCTCCTGACCCTGAGCACCCTCGTCGCCCAGGCGCCCCCGTCCGGCACCGTGAAGCCCAAGCCCGAGCTCCGCGGTCTGGACATGGAAGGGATGGATCCCGCCACGCGGCCCGGGGACGACTTCTACGCCTACGCGAACGGCACCTGGATGAAGCGCACCGAGATCCCCGCGGACCGTGGCAGCTCCGGCATCTGGGAGGCCCTCTTCGAGCGGACCGATCGACAGGTGGCGGACTTCATCCGGGAGGCCGCGGCGTCCAAGGCCCCGGCCGGCAGCGACCTCCGGAAGGTCGGGGATTTCTACGCGAGCTTCATGGACGAGGCGGCCCTCGAACGGGCGGGACTCACCCCCCTGGCCCCGACCTTTGAAGCCATCGGCCGCATCCAGGATCGCCAGGGCCTCTCCCGCCACCTGGGGACCACCCTCCGCGCCGATGTCGATGTGCTGAACGCCACCAACTACGCCACCCCGAACCTCCTCGGGCTCTGGGTGGCCCAGGATCTCAACGATCCCAAGCGCTACGTGCCCTTCCTCCTCCAGGGCGGGCTCTCCCTGCCGGAGCGCACCTACTACCTCGACCCGTCCCCGGCCATGGCGAAGGTCCGGGAGCAGTTCCAGGCCCATGTGGCCACCCTGCTCCGCCTGGGCGGGCTGGCCGGAACCGATGCGGAGGCCCGTGCGGCCGCCGTGGTGGCCCTGGAGACCCGAATCGCCCAGGCCCACTGGACCCGGGAGGACTCGGGCGATGTGAAGAAGGGGAACAACCCCTGGCGCCGCGGCGACTTCGCCACGAAGGCCCCTGGTCTGGACTGGGAGGCCTATTTCGGGGCGGCGGGCCTCGGAACCACCCAGGACTTCGTGGTGTGGCAGCCCAGCGCCTTCACCGGCCTCGCGGCCCTCGTCGCCGAAGTGCCCCTGGAGACCTGGAAGGACTACCTCCGGGTTCACGCCCTCCAGGACCATGCGACGGTGCTTCCCAAGCGCATCTCCGATCAGGCCTTCGCCTTCTTCGATCAGACCCTCCGGGGCGTCCCCATGCAGCAGAAGCGGTGGAAGCTCGCCGTGGCGGCGACCAATGAGGCCCTCGGGGAGGTGATCGGCCGGGCCTATGTGGCGAAGCACTTCCCCGCCTCCTCCAAGCGCCAGGCCCAGCAGATGGTCACGGACATCCTGGCCGCCTTCGGGCAGCGCATCGACCGCCTGACCTGGATGAGCCCCGAGACCAAGGCCAAGGCCAAGGCCAAGCTCCGTGTCATGAAGGTCTCCGTGGGCTATCCGGATCGCTGGAGCAGCTACGGCGAGCTGAAAGTGGATCCCCGCGACGCCTTCGGCAATGCCGAGCGCAGTGGCCGCCACAAGCTGGCCGAGAGCCTCCGGAAGCTGGGCCAGCCGGTGGATCGGGGTGAATGGGTGATGTCCCCCCAGACCATCAACGCCGTGAACCTGCCCGCGCTGAATGCCATGAACTTCCCCGCGGCGATCCTGCAGCCCCCCTTCTTCGATCCCCGGCGCCCCGCGGCCATGAACTACGGGGCCATCGGCACCGTGATCGGCCATGAGATCAGCCACAGCTTCGATGACACGGGGTCCCTCTTCGACGACACCGGCAAATTGGCCAACTGGTGGACCCCCGAGGACCTCAAGCACTTCCAGGCGGCCGGGGACCAGCTGGCCGCCCAGTTCAGCAGCTACAAGCCTTTCCCCGACCTGGCCATCAACGGACGGCAGACCCTGGGCGAGAACATCGCCGACCTGGCCGGCCTGGCGGCGGCCTTCGACGCCTACCGCCTCTCCCTGAACGGGAAGCCCGCCCCGGTGGTCCAGGGACTCACGGGCGACCAGCAGTTCTTCCTCAGCTTCGCCCAGATCTGGCGCGGCAAGACGCGGGAGGGGATCCTCCGCCAGCAGCTGCTCACGGACGGTCACGCCCCGGGCACCCACCGTCCCCTCACCGTGCGCAACCTGGACGCCTGGTACGAGGCCTTCGCCTTGAAGCCCGGGGAGGCCCTGCACCTGCCCCCGGATCAGCGCATCCGCATGTGGTGACCTTTCCGACCGACCACCCTGGAGCTTCCATGAGCCCGACCCGC
>CAZVKM010000288.1:0-3360 GCA_964627685.1 uncultured Solibacteraceae bacterium | reverse complement strand
GGCCGGCCTCATGCAGAAGTTCGGGCTCAGCGAGCGCCAGAGCCAGGCCATCCTCGACATGCGCCTCCAGCGCCTCACGGGCCTCGAGCGCGACAAGATCATGGAGGAGCTGGCCGAGGTCGAGGCCACCATCAAGAAGCTCAAGGCCATCCTGGCCGACGAGAAGCTCCTGCTGAACGTCATCAAGGAGGAGCTGAAGCTCGTCGCCGAGCAGTTCGGCAACCCCCGGCGCACCGAGATCACCGGCTTCTCCGGCGACATCCGCATGGAGGACGTGGTGCCCGACGACCCCATGGTCGTCACCCTCTCCAAGACCGGCTACATCAAGCGCACCGAGCTCATGGCCTACCGCAAGCAGCGCCGCGGCGGGAAGGGCAAGGTGGGCATGAAGACGAAGGATGAGGATTTCGTCGAACAGCTCTTCCTCACCAAGGCCCATGACACCCTGCTGATCTTCACGGACCACGGCTACGTCTACGCCATCAAGGTGTACGACATCCCCGAGTCCGGGGCCGCCAACCGGGGCAAGCACATCAAGAACCTCATCAGCCTGAAGGACGGCGAGAACCCCGTGACCTTCATGGCCCTCCGGGACTTCCCCGAGGGCGAGTTCCTGGTCTTCGCCACCTCCGATGGCACCATCAAGAAGACCACCCTCTCCGCCTACGCCAACATCCGCGCCAACGGCCTCATCGCCCTCAACATCGAAGACGGCAACCGCCTGGTGGCCGTGCGTCGGTCCACGGGCAACCAGCACGTGCTCCTGGCCTCGGCCCTGGGCAAGGCCATCCGCTTCCCCGAGGAGGAGGTCCGGGCCACCGGCCGCGCCACCACCGGGGTGCGTGGCATGAAGCTGGCCGACAAGGACCACATCGTGGACATGGAGCTGGCCGACCCCCTGCCGGACCTGCCGGAAGGACAGGAGGCCGACGAGAGCACCGCCGCCTACGGCATGCTCCTCACGGTCACCGAGAAGGGCTTCGGCAAGCGCAGCCTCGTGCAGGACTACCGGCTCCAGGGCCGCGGCGGTCAGGGCGTGATCAACATCCGCGCCGGGGTCCGAAACGGCCACGTGGTGGGCTTCAAGATCATCCGCCCCGATGAGGGCTGCCTCCTCATCACCTCCGAGGGCATGACCATCCGCTTCGATGGCGACAGCGTCCGCAAGACGGGCCGCGCCGCCATGGGGGTCAGCCTCATGAAGACCGCCTCCGCCGAGGACAAGGTGGTGGGCATCGCCAAGATCGATGCCGCCGCCCATGCCCTGGACGAGGAGGAGGATGATTCCGAGGTGGCCACCCCAGGTCCCGACGAGTCGGGGCAGCAGGGCCGCCTCACGTTGGAGTAGGCCCTGAAGGCAGACTCCGGAAGGGGGCTCGGGGGGACACTCCCGGGCCCCCTTCGCGTTCCCTTCGGACCCCGGGCCAGGGGACCCGGTCAGAGCCAGGGGGCCCAGTCCCCCGAAGGCACCTCGACGGCCTCCTGCTCGAGGCGGCTGCACTGTTCCACGGGGAACACCCAGGCCCAGGCGAGGTAGGTGGCCCCGCCTTCGAGGAGGACGGGGATCAGGCGGGCCTCGCCTCCCGCCTCGGTGGCCAGGGCCTCCAGGTCGCTCAGGGCGGACAGGAGGTCCGCCTCGTCACCATATCCCACGAATTCCCCCGTGACCCATCCGGGTCCAGGAGGAAGGGAGGGGGGGATCGCTCCGGGGAGCAGGGCCGCCTGGGCGGCCTCCGGGAGGTGGAAGAGCCGGCCTGGGGCCCAGGCCCGGCAGGTCCCCTCGGGGTGGGTGCGTTGGAGCCAGCGGTGCTGGGAGCCCCCCTCCCGCAAGGGGCCGTGGACGAATAGACCGTCGGCATGCATGCCCCCAGTGTGACGGATCTCCCTTGTATCGGCCTCCAGCCCTGGATGGGCGGGGGGATGGTACGGGTGGGCGGAGATCCGGAGCCATCTGGCGGAAGCCTTTGGCGGGGCGGCCCGGGGAGGGGAACACTTCGGGTTCACCCAAGGGCCGGAGGTCCGGACCTGAAAGGAATCCCCATGAAGAAGCTCACCCTCCGCAGGGAAACCCTCCAACTCCTCCAGGGCGAACCCCTGGGCAAGGTCGCCGGGGGCATGAACATGTCCCGTCGAGGCACGGTCTGCTACCGCACCGAGAACGGCTGTGGTGGGATCACCGTCGACATCTGCGGGGACAGCATGGTGAATTGCACCCAGAACTGCGAGAGCCTCGCCTGCCTGAGCGCCGCCTGCTGAAGTCCCACCGGAGGGGACCGACGGGAGAAGGACCTCAGAGCCCCGTCGGATCCCCAGGGGTGGATCCACGGAGCCGACGCTGGTGTGATGGACCATGACCTGGCTGACACACCTCAAGGACGGACTCACCTCGCCGCGGGTCGTGGCTGCTTGGATGGTGGCTCTCCCCGTGGGTCTGGGCGTGGCCTACACCACCCAGCCCCTTTGGACCGGTCGGCGCCAGCCGGGCCCTGGCGGAGAGGCGGTCCGCCTGGAAGCCCATGTCCGGGCCCTCACGGCGCTCGGTTCGCGGGAATGGATCCATCCCGAGGTGCTGGAAGCGGCGGCAGGGTACCTGGAACGGAACCTCAAGGGCTGTGGGGCCCGGGTGGCCCGCCAGTCCTACCCCGTGCGGGGGAGGACCGTCTGCAACGTGGTGGCACGGTTCGGGCCGGAACCTCAGCCCGGGGGTCAGGGCCTCTTGGTGATCGGGGCCCACTACGACACCTGCCACGGACTGCCCGGCGCCGACGACAACACCAGTGGCGTGGCCGTGCTCCTGGAGCTGGCGCGCCTCCTGGGGGAACATCCGCCGGATCGCCCGGTGGAACTGGTGGCCTGGACCCTGGAGGAGCCCCCCCACTTCCGCACGGAGGAGATGGGCAGCCGCGTCCACGCGAAGGCGCTCAGGGCCTCGGGCCTGCCGGTGGATCTGGTGTTGTCCCTGGAGATGCTCGGCACCTACGTGGATTCGCCAGGGAGTCAGCACTATCCCCTCCCGGGCCTGGAGCTCCTGTACCCCTCCCGGGGGAACTTCCTGGCCCTCGTGGGTGGATGGGGGGATGCCTGGAAGGTGCGGAAGGCGAAGGCCCTGATGGCGCGGGGCTCGGACCTGCCCCTACGCTCCATCAATGCCCCCAGCGCCCTTGTGGGCATCGACTTCTCGGACCATGCCTCCTACTGGAAGGAGGGGCTCCCCGCCCTCATGCTCACGGACACCGCCTTCTTCCGGAATCCGCGCTACCACACGGACCGAGACATCCCAGAGCGGTTGGATTACCAACGCATGGGGGAGGCCACCCGCCTGATCTGGCCCCTGCTGAGGGGATTCAACGGCTGACCCAT
>CAZVKM010000287.1:0-3362 GCA_964627685.1 uncultured Solibacteraceae bacterium | reverse complement strand
GGCCTTGGCGTAGCGGCGGGCGATGAGGCGGCTGCTCACTGGGCGGCTCCCTGGTGTCCGATCTGGGTGATGGCCTTGTCGATGGCGGCGCCGGCGGTGGCGCCCTGCAGCTTGGCCTGGATGCGGGCGGTGGCGCCCTCCACGGCCAGCTGGGCGACCAGGGCCTTGAGCTCCTGCTCGGCCTGCTTCTGGGCGAAGGTGATGTCCTGCTGGGCCTGGGCCAGGATGGCCTGAGCCTCGGCCTTGGCGGCCTCGATGACGCGGGCCTTCTCGGCGTCGGCGTCCTTGGCGGCCTTGTCCAGGATCCCGTCGAGCTCGGCCTGCAGGCCGCTCATCTTGGACTCCAGGGCGGCGATCTGGGCTTCGCCCTCGGCCTTGTCGCGGGCGGCCTGCTGGAGCTGATCCTCCAGCTCCTTGGCGCGGGCGGCGAAGGCGGTCTTGGCCTTCCCCGAGGCGGCGAACCAGATGATGCCGACGAAGAGGCCGAAGTTGATGAACTTGAATCCGAGTTCCTTCCAATCCACCCCGTGGTGGCCGGCCGTGGCCCCGTGGGCCTCGGATCCATGCCCCTCGGGGGCGTGCGCGGCGCCGTGCGCCTCGGCGGGAGCGCCGTGCTCGGCGCCGTGGGCCTGCGGGGCGGCCTCATGCGCCTGGGGGGCCTGGGGGTGGGCCTCATGGCCCTGCTCCGCGGCGGGCGCCGGGTGGGTCTGGGCCTTCAGGGAGGCGGGGGACAGCACCAGAGCCAGCCCGAGGAGGAGCGCCGGGAGGGAGGAGATGGGGGAGCGTCGCTGCATCATCATCAAGCCTGCTTGAGGAGTTGGTCGGCCATGCGCTCGGACAGCTGATCCACCTGCGCCACGAGGTCGGCCTTGGCCGCCTCACGCTGGGAGGAGAGCTTCGCGGTGGCCTCGAGGCGCTGGGCCGTGGCCTGGGCGCGTGCCGCCTCCACGGTGGCCTGCCGTTCCTTCCCCGCGGCCTCGGCCAGGGACTTGCGGTGGGCCGCGGCCTGGGCCCGGAGGTCCTTCAGGCGGGCTTCATAGTCGGCCTGCTTGGAGGCCACGAGGGCCGCGGCCTGGGCCTTGGTGTCGGAGCCCGCGTTCAGCTGGCGCTCGCGGTCGTCCACCACCTCCATCACCGGATTGAAGAAGCTGCTGCGCAGCACCAGGGTGAGCACCGCAATGAGCACGATCACAAAGAGGATCTGCTCGGGGTAGGGCCGCATCGGATCCGGAAGGGACTTCAGCAGATCGCCGACGCCGTCCAGGGCCAGAAGGTTTGCCAGCATGGTTGCCACACTTGCTCCCAAAAGCGCTTCATTCGGTTTCCCGGGGCCCGACGGAGGCGGAGGTCCCGAGACGGAGGCCTCAGGGGCACACTTCGCCCCAGGGCACGGAAACCTTACGAGCCTACCAGCCCCATCCGCCCCCCTCAACGGAAGGTTTTCAGCTTGACGCCTCAGGGATCCGATGGCATGCTTGATGTTCTGGCGATGCGGGCGATTAGCTCAGTCGGTAGAGCAGCTGCCTTACACGCAGCCTGTCGGCGGTTCGAATCCGTCATCGCCCACCAGTTCGCTGGTGAAAAAGTGACAGCATGGGGTTGTAGCTCAGTCGGTTAGAGTGTCGGCCTGTCACGCCGAAGGTCGCGGGTTCGAGCCCCGTCAGCCCCGCCAATAAAACGCACCCGCAAGGGTGCGTTTTTCATTGGGCGGCGGGGCTGACAGGGCTCGGACCCGCGAGTAGGACGATGGAGGCGTCAACTCAGGCCATCCAGTGGACGGGCGGAGCTGACGCAGTCGGACCGAGGACTTCGCCGCAGGCGAAGGACCCCGTTCGAGCCCCGTCAGGCCGACCTCAATCCGCCAGGAACCAGATGGCGGTGATCACGCCCCCCTGCACCTCGTAGATCTGGACCCCCCGTGTCACGCGCCCATCCGGCCTTCCCTTGATCCAGAGGTGGTCGATCACCTTGCTCCCGGCCACCATGCGCTCGGTGACCTCCATGCGCTGGGATGGGGCGGTGGTGAAGCTCTGCCGGAGGGCCGTGGCGCAGTCCGCCTTGCCCTTGACCATGACCTTCCCCGGGAAGACCCCGAAGACCACGTCCAGCCCCAGGGTGGCCATCAGCGTGTTCATGTCCTGGGCGTTGTAGGCCTCCACGTGACGCTGCACGACCGCCTCAGGCTGCTGGGCCGGGTTCACCCTGGTCATCCCCGAGGCGGGGTCCTGGAGGGGCAGGAACAGGGCGGGCGGCACGAACATGGGGGCCTCGGATGCTTGCTGCAGCATAGACCCTGCCTCCTGCGGGTACAGTGGAATTGAGATGAAACTGCCGCTCGTCGCCCTCTGCGGACGCCCCAACGTGGGCAAGTCCACCCTCTTCAACCGCCTCACCCGCACGAAGGCGGCCCTGGTCCACGACCTGCCCGGCATGACCCGGGATCGCAGCTATGGCCGCGTCACCGTGCCCGGGGAGGAGGAGGACGAGGACGGCAACCCGATCGGAGGGGAGGTCTTCGAGCTGGTGGACACCGGGGGCCTGGACTTCGAGGGCCAGGATGTCATCACCTCCGGCATCACCCGCATGGCCGAGGAGGCGCTCAAGGAAGCCCATGTGGTGATCCTGCTCGTGGACGGCCAGGGGGGCCTCACGGGTGGGGATGAGGAGATCGCCCGCAGGCTCCGGCGGCAGAACAAGCCCCTGATCCTGGCCGTGAACAAGATGGATGGCGTGAAGGGCGGGGAGCCCGACAGTGCCTTCTTCGAGCTGGGCTTCGACGAGGTGCTGGGCCTCAGCGCCGCCCACGGGCGGGGCATCGGGAGCCTGATGGACGCCATCAGGACACGCCTTCCCTTCCACCGCACCCCCGAGGAGGCCGAGACCCATGCGCCCGAGGAGGAGCTGCGCTTCGCCCTCATCGGACGGCCGAATGTGGGGAAGAGCTCCCTCACCAACAAGCTGCTCGGCTACGAGCGGAGCCTGGTGAGCGAGGTGGCGGGCACCACCCGGGACACCGTGGACACCGTGTTCCACAAGGATGAGCGCGTGTTCCGGCTCATCGACACCGCGGGCATCCGCCGCAAGGGCAAGACCACCGAGGGCGCGGAGAAGCTCTCCATCCTGAAGGCCAAGCAGGCCATGGCCCGGGCGGACGTGAGCCTCCTCCTCATCGATGCCGTGGAGGGCGTCACCCACCAGGATGCGGTGGTGGCGGGCTACGCCCAGGAGGCCGGGGCCGCGGTGATCCTGGTCGTGAACAAGTAAGACCTCGTGCCCAAGGACACCTACACGACGCTCGCCTTCGAGGAGAAGATCCGCCACGACCTGGGCTTCCTCAACCATGCGCCGATGATGTTCATCTC
>CAZVKM010000286.1:0-3408 GCA_964627685.1 uncultured Solibacteraceae bacterium | reverse complement strand
CTAGTTCCGCAGGGGCTTGCCCTTGGTGAGGATGCTGTCCATGCGGGCCTGGGTCTTCTCGTAGCCGCAGAGGCGGGCGAAGGCCTGGCGCTCCAGCTCGAGGATGCGCTCCTCGGTGACCTCCTGGACCACGCTCACATCGCCGCCGCAGAGCACGTGGGCCAGCTCGCCCATGATGATGGCGTCGTGCTCGCTGGCGAGGCCCTGGAGCTGGAAGTCCTTCACGGCCAGCTTCAGCGCCGTCTCGCCGCCGAGGCCCGGCAGGCGGAAGGTGCGGGGCTCCACGGGCTTGAAGTCCGCGGCCATGGCCAGCACGCGCTGCTTGGCCTCGTGCAGCAGGTGGGCGTGGTTCATGACGCGGGTGTCCGTGCGGCGGAAGAAGCCGTTGCGCTGCGCCTCGTCGAAGGAGGTGTTCACGTGGGCCGTGCCGATGAACTGGAAGGCGGCCTTCACCTTGGGCATGGGGCCCAGCTCGCCCTTGGCCTTCATGGCGTCCTCCATGCGCAGGAGCATCTGGAGGCAGCCACCGCCGGCGGGGATCACGCCCACGCCCACCTCCACGAGGCCCATGTAGGTCTCGGCGGAGCCCACGGTGGCCTGGGCCGCCAGGGTCACCTCGCACCCTCCGCCCAGCACCAGCTGGAAGGGGGCCGACACGGTGGGGAACGGGGCGTAGGTGAGGCCCCGGGCCGCGTACTGCAGGCGCCGGGCCGCTTCTTCGATGAGGTCGAACTGCTTGTCCCGGGCGGCGTTCAGCACGAACACCAGGTTGGCGCCGGCGCTGAAGACCTTGCCCTGGTTGCCCACGATGAGGCCCTTGAACTTGCCGGGGATGTGCTTCTGGACGGCGTCTTCCATCAGCATCACGATGCCGTCGTCCAGGGCGTTCATCTTGGTGCGGAAAGAGAGGCAGGCCACGTCGTCGCCCACGTCGATGAGCTGGGCGCTGCTGTTCTCCGCGATGACCTTGCCGCGGCCCTCCTCCCGCTTGAGGATGAGGATCCGCTTGTCCTCCAGCACGGGAACCATGGTGAGGGTGGCGGGGTCCAGCTGGGCCACGGGCACGCCGTGCTCCATGCGGTAGAAGCTGGCGATGCCCTTGGCGAGCATCTTTTCGACGAGGGCCGGCACGGGCCGCTCCTCGTAGCGCAGGCGGGCCACGACCCGATCCACCCCCAGGGCGTCCCAGAGCTCGAAGGGCCCCAGCTCGAAGGCGAAGCCGTTGCGGATGGCGCGGTCCACGTTCAGGGGCAGGTCCGTCACCTCGCCGAGGCGGTTCACGGCGTAGATGAGGTTGTCGGCCACGCAGCGCCAGGCCAGGCGGCCCGCTTCGCTGTCGGAGGTGAAGAGGGCGCGCACCCGCTCCACGGGCTCATCGATGCCCTTGAGCTCCTTGAGGATCGGCCAATCTTTCTTTTCCTGAGCGACGTAGGTCTTGGTGGCGGGGTCCAGGCGCAGGAAGAGCTTCTTGCCGTCGGGGCCCTTGTCCTTCTTGAAGAAGCCCTGCTTGGTCTTGTTCCCCAGGTACTTGTTGTCGAGCATCCACTGGAGGAACTCGGGGAACTTGAAGGTGTCGCGCACCTCATCGTTCGGGCAGAGGTCGTACACGTTCTTGGCCGTGGCGGCCATGATGTCCACGCCCGCCAGGTCCGCGGTGCGGAAGGAGGCGCTCTTGGCCCGGGCCGCAGCGTCGCCCAGCACGGAGTCGATGACCTCGAAGGGGATGTTCTCCTTCAGGGCCAGGTGCAGCACGCTCATGATCCCGTGGATGCCGATGCGGTTGCCGATGAAGGTGGGGCTGTCGAAGGCGGGGACCACCTCCTTGCCCAGGCTCACCTCCAGCCAGTCGCGGAAGGCCGCAGCTTCGCCTTCGGCCACCTCGGGCCCCTTCACGAACTCCAGGAGGCGCAGGTAGCGCACGGGGTTGAAGAAGTGGGTGATGACGAAGCGGCTGCGGAAAGCGGCGGAGCGGCCCTCCACCAGCAGCTTGAGGGGGATGCCCGAGGTGTTGGAGCTCACCCAGGCGCCGGGCTTCAGCACGGTCTCCAGGCGCTCGTAGAGGGCCTGCTTGATCTTCAGGTCCTCCTTCACCACCTCCACCACCCAGTCGCACTCCTTGAGGCGGTCCAGGTGGTCCCGCAGGTTCCCCGTGCGGACCTTCTTCAGGTGGGACTCGTGCATCATCAGCGCAGGCTTGCTCTTCTTCAGCCCCGCCAGGGCGCCCTCCGCCAGCTTGTCGGGCGCCGCGTCATCAATGACGATGTCGAGCAGCTCCACCTGCAGACCCGCGGACGCGCAGTGCGCCGCGATCCCGGAGCCCATGACCCCGGAGCCCAGCACCGCTACCTTTTTGATCTCCATCTCCAACCTCCGTCTGTGTCCTGGTCCTGGTGGTTGGCTTAGAGCTTCTCGATGACGGAGGCGATGCCCTGCCCGCCGCCGATGCACATGGTGGCGAGGCCGTACTTGCCGCCATCCGTCTCGAGCCGGTTCAGGAGGGTGGTGATGATGCGGGCGCCGCTGGAGCCCAGGGGGTGGCCCAGGGCCACGGCCCCACCCCAGGCGTTCACCTTGGCGGGATCGAACTTGCCCTCGCGGATCACGGCGAGGCTCTGGGCGGCGAAGGCTTCGTTGAGCTCCACGGCGTCGATCTGATCGAGGGTGAGGCCCAGGCGCTCCAGCACCTTCTTGGTGGCGGGCACGGGACCGATGCCCATGCGATCGGGGGCGCAGCCGGCCACGGCGCCCTGCAGGATGCGGGCGCGGGGCTTGAGGCCCAGGGCCTTGGCGGCCTCCTCCTCCATGATCACGAGGAAGGCGGCGCCATCGGTGATGGGCGAGCTGTTGCCGGCGGTCACGCTGCCATCCTTGATGAACGCGGCCTTGAGCTCCCCGAGCTTCTCGATGGAGGTGTCGGCGCGCACGCACTCATCCTGGCTCAGGGTGACCAGCTTCCCATCGAGGCCCTTGGTCTCGAAGGTCACCACCTCCTTCGCGAACTTGCCGGAGGCCCAGGCGGCCGCGGCCTTCTGGTGGCTGTTGAAGGCGAACTCGTCCTGCTCCTTGCGAGTGATCTTGTAGTCCGCGGCCAGGTTCTCCGCGGTGACGCCCATGCCGCAGTAGGCCTCGGGGAAGGTGGCCGTGAGCTCGGGATCCACGGAGGGGTTGAAGCCCATCATGGGCACCTTGCTCATGCTCTCCACGCCGCCCGCGAGGTAGAGGGTGCCGACGCCCGTCTGGATGGCGCGCTGGGCCATGAGCACCGTCTCCTGGCTGGAGCCGCAGAAGCGGTTCATGGTGGCGGCGGCGGCGGTGATGGGCAGGCCGGCCTTGAAGCTGATGAGGCGGGCCATGTTCATGCCCTGCTCGCCCTCGGGCATGGCGCAGCCCACGAGAACGTCCTCCAGG
>CAZVKM010000285.1:0-3410 GCA_964627685.1 uncultured Solibacteraceae bacterium | reverse complement strand
GAGGGCCTTCCGACCCTCCGCCCGCCGTGGGGCTTTCCGCTCTTCCCTTCCGGCCCGTCCACCCTTGCAGGGGACCCTTCCAGGGTGGCGCAGGACCGTCATGCGGGCGTCACAATTGGCGGTTAATTCCGTGCACCTCGCCCCAGGAGGCTGCGCGGGGCCCCTCGCCCCCCTCAGGGCTGGGATGCCCCCCGGTGATGGAGCACCCGCTGGGGGAAGGGGATCTCCAGCCCCGCCATGCGGAAGCCCAGGAGGATCCGCTTCCGGAGCTCCCTCGCCACCTCCCACTGCTTGCCCGGCGCCACCTTCGTGAGGGTCCGCACGGTGAATCCGTTGGCCCCGAGGACCTCCACCCCCTTCACCTCCGTGGGCTCCAGCACCACGTCCGGAAGGTCCGCCAGGAGGGCCTTGCCGATGGCCCGGAGCACTTCGAAGACCTTCTCGGGGTCCGCGTCGTAGCTCACCTCCACGTCCACCAGGGCGCGGGCGAACTCCTTGCTCAGCACCACCACCCGGGTGATGGAGCCGTTGGGCAGGAAGTGGGCCTTGCCCTCGCTGTCCCGGAGCTGGGTGACGCGCAGGGTGAGGCGCTCCACGGTGCCCACGTGCTTCTCGTCCACGCTGATGATGTCGCCGACGCCGTAGGCGTTCTCCATGAGCATGAAGAAGCCGCTGATCACGTCCTTCACCAGGGCCTGGGAGCCAAAGCCCAGGGCCACGCCGGCCACGGAGGCGCCCGCGAGGAGCGGGCCGATGTTCACCCCGAACTCCGAGAGCGTCGAGAGCACGAAGAAGACGCCCACCACCACCCGCGCCGCGTTGTTGAGCACGGAGCCCAGGGTCTCCGCCCGGCGCTCCGCCTCGGTGGTGACGTTATCATCGCCATCGTCCACCGCCCGGCGGACCGCCTTGGCGGCCACGCTCACGCCCCAGAGGATCACCACGCAGGTGAGGAGCACCAGCCCCAGTCGCTCCAGCTTCTCCCAGGGGAAGCCGGCCATGCCGAGTTTGAGCTGCGAGATCCAATGCCAAAGGCCCATGGGTGTATTGTAACGGCGACCCCCCAGGAGCCCCCATGTCCCGGCTGTTGAGCCTCCTGCTGCTGTGCGCCTCGGCCCTGGTGGGCCAGGAGGTCCCCTTCGACCTGCTCCTCCGGGGGGGCCGGGTGGTGGATGGCACCGGCGCGCCCTGGTTCCGCGCGGACGTCGGGGTGCGAGGAGGCCGCATCGCGGCGGTGGGGACCTTGACCGGGCGCCCGGCCAGGCGCGTGATCGACGCCTCGGGGCTGGTGGTGGCCCCCGGCTTCATCGACCTCCTGGGGCAGAGCGAGCTCAACCTCCTGGTGGACCCCCGGGGGGCCTCCAAGATCACCCAGGGCATCACCACCGAGGTGACCGGGGAGGGGGACAGCGCCGCACCGGTGGACGACCGCCTCCTCGCCGAGGGGAAGGCCTTCTTCGACGCCTATGGCCTCAAGCCCGACTGGCACTCCCTCGCCGAGTACTTCCGGACCCTGGAGCGCCGGGGCACGGCCCTCAACCTGGGAACCTTCGTGGGCTCCGGATCCCTGCGCGCCCTGGTGGTCGGGGAATCCGACCGCCCCGCCACGCCCGAGGAGCTCCGCCGCATGGAGGCGCTCGCCGACGAGGCCATGCGCGACGGGGCCCTGGGGGTTTCCTCCTCCCTGCAGTACATCCCCAACCTCTACAGCTCCACTGACGAGCTCATCGCCCTCGCCAAGGTGGCCGCGCGCTACGGCGGCGCCTACTTCACCCACCAGCGTTCCGAGTCGGCCCGGCTCGACGCGAGCCTCGACGAGGCCTTCCGCGTCGCCCGGGAGGCCGGGATCCGCACCCAGGTGTGGCACCTGAAGACCGCCTACCGCCCGCAGTTCGGCCGGATGGCCGAGGTGCTGCGGCGCTTCGAGGCCGCCCGGGCCCAGGGGCTCGACGTCAGCGCGAACCAATACCCCTGGTCCCGGGCCGCCAACCCCATGGACGCCTGCCTGCCCCCTGGGTGCGCGAAGGCGGCCGTGAGCCCCTGCTCCGTCGCTTGGCGGATCCGGCGCTCCGGGCCCGGGTGAAGGCCGACATGGCCACCGGGACGGGGACCTGGGAGAACCAGTGGCTCGGCGCCGGCGGGGCCGAGGGGGTCATGGTGGCCGGGGTGCTCAACCCCACGCTCAAGCGCTACGAGGGGCGCACGTTGGCCGAGATCGGCCGCACCGAAGGGAAGGATCCCCGCGACGTGGCCCTGGACCTGATCCTCCAGGATGGCGCCCATGTCGGCTGCATCATCGCCATCATGGATGAAGGCGACGTCCGCACCGCTCTGGCCCACCCCCTGGTGGCCTTCTGCACGGATTCCCCGGCGAAGGCCACCGACGGCCCCTTCTCCAGGGAGACCTCCCACCCCCGGGGCTGGGGCTCCGCCACCCGCATCCTCGGCCACTACGTGCGGGAGCAAGGTGTGCTGCGGCTGGAGGAGGCCATCCGCAAGATGACCTCGTTCCCCGCCCAGGCCGCGGGCCTCAAGGAGCGGGGCCTGCTCAAGGAGGGCTTCTGGGCCGACCTCGTCTGCTTCGACCCCGCCACCGTGGGCAGCCGCGCCACCTTCGAGCAGCCCAACCAGTACAGCGAGGGCATGCCCTTCGTGGCGGTGAACGGGGTGCTGGTGGTGGACGGGGGCCGGCTCACGGGCGCCCTGCCGGGCGGATCACCGCTCCGGTTCAGGGCCGGAGGAGCGGAAGGTAGGCGCTCCGGTGATGCCAGGCCAGGAAGAGCGTGGCCAGCAGGACGAAGCCCGCCACGGGCAAGCCCTCCGGGGCCAGGACGAGATGCACCCCCACGATGTTCACCACGATGGGCGCGAGCACCACCAGGGCCAGGGGCACGAAACGTCCCGAGAGCAGGGCGAGGCCACAGAGCAGCTCCAGGGCCTTCACCGTGGGCAGCATGTACCGGCTGATCCGCATCCCGTCGTCGAAGACCTTCATGGCCCCCACCGGAGGCGGCGGGGTGATCAGGTGGAAGAGGTAGGTCACCGAGGCGAAGAGAAACAGCAGCCCCAGGAGGCTGCGGACGATGCGGACGGTCCAGATCATGAGGGTTCCTCCCGGGAAGGGGTTCACTTCCAGCTGGCCCAGTAGGCCAGGTTCTCCACCAGCCCCGCGGCCGGGGTGGCCTTGAGGTACCGGTAGGTGTCGACCATCACCGCCACCTCGTCGGTGCGCTCCTTTTCACGGCTCTTGGGGATCGCCTTGGGATGCGGCCCATGGTGGATGCCGATGGGATGCCACGTGATCATGCCCTGCCCGATGCCGTCGCGACTGAAGAAGTGGCCCTTGGAGTAGAAGAGCACCTCGTCGTAGTCGATGTTGCGGTGGTAGAAGGGCACGCGCATGGCGCCCT
>CAZVKM010000284.1:0-3435 GCA_964627685.1 uncultured Solibacteraceae bacterium | reverse complement strand
TCGCCATCCTTCCTGAGGAAGCGCTTCTCCATCTGGAACTGGGGGCGGGTGCCGGCCTTCAGCTCGATCACGAAGCGGAGCTGCCGTTGCCAGTCCTCCGGGTGGGTGATGGCCTGGATGGTCAGGTCCCTCAGCTCCGGCTCGGTGTATCCCACCATCCGGCAGAAGGCCGGGCTGGCCTGGAGGTAGCGGCCCTCCAGATCCGTGAGGGTCATGCCGGAGGGCAGGGCGTGGAAGGCGGCCTGGAGGAGGGCCGGATCCACCGGAGGGAGCGGGGCGTCAGCCATGATCCGGACCTCATCGGCCGGAACCCCCTGTCAGGTAAGCGAGAGGGGTGGCGCCTCAGGCCCGTCGCACCAGGACGCTGCCGTCCTTGCGGTCCTCCACGAGGAAGCCCTTGGCCTTGAGGAGGTCCCTCAGTCGGTCGCTCTCGGCCCACTGCTTGGCGGCCCGGGCGGCCTTCCGCTCGGCCACGAGGGCCTCGATCTCCGGAGGCAGCGCCTCGTCCTCCTGGGGCCACCCGCCGAAGATGCGGTGGGTCTCGTCCAGGAAGGCGAGCACCGCCTGACGCTCGGGGGCGGTGAGGGCGATGCGGTCATCCTGGGCGTTCAGGTCCGTCACCAGGGTGAACAGGGCGGCCAGGGCCTCCGGGGTGTTGAGGTCGTCGGCCATGGCGGCCCAGAACTGCTCCCGGGCCTGGTCGAGGCGGGCCATGGGATCCAGGGCCTCCTTCCACTCCCCCTGGCCGGCCTGCTCACCGCTTCCCGCCATGCGGCGGCGGAAGGCGCGGATCCGGGAGAGCGAGGCCTCGGCGGCCTTGAGCCCGTCGAAGCTGAAGTTGAGCACCTTCCGGTAGTGGTTGCTCTGGATGGCGTAACGGAAGACCGTGGGGTCCACCCCCTTGGCCATGAGGTCCCGGAGGGTGAAGAAGTTCCCGAGGGACTTGCTCATCTTCTGGCCTTCCACCATGAGGAACTCCCCGTGGCACCAGTGATTCACCCAGGTGTGGCCGAGGCAGCCCTCGCTCTGGGCGATCTCGTTGGTGTGGTGGGGGAAGATGAGATCCACCCCACCCGTGTGGATGTCCATGCGCTCCCCGAGGCAGTCGATCCCCATGACGGAGCACTCGATGTGCCAGCCCGGCCGGCCGGGTCCCCAGGGGCTGTCCCAGGCGGGCTCCCCGGGCTTGGTGGCCTTCCAGAGCACGAAGTCCTGGGCGGAGTCCTTCTCGTACTCGTCCACGTCCACGCTCACGCCCACCTGCATGCCCTCCCGGTCGAGGTGGGCCAGGTCGCCGTAGTGGGGCAGCGAGGCGATGCGGTAGTAGACGCTGCCTTCCCGGGCGTAGGCGTGGCCCTTGTCCACCAGGGTCTTCACCATGTCGATCATGCCCCCGATGTAGTCCGTGGCCCGGGGCATGAAGGTGGGGGGCTGGATGCCGATGCGCCCGAGGTCCTCCAGGAAGAAGGTGGTGAAGCGCTCCGTCAGGGCCTTCATGGCGGCGAGGCGCTGGTCGTTGGAGGCGTCCGCGGGCAGGTCCTTCTGGGAATCCCGGATGATCTTGTCTTCAACGTCGGTGATGTTCATGCAGAACTTCACCTCGTACCCGCTGGCCTCGAAGGTGCGGCGAAGCAGGTCCTGGAAGAGGAAGGTTCGGAGATTTCCGATGTGGGCGAAGTTGTAGACCGTGGGACCGCAGTTGTACATGCGGACCACCCCGGGCTCCAGGGGTTGCACCGGAGCCACCCTTCGGGTGAGGGTGTTGAACAGAGAAAGGATCCGGAGCGAAGCCATGGCTCTATCGAAGCATCCCCAGCCCGTTTCCCCAAGCCTGGAACGCTGATGGGCCTGCGTACCTGGCTGGGCCTCGACGGTCCCCCGGAAGACCCCAAGCTGCCGGGGCTCCGGGCCCAGGAGGCCCAGTTGAGGGAGGCCACCCGGGAGGCCGAACGGGCCCTGGCGGCCTCCGAGCTGGACCACCGCCTGCTGCTGGAGGTGGCCCAGAACCTCAGGCCGGGCATGGGGCTCCAGGAAGCAGGGGAGCTGGTGCTCAAGATCCTGGGACCCGCCCTGGACATGCCCACCTTCTTCGTGGCCCAGGTGGACTGGAACCGCAACTGCCTGTCCTTCCCCGTGTTCCTCGAAGGTGGACGCCTCCGGCGGCACCCGGTGGAGATCTACTCGGAGAACAAGGGGCTGACCGGCCTGGCCATGGAGCGTCGGGAGCCCCTCTACATCCGCTCCCTGGATCCGGAGGGCATCGCCCTGGGGGCGATCCTCAGCAAGGCCGAGGCGGCCACGGGCCTCATCCCCCAGACCTGGTTCGGAGTGCCCCTGGGCCTGGAGACGGTGGACGGGGGGCGTCCCTTCGGCCTGGTGGCCTTCCAGGTGGCTCCCGTGGATGGGCTCTCCCCGCGTCGGCGGGAGATGCTGGTCCGGGTGGCCCGGCTCCTGGCCCTGGCGGGGGTCCCGTGAGCCGGCCGAAGCCCCTCCCCGCCGAGGTGGAGATCGGAAAGATCCTCTCCCGGATGGCGGAGCTCCAGCAGAAGCGGCAGACCCTGGGGGAGCTCGGCGCCCAGGTGCTCGAGGAGGGCGCCTTCATCAGCGGGCTCCTGGCCAGCTTCCGGCCGGGCATGGGCTGGGCGGAGGCGGGGGAGTCCGTGCGGCTCCGGTGCGCCCGGCCCTTCGAGATCTCCTCCCTCTACCTAGCCCGGGTGGACTGGGCGAAGGACGAGCTGCTCTTCCCCTATTTCTTCGAGGCGGGACGGGTCCGGGAACGGGAGGGCCGCCCCCTGTCCGGCCGCCCGGGGCTCACGGGCCGGGTCCTGGAGCGGGGGCATGCCCTCTACCTGGACTCGAAGGAGGCCTGCATGGCCGAGGGCATGGTGCTCAGTGAATCCGAGCTCACCACCGGGCTCATGAACCAGAGCTGGTTCGGCGTGCCCCTCTGGGGCCGGGACGGTCGCGCCGCCGGGGTGATGGCCTTCCAGAGCTTCCAGCCCTCGGCCTTCCCGCCCTACCGCCTCCAGCTCATGGAAGCCGTCGCGGGCATCACGGCGCTTCACCTCGGATCAGCGTGAGCAGCGCCTCCGGCAGCACGGCCGCGCGGCCCTGGCCGTCGGCCACCAGATGCACGCTCTCGCCCTCCGCGAGCTTCTGCGCCCCCCGGGTGACCACGTAGCCGAACACCACCTTCCGGCGCCCGGCCTCCTTGAGGCGGGTGTGGACCTGCACGAGCTCGTCGTAGTGCGCCGGGGCGCGGTAGTGCACCTGCACCGCGTTCACCACCAGCCGGAAGCCCGCGGCCTCGATCTCCGCATAGCCCTTCCCCCGCGCCCGCATCCAGTCGCTGCGGCCGAGCTCGAGCCACACCACGTAGTTGGCGTGGTGGACGATGCCCATCTGATCGGTTTCGGCGTAGCGGACCCGGAGCTC
>CAZVKM010000283.1:0-3468 GCA_964627685.1 uncultured Solibacteraceae bacterium | reverse complement strand
GGTACTCGATCCACTCCTTGGAGATGGTGATGTCGCCCTCCACGAAGTGGAAGCGGTCATGGCCCATGTGCTCCGTCACCTTGTGGGAGCCGAGGTCCATGCCGTAGACCTCCCAGGTGGTGTCCCGGAGGATGCGGCCCACCAGGTGGGAACCGATGAAGCCGTTGACGCCAAGGATGAGGACCTTCATGGGGGCTCCAGAGTCGAACGGGCCAGTCTATCAGGAAGATCGGGATCTTCCCAGGCTCCAGTGCAGCGGCCAGGCCATCGCCATCAGGGCCAGGGCGCTCCCGCTCAGGGCCGGGGAGGCGAGGATCCCGCCGACCAGCAGGGTGAGGGAGACGAGGATCGCCAGGAGCCCCGTGGCGGGGAGGCCCGGCGCGTGGAAGGGGGCCGGGGAGGCGGCCCCGCTCCGGAGCCGGAGCAGGGCGAGGAAGCAGAGCCCGTAGTTCACCAGGACGAAGGGGCTCATGAAGGCGATGGCCGTCTCGAAGGAGGGGAGGGCCAGGCCGGCCAGGGCGAGGCCCAGGGCCCAGAGCAGACCGGTCACCGGGGTCCCCCCTGCATTGACCGTCGTGGCCCCCGCCCAAGCTTCGCCCTCCCGGCCCAGGGCCAGCAGGATCCGGCTCGCGATGAGCAGCGTGGCGTTCATCCCCGAAAGCAGGGACAGGAGCATCAGGCCCCAGACCGCCCGGGCCCCTCCGGGGCCGAGCAGCCGGCCAGCCAGGTCCGCCCCGGGCAGCTCCGAGGTGGTCAGGGTGTGGAGGTCCAGGCCCCGCCCCATCCCCCAGGCCAGGAGGAGGTAGATCCCCAGCACAAGGGTCGTGCCCCCGAGGAGGCTCCGCGGCAGCTGCCGCCCCGGCTCCGTGTATTCCTCACCGAAGTAGACGGCCCCGTAATAGTTGTCGTAGGCGAAGACCACCAGCTGGAGGGCGGCGACCCCCGCGAGCAGCCCCGGCCGGGGCGGGATCCCCACCTCCGGCAGGGAGGGTGCGATCCAGAGTCCCCCCAGGGCCAGGGCCGCAAGCAGCAGGCCCTTGAGCAGGCTGGTGGCGTCCTGCACCCACGCCGCCCAGCGCATGCGGGGCCACTGGGCCACCCCCACCCCGAGGATGGTCACGGCCGCCCAGGCGCGGGGGGGCCCCGGAAGGCGCTCGGCGAGGAGGGTCCCCGCCAGGAGCCCATAGGCCCCCACGGTGAAGGCGCTGGCGAGGAAGTCCCCCCACCCCACCAGGAACCCCGCGAAGGGGCCGAGCCCCTCCCCCGCGAACGCGGTCAGCCCCCCGCTGCGCGGAACACGGGTGGCGAGCTCCGCGAAGAGGCTCGCACAAAGCAGGGCGTAGAGGCCGCCCAGCCCCCAGGCCAGGAGCTGGTGGTCGAGCCTGGGAAGCAGGCGGGCCACCCCCCCGGGGAGACGCAGGATCTCCCCTCCCACGGTGGCCCCGAAGATCACGGCCAGGCCGAACCCGGTCCCCAGGATGCGGAGCAGGCGGCCGTTCACACCCGGCACACCACCTTGCCGAACCCCTTGCCCGCCTCCAGGTGGCGCTGGGCCTCCGGGTAGTCGGACAGGTCGAAGGTCCGGTCGATCACGGGGAAGAAGGGCGGGTTCGAAGGGTTCCGCTGGAGGTGGCCGAGCAGGGTCCAGAGGTGCTCCCTGCGGCCCATGTAGGACCCCAGCAGCTGGAGCTGCTTGGCGAAGAGCATCCGGAGGTTCAGGGGGGTCTCATGCCCCACGGTGGTGCCGCAGGTGACGATGCGCCCGCCCCGGGCCACCACCGCCATGGAGGTGGGCCAGGTGGCCGCCCCGGTGTGTTCGAAGACGATGTCCACGCCCCGCTTGCCCGTGAGGTCGCGCACCTTCCGCTCCACATCCTCGGTGGTCCGGACGATGACGTGTTCCGCGCCGAGCTCCCAGCACCGCATGGCCTTGCCCGGATCCCCGACCACCGCGAGGCCTCGTCCGCCAAGGAACTTCACGATCTGCAGGGCGGCGGTGCCCACGCCGCTGCCGCCCCCCCAGACGAGCACCGTCTCCCCGGGCTGCAGCCGGGCCTTGTGCACGATCATCTCCCAGGCCGTGAGGAAGACCAGGGGGAAGGCCGCGGCCTGCTCGAAGCTCCAATTGCCCGGGATCGGGAGCAGGTTGGCCGCGGGCACCTGGACGTGGGTGGCCGCGGTGCCGTCGCAGGCGTGCCCCATCACCCGGTAGGCCGCACACCGCATGTCATCCCCGCGCAGGCAGGCGGCGCAGACCCCGCAGCTGAGGCCGGGTGCGATGAAGACCGAGCTTCCTTCCGCGAGCCCGGCGGGCAGCAGGGTCCCCGGCCCCACCGCGTCGATCACCCCGGCCCCATCGCAGCCCGGGGTGAGGGGGAGGGGCAGCTTCACCCCCTCGATCCCGCGGGTGGTCCAGGTGGTTCAGGGCCATGGCCTTCACGGCCACTCGGACCCACCCCGGCGCGGGCTCGGAGGGCTCGAAGGCCTCCCTCGTCGGAGAGCCGGCGGGACCATGGGCCAGGATGCGGAAGCGGAAGGGGGCGCTCATGCCCCCATTCTGTCCCGGTTCCCATCGGGCCCCTAGGGATCCCGTCCCCACCCGGGGGCCGGGATCCTTTGGGGCTTGGCCCTACTCGCGCTTCAGGTTCCGGTTCATCAGGCGATCCACGGCGGAGGCGGGGCTGTCGCCATCCAGCAGGCGGGCCACCGCCTCGGTGATGGGCAGGTCCACGCCCGCCTCCTTCCCCAGGTCCAGGGCGGCCCGGGTGGTGGGGACGCCTTCGGCCACCTGGCCGCCGAGGGTGTCGATGGCCTCGGCCAAGGTGAGTCCCTTGGCGAGCGCGGCCCCCAGGCGTCGGTTCCGGCTCTGGGGTCCGGTGGCGGTGAGCATGAGGTCGCCCATGCCGGCCAGCCCCATGACCGTCTCGGGACGCCCGCCCCGCGCCTCCACGAGGCGGGCCATCTCAGCCAGCCCCCGGGTGATGAGCGCGGCCCGGGCGTTGTGCCCCAGACCGAGCTCCTCCACGAGGCCGGCGGCGATGGCGAGGACGTTCTTCAGGGCGCCGCAGAGCTCCACGCCCACCACGTCCCGGCTCAGGTAGAGCCTCAGGCGCTCCGTGGCCAGGGACTTCTGGAGCAGCATGGCTTGGTAGTCCGTGAGGGCCTCGGGCACGGCCAGCACCAGGGCTGCGGGCAACCCCGTGGCCACCTCATCTGCGAACGTAGGGCCCGAGAGCGTGCCCACGGGCAGGTCCAGCAGCGGCCCGAGGGCCTGGCTCACCGTCTGGTGGGTGTGCGACAGCAGGCCCTTGGAGCTGTGGAGGAGGAGGGAGGGCCGGTGGGGTGCTTCGGCGAGGAGGTCACGCCAGGCCCCGGCGCTGGCCTGCACCGGCAGGCAGCTGATCCAGATGGGGGCCGAGAGGGCCACCCGGGCCTCGGCGGTGGGGTGCACCCCCCCGGTGAGCGGCG
>CAZVKM010000282.1:0-3491 GCA_964627685.1 uncultured Solibacteraceae bacterium | reverse complement strand
TGAGGAGCGACCATGTCCCTTGAAAACAAGATGATCCGCAACGGTGTCGTGGTCTCCAACAAGGCCGATAAGACCGTGGTGGTGATGGTGGAGCGCAAGTTCCAGCATCCCGTCTACAACCGCACCGTGAAGAACTCCAAGAAGTACATGGCCCACGACGAGACCAACGCCTGCAACATCGGCGACCTGGTGAAGATCGTCGAAGGCCGTCCCATGTCCAAGAACAAGCGCTGGGTGGTCCTCGAGATCGTCCAGAAGGCCGGCGAGTAGGGAGCGACCATGATCCAGATGGGAAGCATGCTTACCGTCGCCGACAACTCGGGCGCCAAGAAGATCTGCTGCATCCTGCCCCTCGGCGGCGGTGTGGGCAAGACCGCCCAGCTCGGTGACGTCATCACCGCCTCCGTGAAGGAAGCGATCCCCGGTGGCACCGTCAAGAAGAAGGCCGTCGTGCAGGCGGTCATCGTCCGCCAGCGCAAGGCCTACCGCCGCAAGGACGGTTCCTACATCCGCTTCGACGAGAACGCCGCCGTCATCATCAAGAAGGATGGCGAGCCCGTCGGCACCCGCGTCTTCGGTCCTGTCGCCCGCGAACTCCGCGAGCGCAAGTACATGAAGATCGTGTCCCTGGCCCCTGAGGTGATCTGATGAACAAGATGAAGTTCAAGAAGGGTGACCAGGTCCTCGTCATCACCGGCAAGGACAAGGGCAAGACCGGCGAGATCCTCAAGACCAGCCCCACCACCAACAAGGTGACGGTGGCCGGCGTGAACGTCGCCAAGAAGGCCAAGCGCCCCAACCCCCAGACCGGGGAGCAGGGCGGCTTCCAGGAGAAGGAGGCCCCCATCCACGCCTCCAACGTCGCCTTCTTCGATGCCAAGACCGGCAAGGGCACCCGCAAGCGCCCTGCCTGATTTGGATCCCGACGGGGCCCCGGCCGGTCCGGCCCGGGTCCGGCCCCCCCGGGGCTTGACCGGCCGGGGCCCGGGATCGCACATTCGTGCTTGAGCCACTGCCTCATTTCTGAGACAGTGGTGTTTTCGGGTCCGCCCACCGGCGGGCCCTCCTTCCAACCCCGATGGGAAACGGCCCTTTCTGAAGGTGTCCAAGCCCCATCGCGCTCCCGAACCCCTGGGACACGCTCTGAGTCCCACGGAAATGGAGGAAAAAATGAGTGCTCCCCAGGAGCCGCGGGTCAAGTCCCGCTACGTCAAGGACGTCGTCCCCAAGCTCAAGTCCGAGTTCGGCTACACCAGCGCCATGCAGGTGCCGCAGCTTGAGAAGATCGTGATCAATATGGGCGTGGGCGACGCCATCCAGAACATCAAGATCCTCGACACCGCCGTCGAGGAGCTCACCGCCATCGCCGGCCAGAAGGCCATCGTGCGCAAGGCCAAGAAGAGCGTCGCCCAGTTCAAGCTGCGCGAGGGCATGCCCATCGCCTGCATGGTGACTCTGCGCGGCCCCCGCATGTGGGAGTTCTTCGACCGGCTGGTCTCCCTGAGCCTCCCCCGCGTTCGCGACTTCCGTGGTGTGCCCACCCGCTCCTTCGATGGTCGCGGCAACTACACCCTCGGGCTCAAGGATCAGCTGATCTTCCACGAAATCGACTTCTCCAAGGTGGACAAGCAGAAGGGCATGAACATCACCTTCGTGACCTCCGCCCCCACCGACGCCGAGGCCCGGGCGCTCCTGGCGCACCTCGGAATGCCCTTCCGCAAGTAGTCAGGAGAACCCATGGCCAGTACCTGCAAGATCCACAAGGACAGCGTCAAGCCGAAGTTCAGCACGCAGCACCGCAACCGCTGCAAGTGCTGTGGGCGTCCCCGCGGCTTCATGCGCAAGTTCCAGCTCTGCCGCATCTGCTTCCGCAAGTTCGCCCTCCAGGGTGAGCTGCCCGGCGTGCAGAAGGCCAGCTGGTAAAGAGGAGCGATCGACATGTTCACCGATCCCATTGCCGATTACCTCACCCGCATCCGCAACGGCATCCAGGCCGGCCACGATGCCGTCGTGGTGCCCGCCTCCAAGATCAAGGAGCGCATCAGCGGCATCCTGAAGCAGGAGGGCTACATCCACTCCTTCAAGACCGTTGAGCACGAGGGCCGGAACTACCTGATCCTCAACCTCAAGTACGTCAAGGAGAAGGAGAACGTCATCCACGGCCTCCGGCGCATCTCCAAGCCCGGCCTGCGTGTCTACGCCGGCGTGAAGGAGATCCCCGAGGTCAACGGCGGCCTCGGCATCACCATCCTGTCCACCCCCCAGGGCATCCTGTCGGGCAAGGACGCCAAGAAGCAGAACGTCGGCGGCGAGATCCTCGCCACCGTGTGGTAGTCCAACCTCCTGAAATGGGCCTACCGGCCCTCATCTAAGGAATCAACCATGTCTCGAATCGGAAAGAAGCCCGTGACACTGCCCAAGGGCGTCAAAGTGTCCGTCAACGGGGCTGAGGCCGTCGTCGAGGGCGCCAAGGGCAAGCTCATCTGCCCCATCCCCGCCGGGATCACCCTCGACATCCAGGCCGACTCCGTCAACCTCCTGCGTGCTGACGACCAGCCGCAGACCCGCGCCTTCCACGGCCTCACCCGTGCCCTCCTCCAGAACGCCGTCACCGGCGTGGTGGACGGATGGAAGAAGGAACTCGACATCGTCGGCGTCGGCTACAAGGCCGCTGTCGAGGGTGGCAAGCTCGTGCTGAGCCTCGGCTACAGCCACCCCATCCATTACGAAGCCCCCGCCGGCATCAAGATCGAGACCACCACCCCGACCCACGTCGTGGTGACCGGCTTCGATCGCCAGCTCGTGGGCCAGGTGGCCGCCGACATCCGGAAGTTCCGCAAGCCCGAGCCCTATAAGGGCAAGGGTGTCCAGTACACCGGCGAAGTCATCCGCCGCAAGGCCGGCAAGACCGGAAAGTAAGGGGAAACCATGGCCAACGATCTCCAGATCCGTCGCCAGAAGACGAAGGCCCGCATCCGCGGCCGCGTCGACGGCACCCCCGAGCGTCCCCGTCTCACCATCTTCAAGAGCCTCAAGCGCATCTACGTGCAGGCCGTCGACGACACCAAGGGTGTCACGCTGGCTTCCGCCTCCTCCCTGGAGAAGGACCTGCGCGAGAAGCTCAAGAACGGTGCCAACATCGATGCCGCCAAGGCCGTCGGTGCCGCCGTCGCCGCCCGTCTCATCGAGAAGGGCATCAAGGCGGTGGTCTTCGACCGCAACGGCTACCTCTATCATGGCCGCGTGAAAGCGCTCGCCGATTCCGCCCGCGAAGCCGGGCTCCAGTTCTAAGGGGCGCGCCATGGCTTACGAAAACAAGGATCAGCGCGAGAAGCGCGACGCCCAGGCGGCCCCCGAGGCCTCCAGCGAGTTCAAGGACCAGGTCATCTACGTCGGCCGCGTCACGAAGGTGGTGAAGGGGGGCAAGAACTTCTCCTTCTCCGCGCTCGTGGTCGTGGGTGACGGCAAGGGCAAGGTGGGCTTCGGCCTCG
>CAZVKM010000281.1:0-3523 GCA_964627685.1 uncultured Solibacteraceae bacterium | reverse complement strand
ATGTGTTAGGCACGCCGCCAGCGTTCATTCTGAGCCAGGATCAAACTCTCATGTTTCATCTCTGAACTCTTCAAGAGCTGGGCCTAAACCCAACCCCAAAATTATTCTGGTTTTGTACGAACTTCTCAGTCACCACCGAAGCGGTTCCCCAGAAGCTCAAAGGTTCTTCCTATTCACTATCCGGTTGTCAAAGATGCCTGCCGGTCAACTCAAAGCCTTGCAGCATTTGCTTGCCGTTCCGTCGTGGCCTCAACCGCGCCGGAAGACCAGATTAGCACAGGGGTGGGTGAGCGCAAGCACAAATTTCATCCAGGGGGCCTGGGGCGTGGATTCCCCGTGATTTTCCGGGCTCCTTTTGCCATTCTTCGCCCATGTCCAACGTCAGGAAGGCCGTCATCCCCGTCGCAGGTCTCGGAACCCGCTTCCTCCCGGCCACCAAGGCGCAGCCCAAGGAGATGCTTCCCCTGGTGGACAAGCCCGTCATCCAGCACGTCGTCGAGGAGGCGATCCGCGCCGGCGCCGAGAACATCGTGCTCGTGACGGGCCGTGGGAAGCAGGCCATCGAAAACCACTTCGATGTGGCCTATGAGCTCGAGGACACGCTCTCCCGCCGCGGGAAGACCAGCGATCTCGAGCAGGTCCGGAGCATCACCCACCTGGGCCAGTTCTCCTATGTGCGCCAGGGCGAGCCCCTGGGGCTGGGGCATGCGGTCCTGTGCGCCCGTCATGCCGTGGGAAACGAACCCTTCGCCTTGCTCCTCGGGGATGACGTGTTCGCCGAGGAGGATCTCGCCCTGGAAGCCCTCGTGGAGGCCCACCAGGCCACGGGCCTCAGCATCGTGGGGGTCCAGGAGGTTCCCCCGGCCCACGTGTCCCGATATGGCATCGTGAGCGCCCCCACCGATCCCACGCAGGCCTGGGCTGTCACCCGGATCGTGGAGAAGCCCTCGCCCGAGGAGGCCCCGAGCCGCTTCGCCGTGGTCGGGCGCTACGTGCTCGCCCCCGAAGTCTTCGAGCATCTGGCGGCCCTTGAGCCTGGCGTGGGCGGAGAGTACCAGCTCACCGACGCGCTGATGAAGCTGGCCGAGGCCGGTCGGCTCATGGCCTGCCCCATCCCCGCCAAGCGCTACGACACCGGCAACAAGCTCGACTACCTCAAGGCCAACGTGGAGTTCGCCCTCAAGCGGGAGGACCTCGGCGAGGCCTTTCGGGCCTACCTCCGCGAAATCGTCAGCCAGGACCAGACGGCCCGCTAGGCGCTGGTCCGGCGCTCGATGAAGAGGTGCAGGAGCGTGACCGCGGCCGGGGTGACGCCTGGGATCCGGCTGGCCTGACCCAGCGTCTCCGGGCGGTGGTGCCGGAGTTTCTCCTTCACCTCGGTGCTCAGGCTCGGGAGTTCCTCCAGCGCCATGTCCTGGGGGATCCGGATCGCATCCCAGTCCCGTCGATGGTCCATGAGGCGGCGCTCCCGCTCCCGGTAGCCCGCGTAGCGCAGCTCGAAGAGGAGGAGGTCCCGCTCCATCCGGGGATCCCAGCCCAGCTGCGGTTCGGCCCATCCCGGCAACATCGAGAGGCAGGCGTCCACCCGGCCCTCATCCATCTGCTGCCGGCGGAACAGGTCCGAGAGGCTCATGCCCGCATCCAGGCGCAGCCCGGCGGATTCAGCCACGGGACCGAAGCCGCTGGTGCGCGTGGCCCAAGCCTCGTCGCACTGGGCCCGGAGCCTCTCGCGCCTCGCCAACTTCCCCTCGATGCGGGCCAGGGCCTCCGGAGGCAGGGCCCCCACCTCCCGGGCGCGGTGCAACAGCCGTGCATCCGCCACGTCGCAGGCGAGCCCGAGCCGATGCTCGGCCCGGGCCGTGAGCATCCGATAGGGTTCATCCGTGCCTTTGGAAACCAGGTCATCGATCATCACGCCGAGATAGGCCTCATCCCGTCCCAGCACCACGGGTGCCTGATCCTTCAGCCACCGTGCCGCATTGATTCCGGCGAGGAGCCCCTGGCCGGCCGCCTCCTCATACCCGGTGGTGCCATTGATCTGGCCCGCGAACCACACGCCCCCGAGGGCTTCCACCGACAGGTCCTGCCTGAGCTGAAGGGGGTCGAAGCTGTCGTATTCGATGGCGTATCCGGGACGGAGGATGTCCGCCCCCTCGAAACCGGGCAGGCTCCGAACCATGCGTTCCTGCACATCGAGCGGCATGCTCGTGGAGAGACCGGAGAGGTAGATCTCCTCCGTCTCCAGGCTCTCGGGTTCCACGAAGATCTGATGCCGGTCGTGATCCGGGAACTTCACGAACTTGTCTTCGATGGAGGGGCAGTAGCGCGGGCCCACGCCCTCCACGTGCCCCCCATACATGGAGGAACGATGGAGGTTCTCCCGCACGAGGGTTTCGGTCTCCGGCGTGGTGAAGGTGATGTGGCACGACACCTGGGGCAGGAGGATGCGGTCCGTGAAGAAGCTGAAGGGTCGGGGGATCGCATCACCCGGCTGGGCCTGGAGGCGGTCGAAGGCGATGGATCCCCGGTCGATGCGCGGGCTCGTGCCGGTCTTGAGACGCCGATGACGCAGGCCCAGACCCCGGAGCTGCTCGCCCAGGTGGGTGCTCGCCGGCTCGCCGGCCCGACCGGCTTCGATGCGCCGCTCGCCCACCAGGATCTGTCCGTTCAGGAAGGTCCCCGTCGTGAGGACCACCGCGTCGCAGGGGATCCGGGAACCGTCGAGCAGCTCGACCGCCTTGAGCCCCCGAGTCCCCTCCTCCCAGATGAGGGCCGAAGCCACTCCCTGGCGGAGCCGGAGCCCGGCCGTGCCCTCCAGGAGACGTCGGGCCTGGATCCGGTACTTCACCTTGTCCGCCTGGGCGCGGGGGCCCCGGACCGCGAGGCCCCGGCTCTCGTTCAGGACCCTGAAGTGGATGCCCGTGGCGTCGATGAGGCGCCCCATGGCCCCTCCGAGGGCATCCAGCTCCCGGACCATGTGCCCCTTGCCGACTCCACCGATGGATGGATTGCAGCTCATCTGGCCGATCTGATCCAGGTTCAGGGTCAGGAGGGTCGTCGGGACGCCGAGCCGGGCCGCGATGTGGGCGGCTTCGATGCCCGCATGGCCTCCCCCGATCACCACCAGGTGACGCATCCGACCCCCTCAGCCCTCCAGGATAGCCCCCGCGCTCCGGTGGACCCATGTAAAATGCAGGCATGAGTCCACGCCTGACCCCCGAGGAACGCCGCGAACGCCGCCGCCGGGCGGTCCAGCGGTCCAAGTTCGCCCTCCCCTCGGGCATCACCCTGCTCTCGATCTTCTGCGGCTTCAGCAGCGTGGTCATGAGCCTCAATGCCGCCGCCGAGCACCCGGAGTACCACTTCCGACTCGCCGCCCTCTTCCTGGTCCTGGCCGGCTTCTTCGATGGCATGGATGGCCGCGTCGCGCGGCTCACCAACACGGCCACCGAATTCGGGGTCCAGCTGGACAGCCTGGCCGACGTGGTGAGCTTCGGCATGGCCCCGGCGATCCTCGCCTACC
>CAZVKM010000280.1:0-3534 GCA_964627685.1 uncultured Solibacteraceae bacterium | reverse complement strand
GGCTTCACGACGGCCATCTTGCGGGCGGCGGCGAGATCCACCTTCCCCCCCTCCTCTTCATCCAGCACTTCGGCGTCCACATCCAGGGCCACGAGGCGGCGCAGCGCGTCGTCGTCGAGCTCCGTGAGCCAGCCCTCGCCGGTGCCCACCACCCGGTCGGCCAGGTCGCGCTTGCTCTCGAGCAGGGCGTCGATCTTCTCCTCCAGGGTGCCGATGGTGACGAGCTTGTGCACCTGCACGTTCTTGGTCTGTCCGATGCGGTAGGTCCGGTCCGTGGCCTGGTCCTCCACGGCGGGGTTCCACCAGCGGTCGAAGTGGAAGACGTGGGTGGCGGCGGTGAGGTTGAGGCCCACGCCACCCGCCTTGAGGCTCAGGAGCAGCACCGGCGGGCTGGAGAGGTCCTCCTGGAAGGCCTTCACCATGGCGTCGCGCTGGTCGCGGGTGGTGCCGCCGTGGAGGAAGGGCGCCCGCACGCCGAGGCTGTCGGCCAGATGCGCCTGGAGCCGGTCGCCCATCTCCTTGAACTGGGTGAAGACGAGGGCGCGCTCGCCGCTGTCCACCACTTCGGAGAGCATGTCGGTGAGGCGTTCCAGCTTGCCGCTGCGGCCCTTGAGGGGCGCGGGCTGCCGCAGGAACTGGGCGGGGTGGTTGCAGATCTGCTTGAGGTGGGTGAGCAGCGCGAGGATCTTCCCGCGCCGCTCGATGCCGGTGCTGGCCTCCAGGTCCTTCTCCATCTGGTCCACGCGCACCTGGTAAAGGGCCGCCTGCTCCTTGGTGAGGGTCGTGTAGACCTTCATCTCGTTCTTCTCGGGCAGGTCCTGGATGATGCTGCGGTCGCTCTTGAGGCGGCGGAGCACGAAGGGCCCGATGCGCTTGCGCAGGTCCTGGGCCACCTCGGGGTCCCGCCACTTCTCGATGGGCACGGCGAAGCGCTCCTTGAAGGAGCTCTCCAGGCCCAGGTAGCCGGGCAGGGCGGCGGCCATGATGGCCCACAGCTCCGTGAGGCGGTTCTCGTTGGGGGTGACGGTGAGGGCCAGGCGGAAGTCGGCGCGGAGCCGGCGCACGGCCTTGCTCTGGGCGCTCCCGGCGTTCTTGATGGCCTGGGCCTCATCCACCACCAGCACGCTCCACTTGCGCTTGGCGAAGGTGTCCTCCTCCCGTCGCACCACGCCGTAGGTGGTGAGCACGAGGGTGTGGGGGGCGAACCGCTCGGGGAGCTTGTCGCGGTTGTTCCCGTGGTGGACGAAGAGGGGCAGCTTGGGCGCGAACTTGGCGACCTCGCGCTCCCAGTTGCCGAGCAGGGAGGTGGGGCACACCAGCAGGGTGGGACCGCCCTCCTTGGGGGCCTCGTGCTGGCGGTGCAGGAGGAGGGCCAGCACCTGGATGGTCTTGCCCAGGCCCATGTCATCAGCCAGGATGCCGCCCAGGCCCAGGCGGTGCAGGCCGGCCAGCCAGGCGAGGCCGCGCAGCTGGTAGGGGCGCAGCTGGCCCTTGAAGGCCGCGGGCTGGGTGATGGGCTTGTCCGGGAGGACCTTGAGGTCCGCCAGGGCGGAGGCGAAGTCCCCGGCCAGCTCCACCTCGATGCTCTCGGCCACGCCGGGGATGCGGGCGTTGCCCGTGAGGGCCGCGGCGATGGCCTCGCCCTTGGACATGGCCTCGAAGCCGGCCCCTCGGCTGGCCTGGACCACGGCGGTGATCTGCTTGAGGGTCTCGGGATCCAGGGCGACCCACTTGCCCTTCCAGGCCACGAGGGGGTGCTTGAGGCTGGCCATCTGAGCGAAGTCGTCCACGCTGAGGGCGTCGTCGCCCAGCATGAGGCTCCACTCGGCGCTGACCTTGCCCTCGAGGCCCTCGTCCCCGTCCGTCTGCATCGTCTGCCCGCCCAGGCGCACCTTGGCGCGGAGGCGCCGGGCGCCGCCGAACTCGGCCATGCCTTCCGGCAGGTGCACGAGGAAGCCGGCCTCCTTCAGGCGCTCAGCGCCCTTGGTGAGGAAGTCCCAGGCCTCGCGGGGCAGGAGGGTGAGGTCCTCGGGCTTCTGGCCAGCGAGGGCGCGCTGCAGGGGTGCGAAGAAGGGCACCGCGCGGGCGAGGCCGCGGAGCAGGGCCTGGCGGCCCTGGAGCACCTCGGGTTCCGTGGAGGGCTCCCAGAGCTGCGCCACGGCGATCTGGCCCCCGCCCTCGGTCTCCAGCCCCAGGCGAAGGATCCAGCCCTCCTCGCTGTGCCGGTCCGCATCGCTGATGTCGAGTCCACCCTTCTTCTTGGGGACGGGGGGCGCATCGAGCTTGAGCATGGGGCGGACCCACTGGGGTCGGGCGCCTTCGGACCACTGGGCCAGGTTCTCGCCGAGGGTCCGCTCGGTGACGCCCGTGGTGGGGAACTCGTTCATGGGGTGGCTGAGGGCCACCATGAGGCGCTCGTCCCAGGGGAGGCGATCCCGCTTGTGGCCCCGGAGCCGGTGGATCAGGCCCAGGCGCGGGTCATCGCCGGCCTTGATGTTGGTGGCCACGAAGCGCACGAGGAAGTCGGCGCCGTCCTCCAGGAAGGAGCTGAGGATGGTCTGCCGCGGGAGGGGGTGGGCGAGGTCGTCCTCCACCTCGTAGGCCTCCATCTCCCCGAGGGAGAGGCCCTTGGTGAACACCCAGCCATCGTCTTCCGGGAAGGCCCAGGTGGCCGGGGGCATGGCCGCCTCCAGGGCCTTGAGCGCCTCGCGGTCGGTGCCGGAGGTGAGACTCACGCCCCAGCGGGCCCGCCAGGGGTTGGGGGCGGTCTCCAGCTGCGGGAGGATGGCGCCGCGCACCACCAGGCTCTGGAGCAGCCGCAGGGCCGTGGCCCAGAAGCGAAGGGAGGCCCCGGCCTCCCCGGGTCGGAGGGCCAGGGAGCAGAGCCAGGGGTAGGCCCGCTGCCAGCGGAGGGGCACACCGTGGACCTCGAGCAGCCGCCCGTCGGGCAAAAAGAGCTGACAGCGGGCGGGGGTGAGGCGCTCCCGCCCCTGCAGGTCCCCCGGGAGGGCCCGGAGGGCTCGGGTCCAGGTCTCGGGATCCGCCTCGCCCGGCAGGGCGATGAGGAAGCCGCGGTCCTGGGGGCGGTACTGGAGGATGGGTTTCACGGGCGGTCCGCCTTACCCTGGAGGGCAGCAGCGGGGGGACGATGAAGCTCGGATTTGCCAGCGATCATGCGGGGTTCGACCTGAAGGAACGGCTCAAGGCCTGGGCGGTTTCGGAGGGCCATGAGGTGAGGGACTACGGCACGGATGGGCCGGGAAGCGTGGACTACCCGGATTTCGCGCACCGGGCCGCGCAGGCGAGGGGTGAGTGGGAAAGACTGGTGCTGGTGTGCGGTTCCGGGATCGGGATCAGCATCGCCGCCAACCGGCATCACGGCATCCGTTGCGCGCTGGTGACCTCCCCCGAGCACGCGGTGCTGTCCCGCCAGCACAATGACGCGAACGCCATCGCCTTCGGACAGCGGCTCACGGATCCGCTCAAGGCCGAATACTACCTGAAATGCTTCCTGGAAACACCCTTTGAGGGGGG
>CAZVKM010000279.1:0-3545 GCA_964627685.1 uncultured Solibacteraceae bacterium | reverse complement strand
CTCCTGCGACTACACCTCCAACGTGGAGAAGACGGAGGCCCCGGCCCTGCCCGTGGCCGACCATGGCGCGGCCTTCCCCCTGAAGCGCGACCACTTCGCCACGCCCGGCGTGGTGGGCCAGGTGGAGCAGGCCGCCGGCATGAAGGACGCCGACCACGACGGCATGCCGATCACCCAGACCAGCAAGTTCTACCTCTTCCGGGCCATGTTCGCCGATGAGAGTACCAAGCTGGTGGGCGCCGTGCTGCGCGGCGACCACGAGGTGAACCCCGTGAAGGTGAAGAACCTCGTGGGCGCCCTGGACATCGAGCTCTTCCCCCTGGAGGAGGCCGAGGCCTTCACCGGCGCCAAGTCCGGCTTCATGGGCCCCGTGGACCTGAAGAACGTGCAGATGGTGGTGGACCTCTCCCTCAAGGGGGCCGTGAACCTCACCTGCGGCGCGAACCGGACCGACTACCACCACTTCGGCCTGGATCCCGCCCGCGACCTGCCGGGCGCCTCCTTCGCCGACATCCGGATGGCCCTGGAGCACGACACCTGCACCCGCTGCGGGAAGGGCAAGTACCAGGCCTATCGGGGCATCGAGGTGGGCCAGGTCTTCAAGCTCGGGGTCAAGTACTCCAAGAGCATGGGCTGCACCTTCCTCGACGAGAATGGCAAGGACCAGCCCATGATCATGGGCTGCTACGGCATCGGTGTGACCCGCACCGTGGCCGCCGTCATCGAGCAGAACTACGACGAGGATGGGATCATCTGGCCCTGGCCGGTGGCCCCCTACCAGATCCACCTGCTGAACCTCGATCCCGCCAACGCCGACGTGAACCTGGTGGCCAACCGCCTGGAGACGGAGCTGGAAGCCGCGGGCTTCGAGGTGCTGCATGACGACCGGGAGGGCATGAGCCCCGGCGCCAAGTTCAAGGACGCCGACCTCCTGGGCTTCCCCCTCCGCCTCATGGTGGGTACCAAGGGCCTCAAGGAGGGCATCGTGGAGCTCCGCGACCGCCGCACCAAGCAGGTGGTCAAGGTCGCCCCGGACGCCGTCCTCGGCGCCGTGCGCACGGCCAAGGACCGCATCATGGAAGGCCTTGAGACCGCGGGAGGTCGCTGATGATCGGTCTTCGGTCCTCGGTCTTCGGTCTTCAGCCCTCCCCTTCCGGTACCAACGAAAAGATGGGTCCTGCTCCGACGACCGACGACCGACGACCGACGACGCACCTGGAGGCATCCCATGGCTGAAGGCCGCGTCCATCTCACCACCTTTATCGAGGGCGTGCTCGTCCACGGGAAGGAGATGCCCTTCGTCCTGCTCGTCCCCACCCCTCACAGCCCCCACCGGGGGCTGCTGATGCCCGCGCAGATCCCCTGGGCCCCGGGCTTCCTGCCCACGGCCCTGCTCAACGCGCAGATCGACGCGGCCTGGGGCATCAAGTTCCGCTTCGTGGATCCCAGCACCCTGCCCGTGGTCTTCGATGAGCGCACCAGCCGCCTCTCCACACCCTGGCTCCTCCGCCTGGAGGGCCTGGAAGGGCAGCAGCGCCTGTACCTGTCCCATCTCCTCCGCACCAAGGCCCCGGAGGGGGAGCTGCCCACCCCACCGCCCGGCGGGCAGTGGGTGAGCGAGAAGGCCCTGGCCAGCATCGACCTGCTGCCGGGCATCCGCCGCCTCTGCGAGGCCGCCCTCAAGCAGATCCGGGAGTCCTGACCTCCAAGGGCAGCTCCCGCCGGAACACCAGCGCCTCCAGCGCCTCCGGATCCCCATCCAGCTCCCTTGCCGCCAAGTGCCCGCTGTGCACGGCCGCGGCCAGGAGGCCGGGGGCGTAGGCATCCCCGATGAGGCGGAGGGTTCGGATCCCCGCAGCCGCGAGGCGCTCGGGATCCGCCGCCAGGACCCGATGGACCTCGTCCCGGGCCACGCGCTCGGTGACCGGGACGAGGGTGTCGCAGGGCAGCTCGCGGGTCCGGCCCGTGTAGGCGCAGGCGAGGGTGAGGGCGCCGGGGCCGGCCGCCTTCACCTCATGGGAGAGCACCAAGTCCACGCCCAGCTCCAGGAGGTGGGCCTGGATGCGGGCCTGCTCTAGGGTGTGATGGGCCCAGGTGGAGACTTCCGCTTTCGGGGTCACCAGGGTCACCGGGTGACCGCGCTTGAGGAGGGCTTCGGCCAGCACCCCACCCAGGACGTAGTAGTCGTCATCCCAGACGACGACGCGACCGTGGGCGGGGCGGCCCGCCATCACGTCGTCCGGGGTGATCACTTCCACGTGCGCGAGGCCCGGGAGGCCGGAGCGGTTGCTGCGTCCGACGCCGTCGCCGCGCCAGGTGGCGCCGGTGGCAAGGATCACCTGGGGGAAGCCCAGCTCCAGGATGTCCTCGGCCGCGAGGCGGTTGCCCAGGGCGAGGCGCACCTTCGAATGCCGCTTCAGCAGCGTGGTGCGGTAGTCGGCCACGCGGATCCAACTGGCGAGGCCAGGCAGGGAACTCTCGGCGAGGACCCGGCCCCCCAGGCGATCCGTGGCCTCGGCCAGGGTCACCTCGTAACCCCGATTTGCGAGCTGGAGGGCGCACTCGAGGCCCGCGGGCCCCGCGCCCACCACGAGCACGGCGTCGTCGGAGCCCTTGGGCTCGATGCGCTCGGGGTGCCAGCTCCGCCGCCACTCCTCCCCCATGGTGGGGTTCTGGGTGCAGCGCAGGTTCACCATGAGGTCGTCGGAGGCGGTGCAGATGTTGCAGCCGATGCACTCGCGAACCTCGTCGTAGCGGCCCTCGGCGAGCTTCTTCGGGAGGAATGGGTCGGCGATGGAGGGGCGGGCGGCGCCCACGAGATCCAGAACCCCGCGCTTCAGCTGGGAGACCATGGCGTCCACGGAGGTGAAGCGCCCCACCCCCACCACGGGCTTGGAGGTGAGCTGCTTCACGAAGGCCACGTGCTTCTCCTGGTACCCCTCGAAGGGCTCGAAGCGGGCGGTGGCGCTGTCGGCGGGCCAGCCGGCCACGTTCACGTCGAAGAGGTCCGGATGGTCCTTCAGCATCTCCACGATCTCGCGACCCTCGCCCTCGCTGGTGATGCTGCCCTCGCCGAAGAACTCGTGCACGGCCAGGCGCAGCACCACGGCGCAGCGATCGCCCACCGCCTCCTTGGCGTCCTCGATGAGCTCCCGGGTGAGCCGCACGCGGTTCTCCAGGGAACCACCGTATTCATCGGTCCGGTGGTTGAGGCGCGGTGAGAGGAAGTGGTGGGGCAGGCTGTAGCCGTGGCCCGCGTAGACATAGACGAGGTCGAAGCCCGCGCGCTTGGCCCGCAAAGCCCCCTCGCGGTGCCACTTCCGCAGGTTGGCGAGGTCCCGCCTGTCCATGGCGCGGGCCTGCACCGGATGATAGGTGTCCACCACCGCGGCGCTGGGGGCCATGGGCGGGATGCGGGTGTGCAGGTTGGGGCTGTGGAACCCGTTGTGCACGAGCTGGATGCCCGCAAGGGAACCGTGGGCGTGGACGGCCTCCGCCATGAGGGCGAGGGCCGGGATGTCGCGGTCGTCCCAGAGGCGGCCTTC
>CAZVKM010000278.1:3221-3546 GCA_964627685.1 uncultured Solibacteraceae bacterium | reverse complement strand
GCAAGTCCACCCTGGGCAAGGTGCTGGCGGGCCACCCCGCCTACGTCATCACCGGGGGCACCGTGACCTTCGAGGGCAAGGACCTCTTGGAGCTGGAGGCCGACGAACGCGCCCGCCTGGGCGTCTTCCTGGGCTTCCAGCACCCCATCGAGGTGCCCGGCGTGAGCAACGCCCAGTTCCTGCGCCTGGCCTACAACAAGCAGGCCGAGGCCAACGGCAAGGAGGAGCTGGACCCCCTGGAGTTCGACGACTTCATCCAGGAGAAAATCAAGGTCGTGGGCATGAAGGCCGAGTTCCTGGACCGCAGCCTCAACGAGGGCTTCTC
>CAZVKM010000278.1:0-3211 GCA_964627685.1 uncultured Solibacteraceae bacterium | reverse complement strand
GCCCTCATGGACTGGATGTCGAAGCTGGGGATGGATCCGTCCTTCGCCGACCGCTACCTCAACGAGGGCTTCTCCGGCGGCGAGAAGAAGCGCAACGAGATCCTCCAGATGGCCGTGCTGGAGCCCAAGCTCGCGATCCTCGACGAGCTGGACAGCGGCCTGGACGTGGACGCCCTGCGCATCGTCGGCGAGGCCGTGACCGGCCTGAAGTCCCCCGAGCGGGCCATCCTCCTGGTCACCCACTACCAGCGCCTGCTGGACCACATCCCCGCCGACCACATCCACATCCTGCAAGGCGGCCGCATCGTGAAGACGGGCGGCCCCGAGCTGGCCCTGGAGATCGAGGCCAAGGGCTACGACTGGGTGAAGGACGCCGCGGCGGGAGTCCGCTGATGGACGCCGTCGCCGCCTGTACGCTCCTGGAGCAGGCCCTGGCCACCCCCCGGCCCGAGGGCTGGGCCGCCCTGCGCGCCGCCGCCGAGTCCCGGCTGGAGGGCCAGGACCTGCCCACGACCCGCCAGGAGGACTGGAAGTACCTGGACCTCTCCGAGCTCCGCAGCTTCGCCCCCAAAGCCGGCGAGGTGGTGCCCGTGGACATCAAGGACGCCATCCTGCCCGAGGCGCGGGGCAACCGCCTGGTCTTCGTGAACGGCCGCTTCGAGGCCCACCACAGCTGCACCTCCGGCCTGCCCGCAGGCGTGCGCTTCATGCCCCTGCGCAAGGCCGAGGAGGCCGCCGCCAAGCTGGGCACCGTGGCCGCCGCCTTCGAGGGCGACGCCTTCGCGGACCTCAACACCGCCCGCTTCGAGGACGGAGCCCTGCTCTTCGTGCCCCGGGGCGTGAAGGTGGAGGCGCCCCTGCACCTCCTCTCCCTCACCCAGGGCGAGGGCGTGCTGGCCCAGCCCCGCCTCCTCCTGATCCTGGAGCGCGGCGCCGAGGCCCGCCTCGTGGAGGATCACCAGGGCACCGGCCGCAGCCTCGTCAACACCGTGGTCGAGATCCACCTCGCCGAAGGCGCCCTCCTTCACCACGAGCGGGTGCAGCGGGACGACGCCGCCGCCTTCCACGTGTCGAACCTCTACGCCCAGGTGGGTCGCGACGCCCAGTACCAGAGCCGCACCCTCACCTTCGGCGCCAAGCTCAGCCGCCAGAACCCCCACGTGCACCTCGAGCAGGGCGCCTCGGCGACCCTGGACGGCCTCGCCCTGCTGAGCGCCGACCAGGTGGCCGACACCCACAGCTTCATGCACCACGCCCAGCCCCACGGCACCAGCCGCCAGCTCCACAAGTGCATCGTGGACGGCACGGCCCGGGCCATCTTCAACGGCCGGGTGCTGGTGGACAAGCACGCCCAGGTCACCGACGGCCAGCAGCAGGTGCGCACCCTCCTGCTCTCCGACACCGCCCGGGTGGACGCCAAGCCCCAGCTGGAGATCCACGCCGACGACGTGAAGTGCAGCCACGGTGCCGCCATCGGCCAGCTGGATCCCGAGGAGCTCTTCTACCTCCGCAGCCGCGGCATGAACGAGGCGCTGGCCCGCAACCTCCTCACCTACGGCTTCGCCGCGGATCTGCTGGCCCACGTCCCCGTGACGAGCCTGCGCCGGGCCCTCCGCGCCCTGGTGCTCGCCCGCACCCACGGCGAAGGCCTGGGGGACCTGTGAGCGCCCCCACCGAGACCCTCGACCTCGCCCGCATCCGGGCGGACTTCCCGCTGCTCACCGAGCCCTTCCACGGGAAGCCCCTCCACTACCTGGACTCCGCCGTGAGCGGCCTCATGCCGAGGCCCGTGGTGGAGCGCATGGCCCATTACGAGCTGCGGGAGCACACCAACGTGCACCGGGGCGTCAGCACCCTCAGCCAGGAGGCCACGGACCGCTTCGAGGAGGCCCGGGAGAAGGTGCGCCGCTTCCTCAACGCCCCCTCCGCGCAGGAGGTGATCTGGACCCGGGGCACCACCGAGAGCCTCAACCTCGTGGCCCAGGCCTGGGGCCGGGTGAACGTGGGGGCCGGCGACGAGATCCTGCTGAGCGCCATGGAGCACCACGCCAACATCGTCCCCTGGCAGATGCTGGCGCAGGAGAAGGGCGCCACGGTCAAGGTGCTGCCCATCACCGATGAGGGGGAGATCGTCCTCGACGCCCTCGAGGAGCTGGTCACGGCGCGCACCAAGGTGCTGGGCCTCACCCACGTGAGCAACGTGCTGGGCACCGTGAACCCGGTGAAGGCGATCATCGCCCGGGCCAAGGCCCGGAACCCCCACCTGGTGGCCGTCATCGACGGCGCCCAGGCGGTGCCGCACCTGCGTCCCGACGTGCAGGACCTGGGCGCGGACTTCTACGCCTTCAGCGGGCACAAGCTCAGCGGCCCCACGGGCATCGGCGTGCTCTACGGGCGCAAGGCCCTGCTGGAGGCCATGCCCCTGGCACGGCGGCGGCAACATGATCCTCTCCGTGACCTGGGAGAAGACCACCTACCAGGGCCTTCCCACCAAGCTCGAAGCCGGCACCCCGCCCATCGCCGCCGCCATCGGCCTGGGGGCCGCCCTGGACCACATGGACACCCTGGGCTGGGAGAAGGTCCAGGCCCATGAGCACGCCCTCCTGGCCGCCGCCACGGAAAAGCTCTCGGCCCTTCCGGGCCTCCGCATCATCGGCACCGCCCCCGGAAAGGTGAGCGTCCTCTCCTTCGTGCTCGAGGGCATCCACCCCCACGACGTGGGCAGCATCCTGGACCATGAGGGGGTCGTCGTCCGCGCCGGGCACCACTGCGCGCAGCCCCTCATGCAGCGCATGAAGGTGCCCGCCACCACCCGCGCCTCCTTCGCCTACTTCAACACGATGGAGGACGTGGACGCCCTGGCGGCGGCGGTCCGGAAGACCCTCGAGATCTTCCAATGAAGCCGCCCACCGCCCCCTTCCGGTGCCCGGGTGGATCTCCTTCCCACGAGTGCGGAGCCCTGCATGGCTGACCCCCGCGAGCTGTACCAGCAGGTGATCCTGGAGCACAACAAGAAGCCCCGGAACTTCGGGAAGCTGGAGCCCTGCTCCCACCACGCCCACGGCCACAACCCCCTCTGCGGGGACCAGCTGGAGCTCTTCATCGAGGTGAAGGATGGGGTCATCCAGGACATCAAGTTCGACGGCCACGGCTGCGCCATCGACGTGGCCAGCGCCTCCCTCATGACCGGCGCCGTGAAGGGCAAGAGGGT
>CAZVKM010000277.1:0-3578 GCA_964627685.1 uncultured Solibacteraceae bacterium | reverse complement strand
CCCCCCCTCCGAGGCCGTCATGATCAAGATCGACATCGCCAATGCGTTGATGAAGGTGCACCCCTGCTCCCGTCAGACCGCCCTCGAGGTGGTGGACCTGCTGACGGACCGCATGAAGCAGGCCCTCCTGGATGGCCATCGCATCGAGATCCGCGGCTTCGGCGTCTTCGAGCCCCGCCCCCGGAAGAAGGGCATGGGCCGCAACATCAAGACCGGGGACAGCGTGAAGATCCCCAACGGGAAGTCCATCCGCTTCAAGCCCGGCAAGGACCTCCGCGACATCGAGGTGAAGTGATCCCGCTCACCCGGGGGTAGGCAGCGGGGGTGATTAACCTCAAGATGTGAGGTTCAACCCCCGGGATATCGCCATGGAACGTTTCGACGTCATCGTCATCGGTGCAGGTGCCATCGGGCTCTCCACCGCCCGCCGCCTCGCCCGCCAGGGGGCGCGGGTGCTCGTCATGGATGATCGGGGCCCCGCCGGGGGCGCCTCGGCGGGCAATGCCGGGCTGGTGAGCCCGAGCCACATCGTGCCCATGGCCGCCCCGGGGATGGTCGCCATGGGGATCAAATACCTGTTCGACCCGGCGGGGCCCTTCCGCCTCACCCCACGCTGGGATCCCCACCTCTGGAGCTGGCTGTGGCGGTTCGCCCGCCATTGCACCCCGGCGCATGTGGACCACGGCCTGCCCATCCTGCACGCCCTGCTGCAGCGGAACCGCGTCCTCATCCAGGAGGAATCCCGCGAGCTCGGGGACTTCCACTTCGCGACGAGGGGCCTCGCCCTCATCTGGAACACCCCGGCGTTCCGGGAGTCGCTCCGGCACGAGGCGGAGCTCGCCCACCGGGTCGACCTCCCGACGCAGGACCTGGATGAAGCGGGGCTCGCCGAGCTCGACCCCGCCTACCAGGGGGCCAAGGGGGCGCTCTACTTCCCAGGCGATGCCCACCTGGATCCCCGCCGGTACACCGAGGCGCTGGCCCGGGACTTCGAGGCCCATGGCGGCAGGATCCTCCGGGCCAAGGCCCAGCGCGTGGTCGTGGAAGGGGGACGCTTCCAGGCGGTGGTGTCCGACGAAGGGACCCTGCACGCGGACCACGGGCTGGTCGCCGCCGGAGCCTGGAGCGCCACCCTGCTCCGCCCCCTCGGCCACGCCCTGCCCCTCGAGGCGGGTCGCGGCTTCAGCCTCACCTTCCCGGACAATCCCCCGGGCGTGCGGGTCCCCTCGATCCTCATGGAGGCCCGGGTGGCCGTGACGCCCATGGGGGACCGCCTGCGGCTCGGCGGCACCATGGAGCTCTCCGGCTTGAAGGAGGAGCTCGTCCCCCGCCGCCTCCGGGCGCTGGCGGAAGCCTGGCCCCGCTACGGCCTCCGGGCCCCGCTGGGGGATCCCGCCCGGGCGGAAGCCTGGACGGGCCTCCGCCCCTGCAGCGCGGACGCCCTGCCCTACCTCGGCCGCGTCGCGCCGAACCTCTCGGTGGCCACCGGGCACTCCATGCTCGGCATCAGCCTCGCGGCGGTGTCGGGTGAGCTCATGGCGGACGTGATCCGCGGGGAGAAGCCGGGCCTGGACCTGGCCCCCCTCGATCCCAAGCGGTTCGGATAGGCCTGGAGCCCGTGACCCTTCCCGCCCACCTCCGGCCCTGCGCCCCCGCCCTTCGGGCCGCGCTGGGCTCCGAGGTTCCCGCGGAGCGGATCCTCGACCGCCCCTTCGATCGGATCGCCTTCGCCTCGGATGCCAGTTTCTACCGGCTGATCCCGCAGGTCGTGGTGCGGGCGGCCAGCCCAGGGGAGATCCAGGCCCTGTTCCGGGTGAGCCGGGACCACCGGGTGCCCCTCACCTTCCGCGGGGCAGGCACGAGCCTCTCCGGCCAGGCCCTCTCCGACGGGATCCTGGTGGAGGTCGCGCGTCACTGGCGTCGCCTGGAGGTGCTGGACGGTGGGGCCCGGATCCGGACCCAGCCCGGCGCCCTCGGAGCCCGGGTGAACGAGGCCCTGCGGCCCCACCGCACCAAGCTCGGTCCGGATCCGGCCTCCCTCGCCACCTGCACCGTGGGGGGCATCCTGGCCAACAACTCCAGCGGCATGTGCTGCGGGGTTCAGCAGAACGCCTACCACACCCTCGAGTCCCTCACCTTCATCCTCCCCTCGGGAACGGTCCTCGACACCGCCGCTGCGGATGCGGACGAGGCGTTCCGCGCCGCCGAACCCACCCTCGCCCGGGGACTGCTGGACCTCAAGGCCGAGCTGGAGGCCCAGCCCGCCCTCGTGGCCCGGATCCGCGCCAAATACCGCCTCAAGAACACCACCGGCTACAGCCTCAACGCCTTCCTCGACTTCCACCGGCCCGTGGACATCTTCCGCCACCTGCTGGTGGGCTCCGAGGGCACCCTCGCCTTTATCGCCGAGGCCGTGTTCCGCACCGTCCCCGACCACCCGGTGAAGGTCACGGGATTCCTGCGCTTCCCCGATCTGCACGCGGCCTGTGAGGCCATCGTGCCCCTGCGGGAGGCGGGGGCCGCGGCCCTGGAGCTCCTGGATCGGGCTTCGCTGCGGGCCGTGGAGGCCCAGCCCGGGGCCCCTCCGGACCTGAGGCACCTCCCCCCGGGGGCCGCCGCCCTGCTGGTCGAGTTCCAGGGCGCCGATCCCACCGCCCGCGGCGTCCTCGAGCACACCGCCCTGGCCGCCGCGGCGGGGCTCCGACTGCTCGAGCCCGCGCGGTTCACCCACGATCCGGCGGAGCAGGCCGCCCTGTGGAGGATCCGCTCGGGCACCTTCCCCTCCGTGGGCGCCGTGCGCCGGCGGGGCACCACGGTGATCATCGAGGACGTGGCCTTCCCCGTGGCGCGCCTGGCCGATGCGGCCCAGGACCTCACCGCCCTCTTCGCGAAGCACGGCTACGCCGACGCGATCCTCTTCGGCCACGCCAAGGACGGCAACCTCCACTTCGTGCTCTCCCAGTCCTTCGGCGAGGCCGAGGAAGTGGCACGCTATGCCCGCTTCATGGACGACGTGGTGGCGCTCGTGGTGCGGAAGTATGACGGCGCCCTCAAGGCCGAGCACGGCACTGGACGGAACATGGCCCCCTTCGTGGAGGCGGAGTGGGGACCGGAGGCCACCGCGGTGATGGCGCGCCTCAAGGCCCTGGTGGACCCCGACCACCTCCTGAACCCCGGCGTGATCCTCAACGCCGACCCCAGGGCCCACCTCAAGGACCTCAAGCCCCTCCCGCCCGTGGAGGAGGAGGTGGACCGCTGCATCGAGTGCGGGTTCTGCGAGCCGAAGTGCCCCAGCCGCGAGGTCACCCTCACCCCCCGCCAGCGCATCGTGGTCCGCCGGGAGCTGGCCCGCCTGGAGGCCGCGGGCGCCCGGGGCTCCGCGGTGGCGGCCCTCCGCGCCGCCTTCCCCTACGCGGCGGTGGACACTTGCGCCGCCGACGGGATGTGCGCCACCGCCTGCCCGGTGTCCATCGACACGGGCCAGCTCATCAAGCGCCTGCGGCAGGCCGCGCACGGGCCCCGCGCCCAGGCCCTCGCCGTGGCCCTGGCCCGGCGCTTCGGGGGCCTGGAGGCCGCCG
>CAZVKM010000276.1:0-3595 GCA_964627685.1 uncultured Solibacteraceae bacterium | reverse complement strand
ACTTCGACAACTTCTGCGGGGAGGGACCCAACGGCCCCTTCCAGCTGGGGGTCAAGGAGTCCATGATCCTCAAGCTCCTGGTGGAGCGGGCGGGCCAGGTGGTGAGCCGCGCGGACATCCTCGACAAGGTGTGGGGGGAGGATGCCTACCCCACCACCCGCACGGTGGACAACTTCATCGTCCGCATCCGCCGGGTCATGGAGGCGGATGCCCACCACCCCCGGTGGATCCACACCATCCGCAGCGTGGGGTACCAGTTCGATCCCGAAGGCAAGCAGCGGAAGGGGGAGGATTAACCTCCCCCTGGCTCGCCGCCCCGCCCAGGGTCAGGTCGGGTTCCCGCATCCCGAGGTGAAGCCGTTCCAGAAGGTCCAGCACCCTGCGTGCGGAGTGGAGGGGGTGGGCTTCGGGTTGGGGGCGATGAGACCGCCGTGGATCTGCGCCACCTCGCCCGAGGCCAGGACCTGCAGGGATTCCCTGCTGAGTTTCAGCCGCCTCATGGAGCCTCCTTGGGCGGGATGACCCCCAAAGGGTCGGCAACCCCCCCGGCTCGTCAAGGCTTCCTGCGGCCTGGGGTGCGGCCCGTGGGCCGCACCCTGGCGCGGGGACCCTACTTCGCCTCGAAGTCCTTGCTGCGCCCCAGGCGCGCCGCTTCCACCATCTGCTCGGACAGGGTGGCGGCCGGGGCCTCCAGCTTCACTTCGCCGAGGATGCTGCGCTTCTCGTCACCCTTGCTGAACTTGCTCTCGCCCATGACGGGGACGAGCCGGGGGAAGAGCTTGAGGTCGCCAGCGGGCCCCTCGGGGGCGGTCCCGGCCGCCACCTTCGGCGCGAGGTCCAGGAGGCTCAGACCGAGGCGGCCCGGCTCCGGGCTGAGCCGGCGCAGGTCGAAGTGGCCGAGGGCCGCGCTGCGGAGCACCGCCAGGTCCTCCTGGCCCAGGAAGGCCATGAGGTCGTTCACCCCCTTCACCAGGGCCGGGTCCGCGGCGAGGCGGCTCTTCTTCTCACCCTTCACCTCCACCTCCTGCCGGGTGTTCGGCAGGTAGGGCAGGGCCCGCTTCAGCCAGTAGGCGGCCAGGTCCTTCTGGGCGGCGAACCCCTCCGGCGCCTTGGGGCCCTTGGCCTTCTTCTTCCCCTTCTTGGGGGCCTCGGGCTCGGCCCAGCTCGGAGCGGCGGCATCCACCTTCGCGTCGAAGAGGAGCCCCTTCAGCTTCGCTAGGCGGCCCTCCAGGCCCTTCACGGCCTTGCCGCCCTTGAGCTTGCCCGCAGCCTGGGCCGCCCTCTGGAGGTCCTTGAAGGCCCCTTCCATGAGGAGCTTGGTCCCATCCGCCTGGTAGAGGCCGTGGGCGGCGTAGACCTTGGCCAGGTAGGCCTCCACGGCCGCCAGGGCGGTGGCGGCCTTCTCCGGCAGGTCCGCCTTCACGGCCACGAGGGCCTCCAGGGCGTTCCGGACCTCCGGCGCCTTGGGGTGGCTCTGGAAGTAGCCCAGCTCATGGCCGGCCAGGGCGGCCCGGGTGAGCAGGTAGGCCAGCTTCCGCTGGGAGGGACGCTGCTGATCGAAGGGCGCGTTGGCGGGCGCGGGCGTCTCGGCCTGGGCCACGGCCGGCGCCGGGGCGGGGGCCTGGGCGGCGGCAGGGGCCTGGGCCGGCTCCGGCTTGGGCTCGGGCTTCGCGTCCTGAGCGGTGAGCATTCCCGCCGCCAGGGCAAGGGTGATCCAGGGTCGGTTCATGGCAGTCTCCGGGGCGGGGGTGGCAGGGCCATTATGGCCCCAGGCGCCGGCCCACGGTATCCCCGAGACGGATCTCAGCCGTTCGAACCCACCAGCTGGGCCACGGCCCCCTTCAGCTTCTTCAGGTCGAAGGGCTTCCCGAGGTGCGGCAGGGTGTTCTTCTCCAGGAAGGACTGGGTGTCCGCATCGAAGGCATCCCCGGTGGTGAAGAGGATGCGCCGCGTCATGTCCGGCTTGTGGGCCTGGAGCCAGCTGTAGATCTCCATGCCGGTGAGGCCGGGCATCCGGATGTCGGAGAGGATGAGGTCGAAGTCCGCCTCCTGGAGCCTCGCCACGGCGGCATCGCCCCGGGCTGCGGCGGTCACGTTCACCCCCCAGGCCTGGAGCGCTTCCTGGAGGCACTCCAGGAGGAAGGTCTCGTCATCCACCACCAGGGCCTTCAGGCCGCTGAGGGTGGGCGCCGCCTTCGGGGGCGCCGAGGCGGCCTCCACGAAGGGAAGCTCCAGCAGGTAGGCGTTCCCCAGACCCATCTGGCTCCGGAGCGTGAGCCGACCGCCATGGGTCCGGGCCACGGCCTCGGCCATGGGCATGGCCAGGTGCTCCGCGGTCTGGGCCCGGGTGGGCTTGAGGAGCCCCGCCAGTTCCTCGGGGGACATGGGCGTCCCACTGTCCTGCACCAGCACCTGGAGCATGTCCCCCGCCTTCCGGGTGGCGACGCGCAGGCGCTTCGTGGGGCTCTGGGACATGGCCGAAAGGCCCTGGGTGAGGAGGGACTGGATGGCCTGGGCCACCATGGCGCCATCCAGGGCCGCCGTGGGCAGGGCCGGATCCAGGTTCCCCTCGAGGCTCGCCGCCTGTCGCTGGGCGGCGGGACCGGCCTGGGCGAGGGCTTCCTGGGCCAGCTGGTTGAGGTTCACGGGCCCCCGCACGGGAGCCGGGGGATCCAGCACGAGGAGCATGGGCTCCAGCATGGTCTGGAGGGACTCGGCGGCGCGGGCCAGGCGGGTGGCCTGTTCCTGCTGGTGGGGATCCATGGCCCCCTCGAGGAGCAGCCGGGACTCCAGGAGCACGGGCGTGAGGCGGTTGGCCACTTCATGGAAGAGGCCGGGCACCAGGCGCCCGAGGGCCTCGAACTGCTTGCTCTGGGCCAGCTGGGACTCGAGGCTCTTCTGTTCCTCCATGTCCCGCACCAGGGCGCTGATGGCCAGGATCCGCTCGTCGGCGCCACGCACGGGGGCGTAGCCGATCTCGGCGGGGAAGACGACCCCCCCCTTGCGGAGGCGTGTGGTCTCCAGACCCCGCAGGGGCTGCCCCCGGAGGACCTGCTGGATGTGCCCGTCGGACTCGGCCACGAGGGAATCCGGCACCAGCATGGACATGGGCTTGCCCACGATCTCGGGGCGCTGGTAGCCGAAGATGCGCTCCGCGGCGGCGTTCCAGGTGAGGATCTTCCCTTCCGGCGTGAAGGAGACCAGGGCCTCCCCCATGCTCTGCACCAGGCCCTCGAGGTACTTCCGGGTCTTCTGGTTGTCCTGGTTCACCCGCTCCAGCTGCTGGTAGAGCTGGGCCATCTCCTCGTTCTTGCGCTCGAGGCTCTCCTTGGTGCTCTTGAGCTCCGAGTAGAGGCGGGCCGTCTCCATGTTGGACTTGAGGGCGTCCTCCAGGAGCTCCTGGGCGTCCGCCACATGCCCGGGCTGCAGGTCGTTCACGGAGACGTTGCTGTGGCGCAGGACCGTCTGGTCCTGGTTCGCCTGCATGGTGGTGGGGGGTTCCGAGGGGGCCGGCGGCAGCTCCCGCATGGAGGACCGGATGTTGGACTCGATGAGGTTCAGCATCTCGTCGAAGTCCTTGATCTTCTTGTCCAGG
>CAZVKM010000275.1:0-3621 GCA_964627685.1 uncultured Solibacteraceae bacterium | reverse complement strand
TCCATGGCCTCCCAGAAGAGGCGCCGGCGCAGGGGGTCCACGCCGCTGGTGGGCTCGTCCAGGAAGAGCATGCGGGGGCGGTGCAGGGTGGAGGCGGCGAGGGACACGCGCTGCTTCTCCCCGGTGCTGAGCTTGGCCACCAGGAGCTTCTCCAGGGGCTTGATCTGCAGCTCCTTTTCCCGCTGGGCGATGGCGTCCTTCAGGCTGTCGCCTTCGAGGCCGTAGAGCTGGCCGAAGTAGGCCAGGTTCTCTCCCACCGTGAGGTCGTCCAGCAGGCTGAACTTTTGGCTCATGTACCCGATCTGCTGCCGAACCTTCTCGGCTTCGGTGAAGAGATCGATGCCCAGGGCCTGGGCCTTGCCCGAAGTGGGCATGAGCACGCCGCAGAGCATCTTGATGGTGGTGCTCTTCCCGGCGCCGTTGGGTCCCAGGAAGCCGAAGATCTCCTCGGGCTCCACCTCGAAGCTGAGGTCCTTCACGGCCGTGAAGTCCCCGAAGCGCTTGGTCAGGTTCTCCACCTGGAGGATGGCTTCAGGCATGACCGCCCTCCTGTTCGTGAAGGGCGTGCAGGAAGCTGTCTTCGAGGGTGGCCTCGGTGGGCTCCACCCGCTCCACGCCCTCGATGGCCCGGATGCGCAGCAGCAGCGCCTCGAGGGGCTGCTCCGCGAAGCGAACGCGGATCTGTTCCCCCTCACCGAAGAGGTCCAGGGGCGCGAGGGCTTCCAGGGCCTGCATCACCTGGCGGCGCCGAGGGGTGAGGAGCCGGAGGACCACGCCGGGCATGGCTTCGCGGAAGGACTCCGGGGTGCCGGAAGCGAGGAGGTTCCCCTCGTGCATGAAGAGGATCCGGAAGGCGTACTCGGCCTCGTCCATGTAGGGGCTGCTGAAGAGGATGGCCACGCCGTCGTCGTGCACTTGGTGGAGCAGGGACCAGAACTCCCGCCGGCTCACGGGGTCCACGCCCGTGGTGGGCTCGTCCAGGAGCAGCAGGCGGGGCTGGGGCAGCAGGGCGACGCAAAGTGCGAGCTTCTGCTTCATGCCTCCGGAGAGGGCCCCGCTCATGCGGTCGCCGAAGCGGTCCAGGTCCACCCGGGCCAGGAGCTCGTGGATGCGGGGACCGGCCCCCTTCAGGCCGTAGAGGCCGGCCTGGAGCTTCATGTTCTCCATGACCGTGAGATCCGGCGCCAGGGCGAAGACCTGGGGCACGTAAGCCACCTGTTCATCCGGCACGGTTCGGGTGAGTGTTCCGGCCGTGGGCCGCTGCAGGCCCACCAGCATGCGGAAGGTGGTGCTCTTGCCGGCGCCATCGGGGCCGATGAGGCCCACCAGGTCGCCGGGGTGCAGCGCCAGGTCGAGGCCCTTCACGGCCTCCTTGGGGCCGAAGCGGCAGACGAGGCCCGAGGCCTCCAGGAGGGGCGAGCTCATTTCGCGGGGGCGCCCAGGCGAACGTCCACGGAGATGCCGGGGAGGAGGCCTTTGTCCCAGCCCTGGGCGATGTTCACCCGGGCGGGATAGACCAGGTTCACACGCTCCTCGCGGGTCTCCACCATCTTTGGGGTGTACTCGGGATCGCTGCTCACCTCGTCGAGGGTGGCGGCGAGGGTGGGCCGCCTGTCCGCGAACTCGATGGAGACGGGCATGCCCACGGTCGCCTTGGCCTGGAGGCTCTGGGGCAGGTAGACGCGGACCCAGAGGCGGTCCTGACGGGCCAGGGTGACGACGCCCTGGCCGGGGGCCAGCACGGCGCCGACTTCGCGGAGGCGATGGACCACCACCCCATCGAAGGGGGCGCGGACTTCCAGGAAGCCGGCGGTGGCCTTGGTGACCTGGAGGGTGGCCTTGGCGCGCTGGGACTCCGCGGAGGCCCCGAGACGCTGCTCGCGACGGGCCCCCGCCTTCAGCTCGGCCAGGGCCCTTTCCTGCAGGTGCAAGCTGGCCTCAGCGCGATCACGCTCGGCCTGGGCCTTGTCGAGCTCCGCCTGGGAGAGCACCTTGTCGGCATTGAGGCGCCGGGCCCGGCCCAGGGTGTCTTCGGCCAGGCGCAGGGCGGCGCCGGCGTCCCTCACCCGGGCTTCACCCATGGCGATGTCCTCCTGGCGGGATCCGTTGGCGAGCTCCAGTCGCTTGGCCTCCGCGACGTCGAAGCCCGCCAGGTCCCGCGTCACGGCGGCATCCAGCTCCTCGGCGCTCACCCGGGCCAGGAGGTCCCCGGCCTTCACCCGCTGGCCTTCGGTGACCTTGAGCTCCACCAGACGGCCCCCGACCCTCGGGCCCAGGTCGCTGAGGTAGGCCTCCACCCGCCCATTGAGTGAGGGGCGGGCGTCGCGGCTGCAGGCCAGGAGCAGGACGAGGGCGGGGAGGGCGAGCAGGGCAGGGCGCATGTCAGAGCTCCGGGAGATCGGGGAGGGGCGTCAGGGGGTCGGCGGCGAGGCCGCGCCAATAGAGGTGGAACCACGCCTTCACCGCGCCGGGGATGGTGAGGTCGAGGGGATGCTGGAGCAGGGCCCCGAAGCGGGGGGCGAAATCCAAGGTCTCGATGAAGGTCTTGAGGAGGAAGAACGTGGCGAGTCGAGGGTCCAGGTCGTTCCGGAGGTCACCAGTCCGCTGCCCGGCCTCCACCAACCGGGCCACCTGCTCGGCGTTCCGGAGGATGCGGGCAGCGATCTGGGGTTGGATGCCCTCGGCCCCTCGCAGCAACTCCCCGCGGATGATGGCGCGGACGCCCACGTGATGACCCATGTGCCGGTGGTACAGCCTCAGGGCTTCCCAGAGGCGGTGGGCGGTGCTGAGACCTTCCTGGGAGGCCAGGGCCACCAGGTCCTCGTGCAGCGGGGGGAAGATCCGATCAAGGAGCGCCAGGAACATGGCCTCCTTCGAATCGAAGTGGTAGTAGATCAGCGCAGGATCGCATCCGGCTTCGGCCGCGATGGCCCGGAGGCTGGCGGCCCGGAGACCCTGGGCCGAGAAGACGCGCTCCGCCGCCGCGAGGATCTGGGCAGGCTCCACCCGCTGGGCCTTGGGGCCGCGGGGGCGGGAGGGGGTCGGGGAGGGGGTCATTTCAACACCTGATGAAATGTTCCCAAACCCTCCCGCCACGGGCAAGGGAAATTTCAACACACGTTGAATCCGACCTCCAGATACGAAAAGGCCCCCTCGCGGGGGCCGTTCGGGGAGGCGCGGGCGCCTACTCCACGGAGATGGGGGCCTCGATGGTGTAGTCGAGGTTCAGGACCTCGCCCTCCTCCCAACCGATGCGGTTCTCTTCCACTTCCTGGATGCCGACCTGGGCCCAGAAGGAGGCGAGCTTGGGGGCGTCCTGGGCCTGGCCCTGGCGGTTCACGGGCACCACGACCTCGACCTTGGGGAAGGCGCCGCGCTGCAGCTGCTCGCACCGCTTCCCGGAGATGACGGCGAAACGGTACTTGTTTCCGATCTCTTCGGGGACGCGGACGATGGTGCGGGCCTGGCTCATGGGACCTCCGGACTGGGAAGAATACCGCAATTCAGACGAAATCGTAAGGGGATTCCTTGACGCGTCAAGGGTTGCCGTGGTTCAGGATAGGTTGGGAACCCCGCGGAGGACCCCATGGAACGCAGCCACCTCTGGTATTCGGCCTTCAA
>CAZVKM010000274.1:393-3639 GCA_964627685.1 uncultured Solibacteraceae bacterium | reverse complement strand
GCCGATCACCCAGAGGGCGGGGCTCTTGAGGAAGGCCAAATAGAGGATCTCGTCCTTGCTGAAGAAGCCGCTGGTGCCGGGGAAGCCCATGATGGCCACGGTGCCGATGAGCATCGTCCAGAAGGTGATGGGGGTCTTGGCCTTGAGGCCGCCCATCTTGAAGAGGTCCTGCTCGTGGTGCAGGGCGTGGATCACGGAGCCGCTGCCGAGGAAGAGGAGGGCCTTGAACCAGGCGTGGGTGAACACGTGGAAGAAGCCCGCCGCGAAGCCCGCGGCGCCGAGGCCCAGGAACATGTAGCCCAGCTGGGAGACCGTGGAGTAGGCCAGCACCTTCTTGATGTCGCGCTGGAAGAGGCCGATGGTGGCGGCGAAGAGGGCCGTGAGGCCGCCCACCCAGGCCACCACGGTGAGGGTGGTGGGGGTGAGGGTGAACACCGGGGCCAGGCGGCAGATGAGGTAGATGCCGCTGGTCACCATGGTGGCCGCGTGGATGAGGGCGCTCACGGGGGTCGGGCCCGCCATGGCGTCCGGCAGCCAGAGGTAGAGGGGGAGCTGGGCGCTCTTGCCCGTGGCGCCCACGAAGAGCATCAGGGTGGCGAAGGTCAACAGCCCGAAGCCCACCTCGGGGGCCAGGTGGCCGGCCTGCTTGAGGATGCCGTGGTCGCCACCCACCGTGAGGGTGCCGAAGGCGGCGTAGAGGGTCATCATGCCGATGGCCACGCCCAGGTCGCCCACGCGGTTGGTGAGGAAGGCCTTGAGGCCCGCGGCCGGGGCGAAGTCCGTCTCGAAGTAGTAGCCGATGAGCAGGTAGGAACAGAGGCCCACGCCCTCCCAGCCCACGAACATCAGCACCAGGCTGTCCCCGAGGACGAGCAGCAGCATGAAGAAGACGAAGAGGTTCAGGTAGGCGAAGTAGCGGTAGTACCCCTCCTCCTCGTGCATGTAGCCCACGGAGTAGAGGTGGATGAGGAAGCCGATGCCCGTGATGACGAGCATCATGGTGCCGCTCAGGGGATCCACCGTGAAGCCGAAGGGCACCGAGAGGGCGCCGGTCTGCATCCAGGTGAAGAAGGTCAGGTCCACCCGGTGGTCCGGGGCGCCCTTCATGGCGAAGAACAGGTTCAGGGCCAGCAGGAAGCTGAGGGCCACGGTGCCCGTGGCCACGGCGGTGACGAAGCCCTTGCCGGCCTTCTTGCCGGTGAGCAGGTTCACCAGGAAGCCGAGGAGGGGGAGGACGGGAATGAGCCAGGCGGTGGTCATCGGGGCTCCCTACTGCTTCAGGCTCGAGGCCTTGTCGGCGTCGGTGGTCTGGCGATGGCGGTGCAGCCCGATGACGAGGGCCAGGCCCACCGCCGCTTCACAGGCGGCCACCGCGATGATGAACAGGTAGAACACCGTGCCGTTCAGGTCGGCGCCATTCCAGCGGGCGAAGGCCAGCAGGGCCAGGTTCGCCGCGTTGAGCATGAGCTCGATGCCCATGAACTGGAGGAGCAGGGTGCGGCGCATCAGCACCACCGCGAGCCCCACCAGGAACAGCAGGAAGGCCACCATCAGGTAGCCGTGGAGGGTTCCGGACAGCATCGTCATCGCCGCTCCCTACAGGTCTTTTTTAACGAGCGCGACGGCGCCGATCATGGCCGCCAGCAGCAGGAAGCCCGCCACCTCGAAGCCGAGGAGGTGGCTGCGGAAGAGCAGCTCGCCCACGCCATGGAGGGTGACCACGGGGGCCTCCACCTTCCGGGCGGCCAGGGCCGCCAGGGCGGGGCTGGAGGCGACGAGGCGGAAGGCCCCGAAGCCCAGGACCGCGACCAGCACCGCGGAACCCCAGCGCTGGATGGGCCGCGCCTTCTCCGCGGGCTCCTCCTCGTGGCTGTTGAGCAGCATGATCACGAAGAGCACCAGCACGAGGATGGCCCCGGCGTAGACGATCACCTGCAGGGCCGCGGCGACGGGATTGCCGAGGAGGACGAAGAGTCCGGACACCCCCAGGAAAGAGAGGGCGAGGCAGAGGCCCGCTTCGATGGCGTTCTTCTGCACGAGGAGGGCCAGGGCACCGGCCAGGGCGAGGATGGAGAAGGCGAGGAACATCCCGGATCTCCTACAGGGCGCCGGGCGCGACGGGGGCGCGGCGGCTGGGGGTGGAGGGGGTCTCCTCGGCCTTCGTGAGGCGGGCCTTGCCGTCCGCCTCCGCGTAGGTGTTGATGAGGTCCCACTTCCCGAAGTTCATGGAGAGCCGGTCGTAGGCGGCCAGCTCGTAGTTGTCCCGGAGCCAGATGGCGTCCTTGGGGCAGGCCTCCTCGCACATGCCGCAGTAGATGCAGCGCAGCATGTCGATCTTGAACTGGGCGGGGCGCTTCTCCTGGAAGCCCTGGGTGAAGTTCAGGTCGCTGAACTCCTCGGCCTCGATGCTGATGCAGCGGGCCGGGCAGGCCTCCTGGCACATGTAGCAGGCCACGCACTTGATGGCGCCGCTCTCGAAGCGCTTGAGCTCATGCAGGCCGCGGTAGCCCTTGGGCATGGGCTTCTTCATGTCCGGGTACTGGATGGTGTACCGCTTGGAGGTGGGGGTCAGGAGCTGCTTGATGAAGTGCTTGAAGGTGACCCCCATGCCCTTCGCCACGCTGATGACGTAGAGCCGGTCCCAAAAGGAGAGCTCGACCTTCTTGACGATGACGCCCATGGATCAACCCCGCATGAAGTAGGCGATGACCAGGAGGTTCGCCATGGAGAGGGGGAGGAGCTTCTTCCAGCCGAGGTCCATCAGCTGGTCGTAGCGGAAGCGGGGGAGCGTCCAGCGGATCCAGATGAAGACGAAGCTGAAGAGGAGCACCTTGGTGAGGAAGACCAGGAAGGTCACGATCACCGGGATGTGGCTGTGGTCCCCGACGAAGGGGAGGGTCCAGCCGCCGAAGTACATGGTGGTGATGAGGGCGGAGGCGCCCAGGATGTGCCCGTATTCCGCCAGGCCCATGAGGGCGAACTTCATGGAGCCGTACTCGATGTGGAAGCCCGCCACGATCTCGCTCTCACCTTCCGCGAAGTCGAAGGGGAGCCGGTTGGTCTCGGCGAACATGCACACGAAGAAGACCAGGAAGCCGATGGGCTGCCGGAACACCATCCAATTGGGGAGGGTGAGGAAGCCGAAGGCCCGGTGGCTGCCCTCCTGGAAGGCCACGATCTGGTGGGGGTCGTAGCCGCCCACCGCCATGAACACCGCGATGACGGCCATGGAGAGCCCGATCTCGT
>CAZVKM010000274.1:0-383 GCA_964627685.1 uncultured Solibacteraceae bacterium | reverse complement strand
GGATGGACCACTTGTTGTTGCTGGACCAGGCGGCCACGAGGACGCCGTAGACCGCCATCCCGGCCACCGCCATGGGGAAGAGCATCCCCATGCCGTTGCCCGGGTCCAGGAGGCTGAAGTGGTAGGTGGCGCCGCCGCTCTGGAAGCTGCGGCCCAGGGGCACCACCACGAAGCCCAACATGGCGGGCACGAAGGCCAGGGCCGGGGCCAGCCAGAAGAGGCGCTTGTTGGTGTGGGGAGGAACCTGGTCCTCCTTGAAGAAGAACTTCACGCCATCCGCCAGGGCCTGCACCAGGCCCAGGATGCGGATCTTCCCGAAGAGGGCCGCGCGGGTGGGCCCGATGCGGTCCTGGATCATGGCGCTGCCGCGCCGCTCCGCCCAG
>CAZVKM010000273.1:0-3704 GCA_964627685.1 uncultured Solibacteraceae bacterium | reverse complement strand
AGTTGACCGCCACCCCGTCGGCGATGAGGGCCTCGGTGAGCTCGCCCTCGACCTTGGAGCCGTCGGCGCTCACCACCTGCAGGATGGGGAGCTGGAACTTCCTCGCGAAGGCGAAGTCGCGCTCGTCGTGGGCGGGCACGGCCATGATGGCGCCGGTGCCGTAGCCCATCAGCACGTAGTCGGCCACCCACACGGGGACCTTGGCGCCACTGAGGGGGTTCACGGCGTAGCCGCCCGTGAAGACGCCCGTCTTCTCCTTGGCGGCCTTGCGGTCCAGGTCGGAGCGGTTCTTGGCGGCGGCCACGTAGGCCTCCACCTCGGCCTTGCGGTCCGCCGTGGTGAGGGAGGCCACGGCGGCGTGCTCGGGGGCGATGACCATGAAGGTCACGCCGTAGAGGGTGTCGGGGCGGGTGGTGAAGATCTCCAGCTCGCCGCCGCCCTCCAGGGGGAAGCGCACCTCGGCGCCCACGCTGCGGCCGATCCACTCCTCCTGCATGGTCTTGGTGCTCTCGGGCCACTGCACCAGGTCCAGGTCGTCGGCCAGGCGGTCGGCGTAGGCGGTGATCCTCAGCATCCACTGGCGCAGGGGGAGGCGCACCACGGGGTGGTTGCCGCGCTCGCTCTTGCCGTCGATCACCTCCTCATTGGCCAGCACCGTGCCCAGGGCGGGGCACCAGTTCACGGGGATCTCCGTCTGGTAGGCCAGGCCCCGCTTGTAGAGCTGGAGGAAGATCCACTGGGTCCACTTCACGTAGGCGGGATCCGTGGTGTCCACCTCCCGGTCCCAGTCGTAGCTCAGGCCCAGGCTCTGGATCTGGCGGCGGAAGGTGTCGATGTTCTTCTGGGTGGTGATGGCGGGGTGGGTGCCGGTCTGGATCGCGTACTGCTCGGCGGGGAGGCCGAAGGCGTCCCAGCCCATGGGGTGCAGCACGGCGTAGCCCTTGGTCCGGAGGTACCGGCACACGATGTCGGTGGCCGTGTAGCCCTCGGGGTGGCCCACGTGGAGCCCTGCCCCCGAGGGGTACGGGAACATGTCGAGGATGTACTTCTTGGGGAGCTTGGGGTCTTCAGGCGTCCGGAAGGTCTTGTGCTGCGCCCAATAGGCCTGCCACTTGGCTTCGATGAGGGAGGGCGTGTAGCGTTCCATCCCTCCAGAATCCCAAGGAGTCCCAGGGCCCACAAGGGGAAGGGCCTGGGCGGCGGGGTCGTGCGGGGCTCGACTCTGAGGGACTGGTGGAAAAAGTTCTGGCGCAGCGGGAGGAACAGCCCAGATTGGATGCATTGTGTAAAAAACAGGCATCATCGTAATTTGATGCCGCCAAACAACCACTTCACTTTCTGGGAGACGCCATGTCCGTCCTGTTCCAGCCTCGTACCCTCTGGACCCTGCCTCCCCTGGCACTCCTCCTGGCCTGTGGCGGTGGGAAGTCGGCTTCCCAGGGGTCCACAGGGCCGACCCCGGTCTCGACCCCGGCCCCGGCGCCGACCTCGGAGCCCTTCTGGACCAGCGACAGCCCAGAGCGTCCCCACCGGGCGCGGGCCCTCGGGGTCATGCCGGCGCCGGAGGTCGTCCTCCGTCTGAGCGAAGCCGAGCGGGTGGAGCTGGGGAAGCCGGCGCCGGCGCGCCACGTCGTCGCGCCGGAGGCCGCTGCCGCCCCGACCCTCCGCATCGTCACGGGACTCCGGAGCGTCACCTACCACCAGGAGAACGCCACCACCCTCCAGCCGGTGAACCTGACCGCCACGGTGATCCAGGCCTTGGCGCCCAACGCGACCGGCGGCTTCGACACCCTGACCGGGGTGGGCCATGAGGACGGGACCTTCAGCATCCCCAACGTGCCTGTGGGGAACTACTGGCTCCGCTTCGGGACCACCTACGTCTGGACCTCGGTGGATCACGTGGAGTGGGTGCTGGACGCCTATGGCCGGGCGGACGCGGCCTACCCGGCGAACCCCACGACGCTGCAGATGAATGCGGGCAACCTGGCGCCCTGGCAGGTCACCGACGAGCTGCTCTTCAACGTGCCCAACCAGGGGGTGGTGCTCTCCATGCCCCCGGGCACCGCGGGGGTGACCAATGCGCCCACGGCGGGGGCCACGGCCCTGACCGGCTACACCTACGACTTCCCGACCCTGGGCCTCGGCCTCCTGGACAGCGCCAGGGGCGACCAGGCCTACCTGAACCAGCTCACCACCCGAAGTGCGGCCGGGAGCCCCTACCGCGCCCTGGGGCGGACCTGGAGCCTGCCGGCCCTCACCCAGGCCGACGGGGTGGGCGCCACCGCCACGGGCGCCTTCCTGGACCTGCCCCAGGCGTCGACCCTGAGGGTGAACTGGAAGCGCAGCGCCCTGGCGGCCATGACGCCCCAAGTGAATCCCTCGGCGACCGTCTCGGCCACCGAGTTCGGACTCTGGGCTTCCCCCACCGGCCTGACCATGGGCATCCCCACCAGCGCCTTCCAGCTCTTCACCTACGACAGCGGCGCCCCGGGGGCCGCCACCGACCTGGACCTGGGGGACCTGGCCTATGGGAACCCGTTCCCCGCCGCCTGGAGCCTCCTGGCCGAAACCTACTTCATCTGGAGCGTGAGCTACCTCGCCCCCGGGGCCACGGTTCCGGTGGCCCTGCAGCGCTCCAGCTACACCGCCACCAGCACCCTGCCCACCGCCGCCGCGCCCCTCGCCCCCCTGGTGGGCCCGGCCCTCAACCCCAAGATCAACGGCAAGGACCTCTTCCAGAACCAGGTCGCGGTGGGTACCACCCCGACCTTGGCCTGGGACCTCCCCAGCCTGGGCACGCCGACGGGCTACGTGGTGCGGGTCTTCGAGCTTCGGAACAACGCCGGGACGAGCCAGCTCCTGACCCGGGCCACCTTCCGGACGGCGGCCCGAAGCCTGACGGTGCCCCCGGGGATCCTGGCGCCGGGAGGCACCTACGTGGTGAGCCTCTCCTCGGTGCGCTTCCCCGGCCTCGCCTTCGCCCAGTACCCCTTCCAGACCAGCTTCCCCTATGCCACCGCTCCCCTGATGAGCGCGATCCTCGCGCCCTGAAGCCGTTCCCGGTCGGAGGCGGGGTCTCCTGGGCCCCGCCTCAGCCTTCCGGGAGCTCCCCGCTCCAGTCCTCCCCCTGCTCCTCATCGGGCTTGGCCTCCAGCCGGTAGTCCTCGGAGGCCCAGGCCCCGAGGTCCCGGGTGCGGCAGCGCTCGGAGCAGAAGGGCTTCCAGGGGTTGCCCTCCCAGGCGGTGGGGGTCCGGCAGAGGGGGCAGGGGCGCAAGGTCATGGTTTCAGATTGAGTTGAGAGTGATTAATGCGCAACCAACTAAATAAATCTTAGTCAAATTTGGAAGATTGAATTGACACCGTCCTCCCTGGAGCCTAGCTTGGGACATCGCGGGGCCTGGCCCCGGATCCCCACCCGTTCAAGGAGGACCCTCATGGGCAAGATCATTGGCATCGACCTCGGGACCACCAACAGCTGCGTCGCCGTCATGGAGGGCGGGCAGCCGAAGGTGATCCCCAACCCCGAAGGCGCGAACACCACGCCTTCCATCGTCGGCTTCAACCCCAAGACCCACGAGCGCCTCGTGGGCGCCTCGGCCAAGCGTCAGGCCGTCGCCCAGCCCAAGGCCACCGTCTACTCCATCAAGCGCTTCATGGGCCTGCCCTACGCCGACTCCGACAAGGAGCAGAAGCTCGTGCCCTAC
>CAZVKM010000272.1:0-3738 GCA_964627685.1 uncultured Solibacteraceae bacterium | reverse complement strand
ACCCCGGAGAACGAGAACCTCGCGCTCTCCACCAGCCAGCAGGCCTGGGACCTGGGGCCCCAGGCCGGCACTCCCGCGCCGAGCCTCAAGCCGGAACTGCAGGACAGCCTCAGCTACGGCGTGGAGCAGCAGCTGGGCAAGGGGGGGCGCATCTCCTTCGAGTACTGGGAGAAGCGCAGCCGCAACTCCGCCGACAATGAGCAGTTCCTGAACACGGGGGTGCTCTTCCCCGTGGCGGCCGCACGGGGCCTCTTCCGGGGCTGGAACCTGCGCCTGGACCTGGTGCCTATGCAGGGCTTCAGCGCCTACCTCTCCCTGGGCAAGACCCGGGCCCTCTTCGAGGCGCCTCTCACGGGTGGGCTGCAGCTGGAGACTCCGGAGGCCCTCCCGGGGGAGCGCTTCCTCATCGACCACGACCAGAAGCTGGCCGGGCAGGCGGGCGTCCGCTTCGAACAGGGCGGTGTCTACGCCCAGGTGATGGTCCGCTACGACTCCGGCCTGGTGGGCAACGACCCGGCCCTGGCGGCGGGGAATCCCGATCTGGCCTTCGGGGGGCGCTTCGTTCACCTCGATGGGGAGGGCACTTGGCGCATCAAGCCCAGGACCCTCTGGAACCTGAGCACCGGACGGACCTTCCCCCTGGCGGGGCGGCGGTCCCTGCAGCTGGGCCTGGACCTGCTCAACGCCACCGATGAGAAGGGGCTCTACAACTTCATGAGCGTCTTCGGAGGCACCCACGTTATCCCGCCCCGCACCCTGGCGGGCCGGGTCGCCTTCCGCTTCTAGGCCCGGTACCGTCCCACCTGGCCCGCCAGGTCGGTGGCCTCCTCGGCGACGGCGCCGGCCAGCCCGGCGGCCTCGTCCACGAGCAGGGCGTTCTGCTGGGTGCTCCGCTCCATGTCGGACATGCCGTGGGCGATCTCGGCGATGGCCCGGGCCTGCTCCCGGGAGGCCTCCGCGATCTGCTCGACGAGGGAGCGGACCTTGGCCATGTCCCCCTGGATCTCCCGCATCGCCTCTCCGGCCTCGCGGGCCATGCCCGAGCCCTCCCTCGCCAGGCCGGCACTGGCCCGGAGCAGGGTGCGGATCTCCCCCGCGGAGGCGGCGCTGCGCCCGGCCAGCTGACGGACCTCCGCCGCGACCACGGCGAAGCCGCGGCCATGCTCGCCCGCCCGGGCCGCTTCCACCGCGGCGTTGAGGGCGAGGAGGTTGGTCTGGAAGGCCAGCTCATCGACCACGGCGACGATCTCCTGCACCCGCGCGCTGTCCTGATCGAGGGCCTCCATGCGCTGCACCACCCGACCCACGGACTCGGTGCCGTGCTGGGTCCGCTGGAAGGCGCCCTCGAAGGTCCGCCGGGCTTCCTGGGTGAGCTCGGCGTTCTGGCCCACGGAGCTGCCGAACTGTTCGAGGGCGGCGGCGCTCTCCTCGAGGGTGGCCGCCTGACGCTCGGTGCGCTCCTTCAGCCCCCGGCTGCCGTCCGAAAGCCGTTCGCTGAGCTCCATGAGGCGGTGGGAGGAGTCCTTCAGGGCGCCCACGAGCCCGCACAGGTCTTCGGCGAAGCGGTTGAAGGCCCCGGCGGTGCGCCCGAGCTCATCCTGTTGGCGGAGGTCGATGCGGCGGGTCAGGTCGCCATCACCCTGGCTCACCTCCTCCATGCCCTCGGCCAGGGTGGCCAGGGGCCGGGAGATGCTCCGGCCCAACATCATGCTGAAGGCCAGGACGGCCAGGGAGGTCAGGCCACCCGCGAGCCCCACCTGGAGGAGGGCCTGCTGGCCCAGGCTGGCGGCCTCCGCCTGCCGACGTCGGTTGGCCTCGTTGATGCGCGTGCTCAGCTCGCCCATGGGGCCTTCCAGGTCCTCGAAGGCCTTCTGGAAGGCCTCGCGGCCGGCCATGGCCGTGGGGCGCTGGGTGAGGGCCTGCTCCACCTGGGCTTCGGCGCGGGTGATGTAGGCCTCCAGCTTCGGGCGGATGGCCTAGAGGTCCCGGGCGAGGTCGGCGGGCAGGCCCAGAGCCCGGTTGACTTCCATGGCCCGGCGGAAGGTCTGGACGTGCTCCCGGAGGGCGGCCCGGGCTTCCTCCGCCTCCTTGGGATCGGGACGGCCTCCTTCAGAGAGCAGCAGGGCCTGGTGGACATCCCCCCGGAGGGCATCGTGCATCATGTCGCCGTTCTGGTGGTTCACCAGCCCCTCGCCGAAGGTGCGCATGGCTGCGGTGGCGTCCACCAAGTGCCCGATGGTCCGCACCGCCATCACCGAGATGCCCCCGAGGGCGATGAAGGCCCCGAGGCCCAGTCCGATGAGCTTGGTGCGAACCGTCCAGGCCATGGGCTCAGTTCCTTCCGAAGGGGTGCTCGAAGCTGATGTAGAGGAAGATGGCGTTGTCGCCCTTGGAGGCGCCCACCCCGTAGGTGTAGGCCAGCCCCGGGACGATCTGCAGGCCGCTGGGGAGGTTGTGGGCCCAGCGGAGGCCCGGGTTCAGGTAGGTGGCCTTCTCACGGGTCTTGAGCCCGGCCCCGGTGACGACTTCCTGGGTGGTGTGGATCGCCTCGAACATCAGGTTGAACTCCGGGTGGGGCCGCCAGATGAGGCTGGCGCCCACGTTGGTGCCCAGGGTGTCGGCCTTCTCACCCAGGGGGTTCTTGGCCTTGGGCACCACCGTGGCGCCCAGGTTCCAGTGGGTGAACACGGTGTCGGCGAGGGGCACGCTGAGGGGCAGGTTCACCTGCACGCCCAGGGCGCCGGTGCCGCGGCCCTTGTTGGAGTCGCCTGTGGGCAGCACGAGGCTGAGGCGGGGGGAGAAGCTGACTTCCTTGTCGTCCCCGCCGGACATCTGATAGCGGTAGTTGAGGAGCACGTCGCCCAGGCCGTTGCCCGTGAGGGGATCCCGAAGGTAGGGCAGGGTGTAGCTGAACTGGTGGGTCTGGCTGCCCATGGGCCATTCCTGGGTGAAGGTCCCCACCCAGCTACGGTCCGTCTGGAAGCGCTGCCAGTTGAAGATGTGCTGCACCACCCCCTTCTCCTGGTTGTAGGCCTCCTCGATGAGGAAGCTGTTGTCGGAGATGCCTTCGGGTTCCTTGGGCTTCTCCTGGGCCAGGAGCGGCAGGCCCACGAGGGTCAGGAGGACGAGGGGATGGCGGGTCATGAGGGCTCCATCGGCAGGTCGAAAAGGTCACTTCACCATGGGAGGGTCGTGGGGGGAATCCCGGATCAGGGGCGCAGGATCCGGAAGTCTCCCAGGGACCCACGGAGGGCCGAGGCCACTTCCGCGAGGTGCCCGGCGCTCTGGGCGAGGCTCTGGGTGGAGGCGCTCACCTGGCTGTTAGCTGCGGCCATGTGGTGGACCACGCCGGACAGTCCGTCCATCTGGCTGTCGGCCTGCTGGCTCGCCTCCCCCTGCTGGCGGGCTTCCCGGGCCATGGACTCGCCCAGCTGGGCGACCTCCCCCACGGCCTCGCGGATCTCCCGAAGGTGCGCCACCGTCTCCTCCACGGTCGCGTGACCCTGGGCCACGGCGAGGTCCGAGTGCTCGATGAGGGTGGCGATCTCCCGTGCGGACTGGGCGCTCCGCTCGGCCAGCTTGCGCACCTCCTCGGCGACGACGGCGAAGCCCTTGCCGGCGGCCCCGACCTTCGCGACCTCGATGGCCGCATTGAGGCTCAGGAGGTTGGTCTGCCGGGCGATCTCCTGGATGACCCGCACCGCCTCGGACATGCGGGCGCTCGCCTCCCGGATGGCC
>CAZVKM010000271.1:0-3753 GCA_964627685.1 uncultured Solibacteraceae bacterium | reverse complement strand
CGGATGGTGGCGGCCATCTCCTCCATGGCCGCGGCGTTCTGTTCCGCGATGCCGGAGAGGCTGTTCATGGCGCCCACCACGGAGGTGCTTTCCTGGCTCTGGGCCTGGCTCTGGGTGCCGATGGTGCGCATCCCCTCGCCGGAGGCGCTGATGGCCTGCTGGATGGTCTTGAGCACATCGCCCGCGGTGTTCACCATGCGGGTGCCATCCACGATGCTCTTGTCGCTGGTCTGGATGAGCTGCGTGATCTCCTTGGCGGCCCCGGCGCTGCGTTCCGCGAGCTTGCGGACCTCCTCGGCGACCACCGCGAAGCCCTTGCCGTGCTCACCGGCCTTGGCGGCCTCGATGGCGGCGTTGAGGGAGAGCAGGTTCGTCTGGTTGGCGATCTCGGTGATGACGTTGAGGATGTTGCCGATCTGCTTGGAGTTCTCGTTGATGGCCTGCATGCCCCCCACGGCGCCATCCACGGCGGAGGCCCCCCGGGTGGCGGCTTCCTGCGCCTGGTCGAAGACCTTCAGGGCCTCCGCGACGTTGCCGCTCACCACCTGGGTGCCCTTGGCGATGCTCTGGACGCTGGAGTTGGTGCTGGCCACGGAGGACTTCTGGTTCTCGGCGCTCTGGGCGATGCTGCTGGCGGTGGTGTTCATCTCGCTCATGCCGGCGGCCATCTGGAGGCTCCCGGAGGCGATGTTGGTGCTGATGGCGATGACCTGGTTGACGATGCCCTGCACGTTCTCCACGAACCGGTTGAAGTGCTTGGCCACACCCGCGATCTCGTCGTCCCCGTGCACCTCGATGCGGGCGGTGAGGTCACCCTCGCCCTCGGAGATGTCGCGCATCCGGTTCTGGATCTCCTCGAGGGGGGACACGATGGCGTTGGCGAGGAATTGGGCCCCGAAGAAGCCCAGGGCTACCATCACCAGGCCCAGCACGGCCATGACGCCGAGGCCCTTGGCGATCTCCTTGGAGTTCCGCTCATCGTTCAGTCCGAGCACCACGTAGGCCTTCTTGGTGGGATCCTCCACGGAGGCCGCGACGCCCCGCAGCTCCTTGTAGGAGAAGTGGGCGGTGTCGCCCTTCCGCTTGAGGGAATCCGCCACCTTGGCCAGATCCGCGGCGAACGCGTTGAAGGCCAGGTTGGCGTGTTTGTCCTCCTTCTTCTGGGCCAGCACCTTGAGGGTTCCGCCCGGCTCGAGGATGACCACGCCGGCGACGCTCACATCCTTGTCGCCCTTGGGCACCTTCTCGCCCTTCTCGTTGGTGATCTCGCCGGTGACGAGGCTGTCGAGGGCCTTCTCGGTGTTGGGCACATCCTCGAACTGCACGTAGGCGGTGACATTGTCCGCCATCAGCGCCGCGAGGGAGCCCCCCTTCTGCCGGAGGGCCTCGGTGCTGGAGCTGCTGAGCTTCCAGCTGCTCACCACCACGGCTCCCAGCGCCAGCACGATGGTGAGGGCGAGGATCGCGTAGGTGAGTTTCTTGCGGATGTTCAGGCTGTCCCAGAAGGCCTGCATGGGCTGCTCCTTAGTTCGGAATCCGTTGCCCGAATCGACCTAAGGGGACTGGCCCATGAATTTCGGAGCTGGCCCAATATCCTGAAAACTAGGTGACGATGCCCCGCGATCCAAACAGGGCGGTGCCGATGCGGACCTGGTCGCTGCCGGCCAGGATGGCGCTCTCCAGGTCGCCGCTCATGCCCGCGCTCAGCTTGAGGGCCTGTCCAAGCCTGTCCTGCCAGCGGTCCCGAAGCAGGGCCAGCGCCCTGAAGGCGGATTCGTCCCCCGGGGGTGGGAGGGCCATGAAGCCCTTCAGGGGAAGACTTGGGTGGGCGCGCAAGGTGGTGAGGAGCTCCGGCAGGTCCGCCTCCGGGCATCCTCCGACCTTGGTGGCCTCGTCCCAGAGGTCCACTTGGATCCAGACGGGGCGTGTGACGGCGAGCGACGCCGCGAGGGTGCCGAGCCGTTCGGCCAGGTCCGGCCTGTCGAGGGACTGGATCTCGGCAAAGGTCTGGAGGGCGGCCTTCGCCTTGTTCCGCTGGAGCGGCCCCAGGAGCACCAGGGCGTCAGGGGGCAGCCCTCCGGCCTTCCGCATCCCCTCCTGGACATAGTTCTCCCCGAAGCGGGTGAATCCCAGGGCCATGGCCTCCATGATCCGCTCGAGGGGCTGGTGCTTCGAGACCGGGAGGAGCTCCACCGATTCGGGCGAGCGCCCGGCCCGCTCGCAGGCGCTGCGGATACGGGCCCGGATCTCCTGGAGCCGAACCCCGAAGGTCATGGGAGGTAGAGGAACCGATGGCAGGACTCGCAGGCCACCAGCGCCTTGGGGTCCTTCAGCTGGGGCATCACGGCGGGACGCAGGCGGGTGCGGCATCCGCCGCAGAGGCCGCCCTCGACCGGGACGACGCCCCGGCCCTGGCGGGCCTCGAGGATGCGGCGGAAGCGCGCCAGGTCGGCGGAAGGCAGGGCCGCCTCCAGCTCGATGCGCCGGGCCTCAAGTTCCACGCGGACGGCCACCTGGTTCCCGTGCTCGGCCAGGAAGGCCGCATGGAGCATGGCGTGCGTTTCGGCCAGTTCAGCTTCCTCGGCTGCGAGCCGGGTCAGTTCCTCCTCGAGGGCCTGGCGCTGGGCCTGCGCCTCCTTGAGGGGCTTGGCGGCCGCATTGTGGGCCCGCTCGTGCTCCTCCTGTTCCCGGATGAGGGCCGCGTACTGGACCTTCTGGGTGGTCTCCTTCAGGTGGGATCGCACCCGCGAGATGGCCCGATCCGCTTCCGCGAGCTCACGCGAGTGGAGCTCGCACTTGCCCACGAGCACCTCCAGCGTCTTGCGCTTGTCGGTCTGGACCTTCCGTCGGGATTTCAGGTTCTGATCCACCCCCGCCAGGTCGGGGGGGAAGGTGGAGAGATCCCGCTCGATGGTGCGCAGGTGGTCCAGGGTGGCCTGGAGGTCGCGAAGGAGGGCCAGGGAGCTCATGCCCCAGCGTAGCCGGGGGTTGGAAGGAGACGGGATGAATGCATTTATTGAATAAAATATGATCTCATGGATGAAGATTTTGGCCCTCTTCCCCAAATTCCCCTTGACCCAGGAAGCTGGAAGGGGGAAATTAGCACTCGATTGCAGTGAGTGCTACCAGCCTCATCTGCCCTTGGTTAAGGAGATCCCATGGCCATCACCCCCCTTTTCGACCGCGTCATGCTGAAGCGCGTCGATGCCGCTGAGACCGTCCGGGGCGGCATCATCATCCCCGACACCGCCAAGGAGAAGCCCATGGAGGCCGAAGTCGTGGCCGTGGGCGAGGGCAAGTTCGACGACAACGGGAAGCGCATCCCCATGTCCGTCAAGGCCGGCCAGAAGGTGCTGATCGGCAAGTACAGCGGCACCGAGGTGAAGCTCGATGGCGTCGACATGGTCATCGTCCGTGAGGACGAGATCCTGGCGATCGTCGGCTAACCCTAAACCAGAGATTCAAGGAGACACCCATGGCCAAGTCCATCATCTATTCCGAAGAAGCCCGCCAGGCCATCCTGCGCGGCGTGAACAAGCTCGCCGACGCGGTGCAGGTCACCCTCGGCCCCAAGGGCCGCAACGTCCTCATCGAGAAGAAGTTCGGCTCCCCCCTCATGACCAAGGACGGCGTCACCGTCGCCAAGGAAGTGGAGCTCAAGGACAAGCACGAGAACATGGGCGCCCAGCTCGTGCGTGAGGTCGCCTCCAAGACCTCCGACATCGCCGGCGACGGCACCACCACCGCCACCGT
>CAZVKM010000270.1:0-3786 GCA_964627685.1 uncultured Solibacteraceae bacterium | reverse complement strand
GCGGGGGTCTTCCGGTCCACCTCGCAGTACACGCAGTCGAAGTTGCACACCTTGTCGGGGTTCAGGTTCACCCCCAGCGACACCCCCTTGGAGCGCCGCGAGATCACCGGATACCCGTAGTCGAAGTCCTGCCAGATGCGCCGATGATCGAGGTGGGCCTTCACGAGGTCGCTCATTCCGGCTTCTTCTTGCGGGGCTTCGAGGCGCCCGTGGCCACCCGGTGCTGATGCTCCAGCTCCACGGTCTTGAGCATGTCCTGCTTCCAGAGGATGGGTTCGGGACGCAGGTTGTCGTCCACGGCCACCATGGTGAAGGAGCCCGAGGTCACATCCCTCCGGGCGTTGCTCACGGGGGCGTAGACCTTCACCTCCAGCTGGATGCAGAGGCTGGTGGTCCCCTTGCGGGAGATGTCGGCGTAGAACTCGATGATGTCCCCGGCCCGCACGGGGCTGTGGAACTCCAGCTCCGAGACCTTGAGGGTCACGAAGCGGCGGTTGTGGCTCATGAGGCTGGCGGTGATGCCCGCCACCTTGTCCATGCGCGCCATCATGTCGCCCCCGAAGAGGGTGGCGTTCAGGCCGATGTCCTGGTCGAGCACCATTTCGCGGGAGATGAGCATGGAGGACTCCTGGAGAGATGATTTTTAACCACCAGGACCCCGAAGACCACGAAGAAAAGCCCCGAGAAGGGCAACATGGCAGACGAGTAGGAAAAAGGGCGGGATCAACCCGCCCTTTTTCCTCGTGGTCTTGGTGGTCTTCGTGGTGGATCAGGCCTTGATGCCCATCCGCTCGGCCAGGGCGTGGCCCATGTCGGCGGGGGACTTCACCACGGTGATGCCCGCGGCCTCCAGGGCCTTCATCTTCTCGGCGGCGGTGCCCTTGCCCCCGGAGATGATGGCGCCGGCGTGGCCCATGCGGCGCCCCGGCGGCGCCGTCTGGCCGGCGATGAAGCTGACCACGGGCTTCTTCACGTAGCTCTTCACGAACTCGGCGGCCTCTTCCTCGGCGGTGCCGCCGATCTCGCCGATCATGATGATGGCGTGCGTGTCCGGGTCGTCCTGGAAGAGGCGCAGGGCGTCGATGTGGCTTGTGCCATTCACGGGGTCGCCGCCGATGCCGATGCAGGTGCTCTGCCCGATGCCCAGGGCGGTGAGCTGGCCCACGGCCTCATAGGTGAGGGTGCCGGAGCGGGAGACCACGCCCACGTGGCCGGGCTTGTGGATGCGGCCGGGCATGATGCCGATCTTGGCCTGGCCGGGGGTGATCACGCCGGGGCAGTTGGGGCCGATGAGGCGGCTCTTGGGGAACTCCTTGAGCACGCGCTTCACCTTCACCATGTCCAGCACGGGGATGCCCTCGGTGATGCAGACGATGAGCTCGATGCCCGCATCCAGGGACTCGAGGATGGCGTCGGCCGCGCCCACGGGGGGCACGAAGATCATGCTGGCGTTGGCGCCGGAGTCCTTCACCGCGTCGGCCACGGTGTTCCACACCTTGAAGCCCTCGATCTCGGTGCCGCCCTTGCCGGGCGTGACGCCGCCGACCACGTTGGTGCCGTAGTCCTTGCAGCCCTTCGCGTGGAAGAGCCCTTCCCGGCCGGTGATGCCCTGCACGAGAAGCTTGGTGTGATTACCGACCAGAACGGCCATATCTAACCTCGCTAGTTTTGGAATTCATCTTGGGAGTCGTCCCATCGGCTGTTCGCCGGCTGGGGCTTCGTTTCAGGTTCGGGGGGGAGCTGGCTGCGGAGGGCCTTGAGGCGCTTGAGGTAGTCCTGCTTCTCGGCGTCCAGCACCAGGTTCTTGCGGTAGAGGCGGAAGATCATCATCACCACGAAGGAGAAGTTGACCGCCGCCCCCACGAACATCAGCTTGGGCACGTGGAGGAAGGTCTTCTCCCAGTTGCCCGGGCCCACCAGCCACACGAAGGCGTACATCATGGGCAGGAGCCCCACCAGCACGAAGAAGAAGCCCCAGGCGATGCTCCAGGCCCGCTTGTGCATGTGGTCCTGGTACTCGGCATAGAGCACCTCGTACCGGGATTTCAGGTCCTGCACGTCCACGCGTCGTCCTACTTGATGGAGGCCACCACCTTCTCGGCGGCGTCCTTCAGGTTGTTGCCCACGATGAGGTTGTAGCCGCTCTCGGCGAGGATCTTCTTGCCCTCCTCGACGTTGGTGCCCTCGAGGCGGACGACCACGGGCACGGAGATGCCGATCTCCGCCGCGGCCTTCACGATGCCGCTGGCGACCACGTCGCAGCGCATGATGCCGCCGAAGATGTTCACGAGCACGGCCTTCACGGAGTCATCCTGCAGGATGATGCGGAAGGCGTTCTTCACGGCGTCCTCGGTGGCGCCGCCGCCCACATCCAGGAAGTTGGCCGGGGAGCCGCCGTGGTACTTGATGATGTCCATGGTGCCCATGGCCAGGCCGGCGCCATTCACCATGCAGCCGATGTTGCCGTCGAGCTTGATGAAGTTCAGGTTGAACTTGCTGGCCTCGATCTCCTCCTCGGCCTCTTCATTGAGGTCGCGGTAGGCGAGGATGTCGGGGTGGCGGAAGAGGGCGTTGTCATCGAAGCCGATCTTGGCGTCGAGGGCGATCACGTCCCCCTGCTTGGTCTCCACGAGGGGGTTGACCTCCACCATGGAGCAGTCCTTCTCCGTGAAGAGCCGGTACATGTTCTGCAGGAAGACGACGCACTTCTTGAAGCCGTCGCCGCTGAAGCCCAGGGCGAAGGCGATCTGGCGCGCCTGGAAGCCGGAGAGGCCCAGGGCGGGATCCACGATGACCTTCACGATCTTCTCGGGGGTCTTCTCGGCGACCTCCTCGATCTCCACGCCGCCTTCGGTGGAGGCCATCACCGTCACGCGGCTGGTGGCACGGTCCACGAGGAAGGCCAGGTAGAGCTCCCGGGCGATGTCCACGGGATCGCTGATGAACACCGTGCGGACCTTGCGTCCCTCGGGGCCGGTCTGCTTGGTGATGAGCTGCATGCCCATCATCTGCTTGAAGAGCTCGGCCGCCTTGTCGGGATCCGTGGCGAACTTCACGCCGCCGCCCTTGCCGCGCCCACCGGCGTGGATCTGGGCCTTGACCACCGACTGCCCACCAAACTCCTTGGTGATGTGGCGGGCCTCCTCCGCATCCTGGGCGACCCTCCCCTGGGGCGTGGCCACCTTGTACTGCCGCAGCAGTTCCTTGGCCTGGTATTCATGGATGTTCATGCATCCCTCCGAAAGACCGAACCCCCAGTCTACCGGGAAGGTCGCGTGACGTCTGTCCCGGATCCCCGTTCAAAAGGCTCCTGGGAGGGGCGCCGATAGGGCGGGAAGCCCCCCCCGGTCCCGGGGAGGGACCAGTCTGCACCGGAGCCCCCATGGCCCAGCTCGACAAGCTCCTCCAGCACGTCGTCCCCCGGGGCGGCCGCCGGCTGATCCTCGAGCCCGACAAGACCCCGATGCTGGAGCTGGCCTCCGGAGAGCTCACGCCCCTCCTCCCCAACGCCCTCCCCGCCGTGATGGTGGAGGTGCTGGCCTCCGACATCATCCCCCCGCATCAGAAGAGCACCTGGCAGATGGGCTCGGGCGTCACCTTCGAGTACAAGCTCGGGGACCAGGGCTTCCGGATCCAGTGCCTCAAGGAGGGTGGCGCCCTCCGCATCGTGGCTGAGCCGGGCCAGGTCCAGGCCAAGCTGATCCCCCCCCCGCCCCGGCGGCCCGAGGGGCCGAAGATCGAGCTCGACACCGAGCGCGCGGCGGCCCCCCGCGCCGCGGCCGCGCC
>CAZVKM010000269.1:0-3798 GCA_964627685.1 uncultured Solibacteraceae bacterium | reverse complement strand
CCACCTCCGTCGCCTTCTCCGTGAGCAACACCACGGGCGGCACCCAGGCCGAGGTTGAGAGCAACAACACCACCGGCACCGCCAACGCCGTGGCCACCTCCGGCACCACCGTGACCGGGAAGATCAGCTCCACCACGGACACCGACTACTTCAAGGTGAACCTGGCCACCGGCCGCACCCTGGCCGCCACGCTGACCCCCCCCACCGCCAGCGACTTCGACCTGTTCAGCTACAACAGCGCCGGCACCCAGGTCGCCAGCTCCCTCAAGGGCACCGGGCTCGTGGATTCCGCCAGTGTCACCAACAGCGGCGCTTCCGCCACCTACTACGTCCGCGTGAAGTACTACAGCGGCGCCAGCACCACCAACTCGTACAGCCTGAAGCTCACGTTCTAGGAGCACCAGGGCTGAAGCAGGGGAGCCGCCGCGAGGCGGCTCCTTTTTTCGCCCGGTCGGCTCAGGCCTCCAGCAGGACCTTGGCGTGCTGGAGGGCCTCCGGCCGGTCCGGATGTCCGCTGAGGAGGCGGGCCAGCTCCCGCAGGCGACCCTCGGGCTCCAGGAGCTGGTGACGGCTCCGGGTGCGGCCCGCCTCCGTCTCCTTGGTGATGGTGAGGTGGCGATCGGCCTTGGCGGCCACCTGGGCCAGGTGGGTGACGGCCAGCACCTGGTGCCGCCGCCCCAGCTCCGCCACGGCGGCGCCCACGGCCAGGGCCGTCTCGCCGCCCAGACCGCTGTCCACCTCGTCGAGGATCAGCGTCAGGGGCTCACCCGCGGCGCCGAGCTTGGCGCCGGCGCCCATGAGGGAGAGCATCATGCGGCTCAGCTCGCCGCCGGAGGCGATCTTCGCCAGGCCCCGGAAACCCTCACCGGCGTTGCTCTCCAGGAGGATGCCCACCTTGGAGGCCCCCTGGGCGGTGACCTTCACGCCCTTGCCTGCGATGCGGGCGGGGCTGGCGGTGTCCTCGGCGAGGTCCACCTTCAGCTGGAGGCGGGCGCCCTTCATGCCCAGGGTGGCCAGGCGGGCGTGGACCTCCTTCTCCAGCTTGGGCAGGGCCGCTTCACGCACCCGGTGCAGCCTTTCGGCGGCCACGGCATAGGCCTCGGCGGCCACGGCCACCTTCTTCTCCAGGGCCTCGGCGCTCTCCCCCCCGCCCAGCAGCTCCCTCTGCTCCGCCTGCAGGCCCTTCCAGGTGTCGGCCAGCTCATCGGGCTCACAGCGGTGGCGGCGGGCCAGGCGCTCGAAGGTGGCGAGGCGCGTCTCCAGGGCCTCCAGCTTCCCGGTGCCGGCCTTGGCCCAGTGGCGGGCCTGGTCCTGGGCGCTGGCCCCCAGGTCCTCCAGCTCCAGGAGGGCGCTGCGGAGCCGGTCCCGCTCGGGGGTGCCATCGGGGAAGTGGGCGATGGCCCGGTTCAGGGCGCGGTGGGCGGCCTCGACGAGCGGCACGGCCTCGCCCAGGGCCCCGGCGGCCTCGGCGTAGGCGGACTCCAGCTGCACCGCATGGCGCAGGGGCTCCCGTTCCGCGCGGATCTGGGCGGACTCGCCCGGCTTCGGAGCCAGCTTGGTGAGGTCCTCCAGGGCCTCCTCCAGCTGCACGAGGCGGCGCTCCCGGTCGGCCTCGCTCTGGCGACGGGCCCGCAGGGCGCCCTCGGCTTCGCGCAGGGCGGCCACCTCCCTCCCCAGGTCGGGCTCGATGCCCAGCACCTCGTCGAGCAGGGCCTGGTGGCGGTCCTCGCTGAGCAGCTCCTGATGGTCGTGCTGGCTGGTGAGGCGCATCCAGAGGCGCCCGGCCTCGCGGAGGTCCGCGGCGGTGCAGAGAGCCCCGTTGATCCAGGCCCGGCTGCGGCCCGAGAGTCCGATCTCACGGCGCAGGACCACGGGCACTTCCTCGGGGAGTCCCCGCTCCGCGAGGAAGGTCAGCCAGGCCCCGCCCCGGCCTTCCACCACCGCCTCGACCGTGGTCCGATCCTCGCCGCGGCGCACCAGCTCGGCCTCCGCCCGTGCCCCCACGAGCAGGCCGAGGGCGTCCACCAGCAGGCTCTTGCCGGCCCCCGTCTCCCCCGTGAGCACCGTGAAGCCGGCCCCCAGCTCCAGGGTCAGGTCCTCCACCAGGGCCAGGTTCTTGATGCGCAGGCTGGAAAGCATAGGGTCCAGCCTACCGCCCTTTCGCCTTTTTTACCCCGATCCCATCCCGGAAAATCTGGGATCCTGCCCCCATGAACCGCACCGTCCGGGAAGCCGCCCCCACCGACGCCGCCACGGTGGCCGCCCTGGCCCGCCAATCCTTCACGGAGACCTTCGCCGACAGCAACACCCCGGAGGACCTGGCCGCCTTCCTGGACGGCGCCTACGGCGAGGCCCAGCAGGGTGCGGAGCTCCGGGACCCGGCCTGGACCACCTGGATCGCCGAGGTGGACGGGGTGCCCCTGGCCTTCGCCCAGGTCCGGCGCGGCCCCGCCGAGCCCTGCGTCGCCGGCCCGGCCCCCGTGGAGCTCAACCGCCTCTACGTCCTGGCCGCCGCCAAGGGCACGGGCCTCGGCTCGGCCCTCATGGACACGGTGATCACCCGCGCCCGCGCCGAGGGCTTCCGCACCCTCTGGCTGGGCGTCTGGGAGCACAACCTCGCCGCCCAGGCCTTCTACCGCCGCTGGCCCTTCCGGGACGTGGGCAGCCACGTGTTCACCGTGGGATCGGATCCCCAGACCGACCGCATCTGGGAGTGCCCGCTATAGCCCCGCGGGAGGGTGCGGAGGGCGCACCCTCCTACCGGGGCTAAGACCTACCTGGCCGAGGGCTCCAGGAACTGCGATTCGAAGGCCGCCATGTCCAGGGTGCCGGGCTTGGGCTCCTGCTGGGACTTCCGCAGGCGCGCGATCTCCTCCTGGTACCAATCGATGACGGGGCGGCCGATGCGTAGGACGGAGAGCTCGCCGAAGAGGTCGCTGGGCTGAAGCTCGCAGATCCAGCCACGGTCATAGGGGCTGCGGAGGATGGGGGTCGCATCGTGGCGCAGGTCCGTGTTCAGGGTGACGACCTTGCCCGAGAGCGGGGCGGCGAAGTGCACGGCCTCCTTGCCCTGGCCCAGGGTGAAGAGGGGCTCGCCCCGGCGGATCACGGCCCCTGGCTCAGGCAGGATCACCTCGGTGACGGGACCCAGGGCCTTGCGGGCGAAGTCGTCGATGCCCAGGGAGACCTGCCCTTCCCGCTCGATGCGCACCCAGGTGTGCCCCGGGGCGATGAAGGCGCCGCCGGGCACGGCGAATTCGCCCGCGGGCACCACCTCGGCCAGGTCCGGGCTGACCACCCGCACCACGGGCTGGCGCTGGGACTCCAGGCGGGCCTCCCGCTTGATCAGGAGCTTGCGTGCGAACTCGGAGAGCTCATCGACGCTGAAGGGCTTCTGCACGTATTCGCAGGCCCCGTGCTGCAGGGTCTCCACGGCCGTGTCGATGCTGGCGTAGCCCGTGATCACCACCACGTCGATGTCGGGTCGCAGGTGCTTCACGGCCTTCACCACCTCCACGCCGGTCATGCCGGGCATCTTGAGGTCCGTGAAGACGAAGTCGTAGTCGTTGCGCTGGACGAGGCCAAGGGCCTCCTGGCCGGTCTCCACCGTGTCGATGGCATATCCCTCCAGCACGAGGATGCGGCGGAAGGAGTCCAGCACCACGGCCTCATCGTCCACGGCGAGGATGCGGGCCTTGGGCTTGTCCACCTCCACGCGCTTGAGGCTCGGCGCCTCCTGGGAGAAGTCGAGGCGGATGGAGGTCTCGAGCACGGCGGCGCGGGCCTTTCGGGCGCGGG
>CAZVKM010000268.1:0-3840 GCA_964627685.1 uncultured Solibacteraceae bacterium | reverse complement strand
CGGGTCACCGCCCATGCCCATGGCGCCGAGGGCATCAAGAACGCCCTGCGGGCCGGGGTCCAGTGCATCGAGCACGCCTCCCTGATCGATGACGAAGGCATCCGATTGGCGAAGGAGAAGGGCGCCTTCCTGAGCATGGACATCTACAACGGGGACTACAGCGACGAGGTGGGCCGGCGGGAACACTGGCCCGAGGAGTTCCTGCGGAAGAACCTGGAGACCACGGAGGTGCAACGCCAGGGCTTCCGGAAGGCGGTGGCCGCCGGGGTGAAGGTGGTCTTCGGGACGGACGCGGGCATCTACCCCCATGGGGACAACGCGAAGCAGTTCGCCTTCATGGTCCGGTGGGGCATGAGCCCCCTGCAGGCGATCCAGGCGGCCACCATCCGGGCGGCGGAGGATCTGGGGTGGGAGGACCTTGTGGGCAGCCTGGAACCAGGCCGCTTCGCGGACCTGGTGGCCGTGAAGGGGGACCCCCTCTCCGACATCCGACTGCTGGAGCGCATCCCCATCGTGGTGAAGGGCGGCCTCGTGGTGAAGCGGGAGCCCTGATGCAGCCCTACGTCTTCAACCCCGACCTGGCTTCCGCCAGCACCCTCCCGGCGGATTGGTATCTCGGAGAAGAGGCCCATCGGCTCGACCTGGCGCGCATCTTCGGGCGCACCTGGCAGTTCGTGGGGCATACCGACCAACTGGCCCGGCCCGGGGACTACCTCACCACCATGCTTGGGCAGGAGCCGGTGGTGCTCGTCCGGACGGAATCCGGCGAGCTCCGGGCCTTCTCCAACGTGTGCCGCCACCGGGCCGGGGCGGTGGCCCTGGGCAGCGGGAACCGGAAGCGCTTCCAGTGCCAGTATCACGGCTGGGTCTACGACCATGAGGGGTGCCTGGTGAAGGCGCCGGAGTTCGAGGGGGTCGGGGGCTTCGACCTCGGGGCCTGCCGCCAGCCCGCCTTCCGCGTCGCCACCTGGGGGAGCTGGATCTTCGCCAATGCCGGGGCCGAGGGACCGGAACTCACCGAGTGGCTGGGATCCATCCCCCAGGAGACCGCGGCCCGCGGGCTGGACCGAATGCGGCCCTACCGCACCCATGACTTCCACGTCGCCTGCAACTGGAAGGTGTACGTCGACAACTACCTCGAGGGCTATCACATCCCCATCGCCCATCCCGGGCTCTTCGGGCAGATCGACTACAAGGGTTACCACACGGAGACCGCGCGCTACCACAGCCAGCAGTTCGCCCCGGTGCGGAGCGGCAACCCGCTCTACGCACGGGGGCTCGAGGAAGGCGCCCCACTGGAGGCCCTCTATTACTGGGTCTTCCCCAACCTCATGCTGAACCTCTACCCGGACCACGTGCAGGTCAACGTGATCCTCCCGGATGGGCCGGAGCGCTGCATCACCCGGTTCCTGTGGCTCTACCCGGACCCCGCGGCCCCAGGGCTGGAGGCTCGCTGGCGGGAGAACTTCGAGTTCAGCCGCGTGGTCCAGGAGGAGGACATCCTGCTCTGCGAGACCGTGCAGAAGCACCTGGCGAGCAGCCACTACAGTCAGGGGCGCTTCAGCCCCCAGCGGGAGAACGGGGTTCACCACTTCCACGGCCTCGTGGCGGAATTCCTGGGCTGATAACCTGAAGCGATGGCGAAGGCGCGCACCTCCATCCGCCTCCTCGTGGCGACCCTGGTCCTCCTGCTCCCGCCCCTCTGGGGCTGGTGGGCGGTGAAGGGCCGGGGTCCTCTCGAGGCCGATGCCACGGTGCTGGTGAAGCGGGGCGCGACCCTGGATGAGATGGCGCAGCAGCTGGAGAAGGATGGGGTCGTGCGCAGCGCCTCCCTCTTCAAGCTCTGGGCCCGATCCCGGAAGCTGCAGCTGATCCGGGGGGAGTACGCCTTCCAGCCGGGCGTCTCCATGGCCGAGGTCGCCCGCAAGCTGAGGAAGGGCGAAGTCCACTGGACGAATGTGGTGGTGGTGGAGGGCATGCACGCCTGGTCCCTCCAGAAGCGGCTCAAGGACTTCGTGCCCGAGGACATCTTCTGGCAGCTCTGGAAGAGCCCTCGGCTCGCCAAGGTGGCGGGCTTCCCGGAAGCGCCGACCTTGGAAGGCCTCGTGGCGCCGGCCACCTACCGGCTGCACCATGCCCTCGAACCCGAGGAGGTGATGCTGATGCTCGTGGAGGCCTTCCACGATCAGGTGCTGCCGAAGCTGGAAGGGGGGCCCCTCGCGCCCTACGACACCCTCAAGCTGGCCAGCATCGTGGAGCGTGAGACCCGCCTCCCGGAGGAGAAGGCCAAGGTGGCCGGGGTCTACGCCCTGCGCCTGAAGAAGGGCATGCTCCTCCAGGCGGATCCCACCAGCCAGTACGCCCGCTGGGTGGGGGGGGACCTGCGGTTCACGGCCCCCACGGGTGAGGATGTGCGCCGCCCGCATCCCTTCAACACCTACACCACGAAGGGACTGCCCCCCACGCCCATCGCCATTCCCAGCCCCGCCTCCATCGAAGGCGCCCTCCACCCGGAGGTCGGGAAGGACCTCTACTTCGTCGCCACGGGCAAGGGGGGGCATGCCTTCGCTCCGACGCTGGGGGGCCACAACCAGAACATCAACGCCTACCGCAAGGAGCTCAAGCGCCAGCGGGCCGCCATGGCGGCGGGTCGCTGATGGCGAAGGTCCGCCTGGATCAGCTCCTGGTGCAGCGTGGGCTCTGCGAGACCCGGGCGAAGGCCCAGGCCCGCATCCTCGCCGGGGATGTGCTGGTGGAGGGCCATCCCGTCACCAAGGCCGGCCACGGGGTGGCGGAGGAGGTGGACATCCGGCTGCGGGGCGAGGCCCTCCCCTTCGTGAGCCGGGCCGGGCTGAAGCTTGCCGGGGCCCTGGACCACTGGCCCCTGGATCCCACGGGGCGCACCTGCTTCGATGCGGGCAGCAGCACCGGGGGCTTCACGGACTGCCTCCTGCAGCGGGGCGCCGCCAGGGTCTACGCCGTGGACGTGGGTACCAACCAGCTGCACTGGAAACTGCGGAGCGACCCCCGGGTGGTGAGCCTGGAGCAGACCAACCTCCGCACCTGGGAGCCCGGGAAGATCCCCGAGCGCTGCAGCCTGCTGGTGGCCGACCTGAGCTTCATCTCCCTCAAGCTGGCCATCCCCCCGGTGCTGGCGAGCCTCACGGAGGACGCCGATGCTGTGCTCCTGGTGAAGCCCCAGTTCGAGGCAGGGCGGGAGGATGTGGGGGAGGGGGGCATCGTGCGGGATCCAGAGGTGCATCGGCGGGTGGTGAGGGAGATATGGACCTACTTCGCCGGAACCGCCCTCCGCCCCATGGATCTGACCCCGAGTCCCATCAAGGGGGGCGAAGGCAACACGGAATTCCTCCTGCGCTTGGGGATGGGAGCCTCCCCTGGAGACCTGGAGCGGATCCTGGAGTTCGAGTTTGGTTCTCAAAATTGAAAAATTAAAATAAAAACTTGAAAAATTAGATTACCAAGATGAAAAATTATCCATTGCTTCGGCACGTGGGGTGTCGGGCGCAATGGAGGCCATCATGGCGACCAACGGACTTCGGGACTTTCTGGAAATCCCCTACGACGAGCTGGAGCAGCTGAACCTGAAGGCCAAGCAGCAGCGCCTGGACCGGGTGGACGTCGACGTGATCCGGAAGGAGCGCATCGCCTACCTGGAAGGCGAGAAGCGCATCAAGGCCGTGACCGTGTGCTTCACGGACATCGAAGGCCGGCTCCACATGCTGGACTACGACAAGAAGTTCTTGCTGAAGTCCTACGACAACCTCACCTTCGACGGCTCCTCCATCCGCGGCTTCTCGGCCCAGGCGGAGAGCGACCTGC
>CAZVKM010000267.1:0-3860 GCA_964627685.1 uncultured Solibacteraceae bacterium | reverse complement strand
CCCCAAGCGGCGGACGCCATCCAGCAGGAGGAGGTCCACGTCCCGGTGGAGGGCCCGGTGCTGGAAGCCATCGTCGAGGAGGAGCACCCGGGGCGGAGGGTCCTGGGCCAGGGCGAAGGCGGCCCCCACCGCCCGCTTGCGGGCCACCACCACCCGGCCCGGACCCAGGTGCTGGGCCATGAGCCGGGGCTCATCCCCGGACTGCCGGGGGTCGGTGTCGGGGTCCACGGCCAGCGGCTCCTGCCGCCGCTTCCCCCCGTAGCCTCGGGAGAGGATGGTGTTCGTCCAGCCGGCGGCGTCGAGCCCCTGGGCCAGGAAGAGGGTCACCGGGGTCTTGCCGGTGCCACCGGTGGAGAGGTTGCCGATGGAGACCACGGGCGCGCCGGCCCGCGCGGCCCGCTCGGGATGCCCGTCGAAGGCGCGGTTCCGCGAGCGCACCACGGCCCCATAGAGCGGTGACAGTGGGGCGGCGAGCCAGCGCAGAATGGACATGGCTTCAAGACTAATCGGAGGCGGCCATGTCGGAGGGGATCCTGCTCGAGAAGGTGGCGCGCGGCGCCCTGCTGCCGGAGGCGGCGCGTGTGGCCCGGCTTCAGGAGGCGCTGCCCCAGATCCGGGCGGCGGTGGACGGGGAGACCGATGAGGTGGCCGTGCTCGCCACCCTGGCCTGCCTGCTCTGGGAGACGCTGCCCCAGACCAACTGGTGCGGCTTCTACCGCGTGGTGGCTCCGGGCCAGCTCGCCGTGGGCCCCTATCAGGGGGGGATGGGCTGCCTGAGGATCCCCTTCGGGAAGGGGGTGTGCGGGGCCGCCGCAAGCCAGGTGGCCACCCAGCGGGTGCCGGACGTGCACGCCTTCCCGGGCCACATCGCCTGCGACGATGCCACCCGGAGCGAACTGGTGATCCCCGTGGTGGCCCGGGGCCGGGTCCAGGGGGTGCTGGACCTGGATTCCCCGCATCTGGAGGCCTTCAGCGCCGGGGAAGCGGCCCTGCTGGAGGGGTTCCTCCGGGAGCCTTGGATGGAAAGGTTGAATTGGGCGGACCTGGGTTAAGCTAGGGGAGCCCTCAGGACCTCCATGGCCGAACCCAGCTTCATCGAGCAGAGCAAGCTCCACTTCGGAGAGGGGCAGGTCGTCTACGCCCAGGGCGAGATGGCCCAGCAGATGTTCATCATCCTCAACGGCCGGGTGCGGCTCTACAACGGGCCCGAGGCCCGCGGCGAGTGGACCGAGGAGTACGGCAAGGGCGACTTCTTCGGGGAGGGCAGCCTCCTGGAGGCCATGCCCCGCGCCCACACCGCCGTGGCCCTGGAGGAGTCCGACCTCATCTCCATCAACCGCGGCACCTTCCTGCGCATGATCCGGCAGAACCCGGAAGTGAGCATCAAGATGCTCCAGCGCATGGCCCAGCGGAACCGGGAGCTCGCCGAGCGCCTGGAGGTGGAGGGCACCCGCCCCCACAAGCGGGTGGCCAACGCCCCTGTGGCGAACCTCGTGAGCGTGCTGAGCGGCAAGCCCTATCCCATCCTGGCCCATGGCTCCCTCATCGGTCGCTTCGACCCCGCCACGGGCGTGCACCCCGACATCGACCTCACCGAGGAGGACCACAACCTCAGCGTGAGCCGACGTCACGCGCGCATCCTCTGCGAGCACGGCCGCTACTTCCTCATGGAGGAGCAGGGCGTCTCCAACGGCACCTTCATCAAGGGTGAGCGCCTCGGCTCCAACGAGCCCCGCGAGATCCACCACGGGGACCGGGTGGGCTTCGGCATGGTGGTGCTCTTCTTCGAGAAGGCATGACGGGCCTCCTGGCGGGTCGGCCCGGCGGGCCTACCTTGGGGGGGCCGGGAGGTCGCCCATGACCACGATCCATGTGGAGGTCTGGCGGGATGAGCACGGCACCGAGTGGGAGCTGGTGCAGCTCGGGCTCGACGTGATCGGCGGGTCCTGCCTCATCCGCGAGCGCAGCCGCCTGGACGAGGTGGATGGCGATGGGCGGGAGGGCTTCCAGGTCCTCGCCCGCTTCGGAGATCGGGAGAGCGCCGAGGACTACCTCCGGGACGAGGGCTTCCTCCCGGCGTGATCCCACCCGGTGTCCTGCCCCCACCCGGGGTCGAACCGGGACGCCGTTGCCGGCCTTGGATTTTAAGTCCAGTGCGTCTGCCATTCCGCCATGGGGGCGAGGCTCCAGACTAGCGCAGCCGCTGGCTCCCGTGTCTCCGGCGTGATAGCGTGCCTCTCTGGAGCCGTCCGGATGTCCCTGCTTTTGATCTCCCTGTCCATCCTGTCCGCCTCCCAGACCGCACCCCCTCGCCGGGATCTGGCCCTCTATTACCGGCGGGCCTGCGCCGAGTGCCACGGGGCCGACGGGCATGCCCGCAGCCCCCTGGGGATCCGCCTGGCGGGCCGGGCCCTGGCCGACCCCCGCTGGCAGTCCCGGACCAAGGACGAGGAGATGGTGAAGGCCATCCTCCGGGGCAAGCGGGAGATGCCCGCCTTCGGAGCCCAGCTTCCCGAGGCGGAGGCCAAGGCCCTGGTGGAGCAGGTGATCCGCCCCATGGCCGCCCGGAAGCCCTGAGACCGGAGGGGAGCGGATCCGCCAACCGGATCTGCCCTGGGAAGCGGGAGGGGCCGAGGCTTGGGGAGACCTTCCCGCCCCGGAGCCCCCATGCGGATCGGAGCCCTGCTTCCCCTCCTCGCCCTCCTGAGCCCCCTGGGGGCCCAGTCCCCGGAACCCCGCCTCCGCAGCGTGGCGGAGCTCCGCCAGTTCTTCCAGGATCACTGCAGTCCCTGCCACGGGCCGGATGGCTCCGGCCGGGCCAAGGACGGCACCCGCCTCGCCGGTCTGGACTTCACCTCGGCCAGCCGGGTGAAGCAGCTCCGCGCGGAGGTGCTGGTGGGCGATGGCACGAGCAAGCGGGAGTTCCGGTCCATGGCCCGCACGATCCGGAAGGGGATCCTGTTCGGGCGGGTGATGCCCGCCTGGAAGGACCTCCTGAGCGAGGCGGAGGCGGAGCGCATGCTGCGCGAGGTGGTGATGAAGGCCGAGCGGGGACGCACCATCGGGGCCGAGGCCGAGCTGGCGGCGCTGCCGGCGGCGGAGGCGGGCCGGGAGTGAAGGCCCCCCGGGCTATCATGGGGGCATGGAAGCCACGCCCGACCACCCCCTGCTCCGGGGTCTGAACGTCCCCCAGCAGGAGGCGGTGCAGCACACCCAGGGGCCCCTGCTCATCCTGGCGGGTGCCGGTTCCGGCAAGACCACGGTCATCACCCGCCGCATCGCCTGGCTGGTGGAGGAAGCGGGTGTCCACCCCTCCAGCATCCTGGCCGTCACCTTCACCAACAAGGCCGCGGAGGAGATGCGCGAGCGGGTGGCGCGGCTCGTCTCCGTGCCGGTGGAGCAGCTCTGGGTGAGCACCTTCCACAGCTTCTGCACCCGCATGCTCCGCCGGGAGGGCGAGCGCACCCCCGTGGGCCGCGACTTCGTCATCTTCGATCCCAGCGACCAGAAGAGCCTGGTGAAGCAGGTGCTGGCGGAGCTCAAGCTCAGCGAGAAGCAGTTCCACCCGCGCAAGGTCCTGGAGCACATCAGCGACTGGAAGAACCGCTGCCTCCTGCCCGAGGAGGCGGCCTCCGAGGTCATGGACGCCTGGAGCAAGAAGCTGCTGGAGGCCTACCGCCTCTACCAGGAGGGCCTCACCCGCCACCGGGCCTGCGACTTCGACGACCTGCTGCTGCACACGGAGCGCCTGCTGCGCGAGCCCCTCATGCAGGAGGTCTACGGCCAGAAGTTCCGCCACGTGCTGGTGGACGAGTACCAGGACACCAACCGGGCCCAGGATCTGCTGGTGCAGCACCTCG
>CAZVKM010000266.1:2060-3895 GCA_964627685.1 uncultured Solibacteraceae bacterium | reverse complement strand
TGGCCCCGGGAGGCGTGCTGGCGGTGCAGATGCCCGCGAACCACGCCGAGCCCTCCCACGCCCTGATCCGCGAAGTGGCGGCGCAGGGACCCTGGCGGGAGCGCTTCGCGGACTTCGCCCCATGGCACCCACCGCTCGCACCGGCCGCCTACCACGCGCTGCTCGCCCCCTTTGCGGCCTCCCTCGACCAGTGGGACACGATCTACCAGCAGGTGATGGCCGGAGCCCCCGCGATCTCCGCCTGGGTTCAAGGCACCGCCCTCCGTCCCTACCTCGAGCGCCTGGACCCCGAAGCCCGCTCCGCCTTCCTGGACGCCTACCAGGCGCGTTTGGAAGAGGCCTATCCGGAATTGCCTGGTGGTCACACCGCCTTCCCATTCCGCAGGCGATTCCTAGTCCTCAAGCGACCCTGAAGGTCAAAAAAACGAGCCTTTCCCGGGTGACGGACGTCAAGATTGGTTTGTCCGGGTCCGGATATCTCCCCACTCTGGTCGCGAGGTATGCCGATGTTCTTCCCGACCAGCCTCTCCTACGCCCTCCAGGCCCTCGTCCGCCTTCCGCCGGATGGGACCCGTCTGGCCGTCCATGAGCTGGCGGAGCGCGCCGAGGTGCCTGGACCCTTCCTGGCCAAGGTGATGCAGACCCTCGCTCGCTCCGGCATCGTGGAGGGAACTCGGGGTCCCCACGGCGGATACAAGCTCGCCCGACCGGATGGGGAGGTGACCATCGCCTGCGTCTCCCAGGCCCTGGGTGAAGGGCTGGGTCTCCCCGCCTGCATCCTGGAGAACCGCCCCTGCAACGATCCCGCCCCCTGCCTCATGCACAACGTGTGGCTCACGCTCCGGCCCCAATTGGAGAGCTGCCTCTACGGGCTGAGCATCCGGGACATCCGCATGCTCAGCGCCTCTGACTATGAGAAGGCCCTTCCCAAGCTGGCCCTGCAGAGGCTCCAGACCGGCTGAGGGCGCGGCTCAGGCCCCCCACCAGCGCCGCACCACCTGGTGGTAGAGGGGGATGCCCGCGAGCACGTTGAAGGGGAAGGTCACGGCCAAGGCCAGGGTGAAGTAGCGGCTGGGCCGGGCCTCCGGGATGGCGAAGCGCACCACCGCGGGCACCACGATGTAGGACGCGCTCGCCGCCAGCACCGCCAGGAGCACCGCGTCCCCCGTGGAGAGGCCCACCACGCGTGCCAGGCCGATGGCCACCAGGGCGTGCAGGGGAGGCATCAGGAGCCCGAAGCCCAGGAGGAAGGGGCCCACATCCCGCACCTGTCGCATCTGCCGGCCCACGAGGATGCCCATCTCCAGGAGGAAGAAGGCCAGGAACCCCTTGAAGAGGTCGCCGGTGAAGGGCTTCATCGCCTCCGCCCCCTTGGCCCCGGTGAGGGCCCCGATGACCAGGCTGCCGATGAGGAGGAGATGGGCGCCATCGGTGAAGGCCTCATGGAGCACCGCCTTCAGCCGCACGGGCGCGGCGGGGCGGGCCTCGCCCACGGCCTCGGGCACCACCGACTCCACGCCGGGTTCGGCGGCCCCGGTGGCGGGGGCGAGGCTCGCCGCCTGACTCCGGGCCCAGCTGGCCAGCAGCACCGCCATGATGATCGCCGGGGATTCCATGAGCACCAGGGCCACGGTGGCGCCTCCGGAGGTGGGGGCCCCGTGGGCGGCCACGAACTGGCTGGCCACGGTGAAGGTCACGGCGCTCACGGAGCCGTAGGTGGCGGCGATGGCGGCGGCATCGTAGATCCCCACCCCCCGCTTGAGGATGAAGTAGCTCCAGGCCGGGATGCCCATGGCCAGGAGCATCGCGAGGCCGACCACGCGGCCCACCTCGCC
>CAZVKM010000266.1:0-1960 GCA_964627685.1 uncultured Solibacteraceae bacterium | reverse complement strand
GGGAGGTCCGCCACCAGGGCCCGCAGGGGAAGGGCCTCCAGCGTCCGGAGGGCCGCGTAGAGTTCCTTCCCGTAGGTCACGGGGTCCTTCCCCATGGGGATCCGAAGGGCCACGTGCTCGGGCGTGGGGTCGCCCTCGAGGCTGAGCCAGCCCAGGGGACCTTCCGCCGGCAGGGGAGCGCCGGGCGGACGAAGCACCAGGGGCACCTTCGGGGCATAGTGCCGTCGGGACTGTCCCGGGGACCGGGCCACCCCGCTCCCGGGGCTCCCCGCCTGGGGCTCCCGACCCAGCACCGCCGCCAGGTCCCCCGGCGGCAGGGGGCCGTGCCGGAGCAGGCGGGGCTCGGGTCCACTGAGGTCCACCACGGTGCTCTCCAGGCCCGCCCGGCAGGGACCGCCATCAAGGATGAGATCGATCCGGTCGCCCAGGTCCGCACGCACATGCGCCGCGGTGGTGGGACTCACATGCTCGGATCGGTTGGCGCTGGGGGCGGCCAGGGGCCCGCCGAAGGCCCGGAGGAGCACGAGGGCCAGGGGATGGTCGGGCATCCGCAGCGCCACCGTGGGCCCCCCGGCCGTGACCGCATCCGGCACCTGGGCCCCCCTCGGCAGCACCAAGGTGAGGGGCCCGGGCCAGAACGCCTCCATGAGGCGCAGGGCGGGGGGAGGCAGCGCTGCGACGAGATCTTGGGCCATCTCGATCCCGGAGACATGGAGGATGAGCGGGTTGGTCGGCGGACGGCCCTTGGCCGCGAAGATGCGGGCCAGGGCGGCGGGGTTCAGGGCGTCCGCGCCCAGGCCGTACACCGTTTCCGTGGGGAAGGCCACGAGGCCCCCGCGCCGGAGGAGGACCACGGCCTCGTCCAGCCCCGGGTGGGCCGCCTCGGGACGGCGAGGGCTTTCCATCGTCATGGGCTCAGCTCCGGAGCAGGGCGCCCAGGGCACCGAGGAGGACGTCCGCGACCAAGGCCAGGAAGGCCGTGAACGTGCCGCTGAGGCCGAGCCCCGCCCAGGCCCAGGCGCTCCGGGAAGGGTGGAGCCCGCCCCCCAGGAGGGCCAGGGCCGCGGCGGGGATGGCGTTGCTCAAGGGGATGAAGGCCAGGGGGAGGAGCATGATGAATCCGGTCCAGGCCACCCCGGCCCCCATCACCCACCGGGGCGGCGGGGGCAGGGGACAGCGACGGGCGAAGCGGAGCGGACCCAGGATCCGTCGCAGCCAGGGGCGGAAGGCGGGTCGTGGGGCGAGCCATCGGTGGGCCCGGGCGGGGATCCAAGGGAACGGCCGGCCCGTGGCCAGCTGCCACCCCAGGGCCATGGCCGCGAGACCCACGGCGGGGGCCGCCAGGGAGCCCAACCCCGGCAGCGCCGCGGGCGCCGCCAGGGTCAGGAGCAGGGGTCCGAAGCCGGGCCCGGGGCGGGTCACCCGGCCTCCGGCAGGGCGTCGGTGCGCTTGGGCCAGATCAGGGAGGTGGCCACGCTGCCGCCCACCAGCAGGGCGATGATGCCCAGGCTCGCGAAGGGGGGCACCTTGACCAGGTCCACCACCAGCATCTTCAGGCCCACGAAGACGAGCACGAGGCTCAGGCCCACCTTGAGGTGGTGGAACTTGTCCACCACGCCCGCCAGCAGGAAGTAGAGGGAGCGCAGGCCCAGGATGGCGAAGATGTTGGAGGTGAAGACCAGGAAGGGGTCCTGGGTCACGGCGAAGATGGCCGGCACGCTGTCCACGGCGAAGATCACGTCCGTCAGCTCCACGGCCACCAGGACCAGGAGCAGGGGGGTGGCGTAGCGCTTCCCGTCCTGCACCACCGTGAAGGCGGAGCCGTGGTAACGGTCCACCGCAGGCACGAAGCGGCGGAAGAGCTTGAACAGGGGGTTGTCCCGGGGATCGAAGGCCGCGTTGCGCAGCACCAGCATCTTCACGCCGGTGAGGAGCAGGAAGCCGCCGAAGACGTAGAGCA
>CAZVKM010000265.1:0-3950 GCA_964627685.1 uncultured Solibacteraceae bacterium | reverse complement strand
GACCATGCAGAAGGCCTGGGATCGGGAATTCCTAGGGGATGAGCCCCGCATTCAGGATTGGGAGGCCCACAGGCGCTTTAAGGCCCTCAAGGTGCAGTTGGAGGGAGTGATTCGAGAGCAGCGAGAGGTCGTCCGCCAGCGGCGTGAGGCCGTCCGTGAGGCTCCTCTTGGGCACAAGCTCGAAGCTTCCCGCCCCTTTGATGAGAAGGCCAAGGACCTCGTGGGTCGTCGCTTTGAGCTCGAAGTCAGTGCTCTGCTGGCTCGCTACGAGGCCCGCGGCGCCGTGGGCAGCCCCCGTCACCAGGCTGAGCTCGAGCAGACCCACCATCGCCGGACTGGTGCACTCCACCGGCTGGAACGCCGCGGGACGATTCCAGGTTTCGGCCTGGATCAAACCCAAGATCTCGGCCGGGCTGGCCTAGAAGGTGCAAAGAGTGCAGGCCTGAAGGCTGTTTCGCTGGCCGAGCGGATGCTCCCCCGCGAGCTTCAGCCAGCGGCCCGGCTCGCCACCACCATTGCCCAAACGGCCGTCGACCTCACCAAGGACGCGGTGAACCTCTCCCCTGTGTCCATGGCCACTACGCTGGTGAAGGGTGCGGCCCGGAGCGTGAAGGAAGTTGCTCGCGCCGCGGGCAGCGGCGGTTCCGCCCTCCCAGAACCTGTGCAACGCGCGCTGCAGGTCGCGGGTTGGGTTCCCGTGGCCGGTCAGGTCGCCCAGGTCGTTCAAAGCGTGGCCGAGGTAGGAAACGTGGTGCTCCAACCTCTGAAGCCCTTACCTCCAGGAGTGGAGCGATGAAACCAGAAGTGGTGCAGCAGGTGTTGCGCATTTGGGAGCTTGTGGGATCGATCGTTGGCCTCATTGGGGGAATGGGCACCGTCGAATGGGTGTTCCGCTGGATCTACCGCGCCCTCAATCCCCCGCTGGTATGGCTCCTGGAGCACCAACATGCCCTCACGCGCTGGGCCCTTCGGCGAAATTCGGCGAAGGCCCCTTGGCTGTGGGCCGGCATGCTCCTGACGAGCTGGGGCATGACCCACGGGGCCAAATGGGAGCCTCTGCTAGCATGGGCCACTGACCATCCAGGATTCTTCGGTTTGTTGAATGCCCTGCTGCTGCTCGTCCCTATCCTAGTGCTGGCTTTCTGGGACAACCATCCGAAGTATGTGCAGCGCGGCCAAGGGCGCGCGGATGCCCAGTTCCGGGATCTCCCCGAGGATTGGGGGCGCTTCGAGGTCGTGGATGGGAAGCCGAAGGGAGATGGACGCCCCGTGGCGACCCTTCTGGGCTACCGGGACCCTTCCAAGCCTGCGCGCCGCGCTTTGCTCCCAGGGCAACGATCCGGCCGGAATCTGGCTTTGATCGCCCTCCGTTGGGACCTGCTCTGCCGGCACGTCTTCATCATTGGTCCGCAGGGCTCTGGCAAGACCAGCACCATCTACGGGCACATCATGTATTCCGCGAAGGGGCCATGGATCTACCAGGATTCCAAGGCCGAGCTGCCCCTGCGCGAGAACTTCCCCCACCGACTGGTGTGGGGCCTGGATGTCCGAGGCCATCAATCCCGGAGCGGCGTTTGGAACCCCCTCGAGGAGATCCGAAGCGCCGAGGATTTCGATCTGATCGTGGACTACGTCTTCCCCAGCAATCCCAAAGATGCGAACCCATGGGTCCGCGACATGGCCCGGGTGCTATTCAGTGCCGTATTGCGGTCCCGGCGCTGGGCCAGCCTTCAGGAGATTTCCCGGGCCTTGCGAGCGGAGCGACTAGAGCCCTTCCTAGAGCCCCTGGATCCCATCTGGAAGGACCTCCTCAAGGAACCCAAGAGCCAGGTCCCCGTGCTCCAGGATCTCGTTGCCACCCTGGCGCGCTGGGAGACGCCCCGGGTGAGTGCCATCACGGAGGGAACGAGCACCATCACTTTGGATGCCTTCATCGAGAAGGGCGGCTGGGTCATGAACTGCGAGATGGCCGATGCCCTTAGGGCTCCGATCTATCTCTTCTGGGCCATGTTGATCGGGCGGCTTCGTAACCGGCCCGAGGACGCCTCCCCACTCCTCCTGCTGATGGATGAATTTGGAGATGCTGGCCGCCTGCCTAGCATTGAACGCGCCCTCATCCTGCTCCGCTCAAGAGGGGTGGCGTTTGTGGCCGGCATCCAGAATTTGGGGTTGCTCAAGGATGTGTATCCCCAGAACTGGCAGGCCGTGGCCCAAGGGTTTGGCTCCAAGATCTGGCTCCTGCGGAATGCCGAGGACGAGATCCGTGAAGGTCTGAGCCGCGCCCTGGGCAAATGGACACGCCGTGTGAAGGCAGCCAATACCAAATCCCGGGATACGGAGAAGGACGTCGACCTCATGCCTTTAGATGCCTGGGGCGCTTGGTCGGATGAACGTGCCGCCTTAGCGCGGTCCAACGGCTTCACGTATTGGCTGCCTCTGAGCCTGGCGATTCCCAGGACGCCCTTAGGGCAACCCATCCTCCAGCAAGATCCATGGGCCGAAGCGGAGGCCCGAGCAGAGGCCGCCCGCCGTAGCGTGGCCATGGGTGTCGACGGGGAGCCTCTGTTCTCTCCCGTAGTTGGCTCCTCTCTGCCCTCTCCCTTGGTTCCCGGATTGGAATTGCTTCAAGGCTTGAACGGGGGAATGTCTTTGCCCTCGCTACCCCTGGGCGCCGATCTCAGTTCCATTCCCCAACCCACATCGACTACCTCGATGGAGGAGGACTGGCTCTGAAGCTCGCCCATCCTATGTCCTCCAGGGGCCAAAGGCTGTCATAGCGGCCACGCCCATTCCGGATCAGGCACTGCCGGCGATCCTGATCCCGCGCCACAGCGGCCCTACCCGCTCTCTACCCGGTTCGCTGCGCTGCCCGGTTTGTTCCCGGTTCAGGCCTGGGGAGCGGGGGAGCCCGGCGTCTCGTGCCCCGACCCGGTGGGCATGGAGAAACGCCATGAAGCCTTCCAATCAGCCCCTCTTCGAAACTCAGATCACCGTTGATCCCAAGACCTTCAAGTCCGTTTCCATCGCCGAAAGCGTGTCCCTGTATGGGCCGGAAGCACTCTCCGATGCCCAGATCATCGAGGCCCTGCTAAGCCGCACTAACCCCGGCCGTGCTGAAGGCATCCTCCAGCAGGCTGGGAGCCTGGGTCGGTTGGCCGCCCTGGGCCCCTCGGAGCTCCAGGGCCTTGGGCTCAGCAAGGCCGAGATGGCCCGCTTTGCGGTCCTTCAGGAAGTCCACCGACGCTCCACCCGCAGCTTCGACCGGCCCCGCATCTCCTCTCCCCGCGCCGCTGGAGAATACCTTCTGCCGAAGGTCCAGGGCTGGACCGAGGAGCGCTTCGGAATGTTGGCCCTCAACGCCAAGGGGGATCTCATCGCCGATCGGCTCCTGGCCCACGGGACGGCTACCGCGTGCCTGATCAGTCCTCGGGAATTCTTCCGGGAGGCACTCCGCTTCGGCGCAACCTCGGCTGTGGCGTGGCACAACCACCCTTCTGGGGACCCCACGCCCTCCCGGGAAGACATTCAGCTCACCAACCGGCTGCGGTCCGCTGGGGACAGTCTTGGGGTTCCGCTCGCGGACCATCTGGTGCTGGGCTGCGAAACTTGGCACAGCTTTAGATCCGCTGAAGGGTGGTGAGCAAAGACGAGAATCCCCGTTCCTGGGAGTCCGCACCCCTAGGGGTGCCAGACTCACGTCAGACCAACCAAAAGTGACGATTACATGTAATGATTCCACAAACCAAAGTCTGGGAATCTCATGGATCAAGCCACCCATAACAAGATCGTCTCCTTTATTTGGGGGATCGCCGACGACGTCCTGCGAGACCTCTTCAAGCGCGGCAAGTACCCAGATGTAATCCTCCCCATGTGCGTCCTGCGCCGCATGGATGCAGTGCTGGAGCCGACCAAGCAGGCTGTCCTCGACACCAAAAAGATGCTGGACGACG
>CAZVKM010000264.1:0-3985 GCA_964627685.1 uncultured Solibacteraceae bacterium | reverse complement strand
CTTCTCCAGCTGCCCCTTGGTCTCGTGGATGCGGCCCAGGTTGAAGTGGGGGAAGCAGTAGCTCTCGTAGCGCTTGGCCTTGAGGGCCATGCGGAGCCAGGGCACCGCGTCGTCCAGTTCGCCCTGCTCGATGTGGTAGGCGCCGATGTCGTTGTAGGGGCCCCCGAACTCGGGGTCCAGGTCGATGGCGCGGTGGCAGTCCTCGATGGCGGCGGCATAGTCCTTCTCGAAGCTGCGGGCCCAGCCGCGGAACTCGTAGGCCTCCGCCGTGGGGTGGATCTCGAGGCTCTTGGTGTACAGGGCCACCGCCTTCTCGATCTCGCCCTTCATGTGGAGCTGGTAGGCCTTGCCCACCCACTCCATGGCTTCCTGGCGCTTGTCCTGGTCCTCACTCATGGGGTCCTCGGCCCCCCCAGGATAAACCCGGGAATCGGGCCCCGCTCCGCAGGAAATTTTTTCCTCACCCCGCCGCCTGCAGACGCAGCAGGGTCACGGCCTGCCAGAGGATGCTCCCGCCCATGAGCACCACGGTGAGGCCGCCGAGGCGCATCAGGCGCTGCTTCCACACCTGGCTCAGGCGCGTCCCCACGAGGCCCAGGCCCAGGAGGAGGGGCATGCTGCCGAGGCCGAAGGCCGCCATCCCCGCCGCGCCCATGCGCCAGGTCCCGGCGTCCAGGCTCTTCAGCAGCATCATGTAGACCAGTCCACAGGGGATGAGCCCCCACATCAGCCCCAGGAGGTAGGGGGCCCCCGCGTGCTTCAGCCCCTCCCCCAGGAGGCGCCGGAGGGGGGCCGGGAGACCGAACTCCATGAGGGCGTCGGCCCGTCGTCCCATGAGCAGGAAGAGCCCCAACACCACCATGAGGAACCCGATCCCGAGCTTCATCCACACCTGCCAGGGCCAGGCCTGGGCGGCCACCAGGGCGGCCCCCTCCGGCCGGCAGCAGGCGTGCATGTCCTGGATGGTCTGGATTCGGGCGAAGCCCCCGAGGAACCCGATGGCCGCCCCGAGGGCCGCATAGGTGGTGATGCGCCCCAGCTGGAAGATCAGGTGCCGCAGCCAGGGCCGGCCTCCATGCTGGGCCTGGGCCACGCCGAAGGCCGCGGAGATGGGGCCGCACATGCCGGCGCAGTGCCCGATGCTGCCGAGGAGGCCCGCCATCCACATGACGAGCAGCCACGGCATGGCATGGGGGTGGTTCAGCCAGGATTCGAGCATGAGCCAGTCTAGCGTTCAAAGGGAGGCATGGAGATCCACGGAGACCCGCACGCGGGGCTCCATCCCAGATCGGGCATGAGGGCGCGCCTGATCGTCCGGGCCTCGCATTCGGTCCCCACGGACAGGGCGAAACGATCCCCAGCCCCCGCCCTCCGCCCGGAGCGAGGTGGGTCCTGATTGAAATCATCGGTGCGCATGCCTCCGAGCCTAGGGCGCCAGCGTCCATCCGCCCATGCGACACGTTGCCGCATCAGCGCCGGGGGGCCAGCCGCTCCAGCTTGCGCTGCAGGCTCCGGCGATGGAGCCCGAGGCGCCGGGCCGCCTCGCTCACGTTCCAGCCCGAATCCGCCAGCACGCGCTGGATGTGCTCCCACTCCACCTGGTCCAGGCTCGGGGTGCCCTCCTCATCCGGGGCGGGCACATCCCCGCGCAGGGCGGCGAGGATCGCCTCGAGCTCCGCCGGCTTCTGCAGTAGGTGGGCCGCCCCGCGACGGACCGCCTCCAGGGCCAGGGGGATGCTCCCGTAGCCCGTGAGCACCACGATGACCGGCCGGGGCTGGAGGGCGGCCAGGCGGGCCACCAGGTCGAGCCCGGAGCCGCCCGGCATCCGGAGGTCCACCACCGCCCCCGCCACGGGGCCCTGGAGGGCCAGGGTCAAGGCGGTGCCGGGATCCTCCGCCTCAACCACGTCGAAACAGCGCTTCCTCAGGCCCCGGGCCAGGCGATCCCGGAAGGTGCCGTCGTCATCCACCAGGAGGAGGCGCGTCATCGGAGCAGGCCCCACGGGAGGTGGAGGCCCACCTGGGTGAGGCCCGGCCGGGACTCGATCCCGAGCCGGCCTCCGAGCCGCTCCACCCAGCCCCGCGCCAGGAACAGCCCCAGGCCCAGCCCTTCCTCCCCCTTGGTGCTGAGGAAGGCCTCGCCGGCCCGGGGGAGGAGGGCCGCGGGAAAGCCCGGTCCCAGGTCGATCACCTTGAAGGCCCATCCCCCCGATCCGTCGCGCCCCACTCGGAGCTGGATGACCTCCTCCGGCCCTGCGGCCTCCCGGGCGTTCTTCACCAGCCCCCTGAGCACGAGCGCCAGGCTGCGGGGCGGCAGGTGGGCTCGGAGGGGCTCGACCTCCACGTGAACCCGGGGTCCCAGGGTGGGGCCCAGCGCCTGGACCCAAGCTTCCAAGTCCAGGTCCTGGGAGGCTTCCGCCGTCAGCTGGCCGCCCTCGAATGCCAAGGCGTCAAGGATCTGCCGGCACCGCTCCACTTCCTGTCGGATCAGGGCGAGGTCGCCCGGCAGGGTCTCGAGGTCCTCGGGATCCAGGTCCGAGGCCACGAGGGCCAGGGTGCCCAGGGGGGTGGCCAGCTCATGGGCGGCCCCCGCCGCCAGGGCCGAGATGGCCGCCAGCCGGGCCTCCCGATCCGCCCGGGCCTGCAGGGCCTCGGCGCGCTCCCGCTGCCGGGCCAGGGCCTCCGAGAGCCGCCCCACGAAGTGGGCCACCAGGGCCCCCGTGAGGGCGAGCCCCCCCCACATGCCCCAGAGGTGCCACCCCATGTCCGCCATCTGGTGGTCCAGGTGGCCCAGGGGCAGATGGAAGGGGAAGAGGAGCCCATCCACGGCCGCCACCAGCACGGCCATGGCCCAGCCCCAGCGGAGGCCCAGCACTGAGGCGGCCAGGGCCACATGCACCAGGAAGAGGGCGGAGCAGGGATTGGCGGGTCCACCCGTGGCGTAGAGGAGGCCTCCGAAGACCAGGGTGTCCAGCACCAGCACGGCCCCCGTGAGGGCCCGGGGGCCCGGTCCGGAGGCATCCCACCAGGCCTGGAGGCTCAGGTTGGAAGTGGCGGTCACCAGCAGCAGGCTGCCGCACAGGGCCAGGGGGATCTCCAGGCCGAGGGCCACGACCGCGAGGCCCAGCAGGCCGGCGTAGACGGCCAGGGCCGCCCACCGCAGGCGGATGAGCCAGGAGAGGGTCAGGATGCCTTCGGGGGCCATGCCCTGATCCTCCCCGCCCCGGGGCCTTCCTCCAAGCCCGTGCGACGATTCGCCGCAGAAGGATCGTCGGCGGCCCTGGGCCGAAACCACCGGTTTGCCGCCTTCCACCCTCCCGGTAGAATGGCCCTTTCGCCCCAGGGCACCCCTTGAGGAGATCTTTCATGTCCGTTGCCGCGCTGGCTGTCCCGAGCTACGTGAAGAACCAGAAGCTGGTCGCCTGGGTCGAAGAGGTGGTGGCGCTCTGCCAGCCCAAGGACGTGTATTGGTGCGACGGCTCCCAGGAGGAGTACGACCGCCTCTGCCAGAAGATGGTGGACGCCGGGACCTTCCGGAAGCTGAACCCCGAGAAGCGCCCCAACTCCTTCCTGGCCCTCTCGGACCCCGGCGACGTGGCCCGCGTGGAGGACCGCACCTTCGTGTGCCCCACCCGCAAGGAGGACGCCGGCCCCAACAACAACTGGATGGCCCCCCAGGAGATGAAGGCCAAGCTGCGCGGCCTCTTCCAGGGCTCCATGAAGGGCCGCACCCTCTACGTGATCCCCTTCAGCATGGGTCCCCTCGGGTCCGAGATCGCCCACATCGGCGTGGAGCTGAGCGACAGCCCCTACGTGGCCGTGAACATGCGGATCATGACCCGCATGGGCAAGGCCGTGTATGACGTGCTGGGGGACGGGGAATTCGTGCCCGCCCTGCACAGTGTGGGTGCCCCCCTGGCCGACGGCGCCAAGGACGTGGCCTGGCCCTGCAACCCCGACAACAAGTACATCTGCCACTTCCCCG
>CAZVKM010000263.1:0-4005 GCA_964627685.1 uncultured Solibacteraceae bacterium | reverse complement strand
AGAAGCTCATCCAGCGGGCCTCCTGGCAGGAGCTGGAGCCCCACCTCCGCCCCTTCCTGCCCGAAGCCTGGCAGACCCAGTCCGATGATTGGAAGGCCACGGCCATCACCGCCACGCAGAAGGGCAAGAGCCTCGTGGAGATGGCGGAGGCCCTGCGCTTCGCCTTCGAGCGCCCCGAGACCTTCGACGAGGCCGCCGCCGCCAAGTTCCTCACCGAGGCCGTGAAGCCCGCCCTGCGGGACATCCTCGCCCTCGAGGACTACGGCCACGAGGCCCTCAAGGCCGCCTTCGACGGGATCATGGAGAAGCACGGCCTCAAGCTCAAGGACGTGGCCCAGGCCCTCCGCGTGGCCCTCTGCGGCAAGCCCGTGAGTCCCATGATCTTCGAGACGCTGTACCTCGTGGGCCGGGAGGAAGTGGCCGTCCGTCTGGGGAAGTGGCTGTGATGGAACTCGAGGAGTTCACCCACCTCACCCTGGCGGTGGTGGAGGAACAGAAGGACGAGGCCTATGCCCCCACCCTGGTGGTGGGCGACGAGGTGCGCATCATCAACGGCATCCCCGAAGGGGTGGACCACCGTGAGGCCATCCAGAACGTGGTGCGCCGCCTGGGCCTCACGGAGTACGAGTTCCTCTTCGGCGTGCGCACCAGTCCCACCGAGGTCACCACGGGTCGCCACACCCCCCTGGGCATCCAGGTCCAGCGCATCACCGAGCTCGGGAAGGGGTACACCATCTCGGGCGTGGAGGAATGCCTCTGGTGGAACCCCGGGAAGGGGCGGGACCAGTAGGGCCCCGCACCGCGCCACCCCCGATCCCTGCTAAACCTAGTCTTTTGGACCTTCCCATGTCCGACGCCGAACCCAAGTCCCTGAACTTCCTCGAGGAGATCGTCGAGGGGGATCTCGCTTCCGGCAAGCACGCCGGGCGGGTGCTGACCCGGTTCCCCCCGGAGCCCAACGGCTACCTGCACATCGGCCACGCCAAGAGCATCTGCCTCAACTTCGGCCTGGGCCTGAAGTACGGCGGCGGCACGAACCTGCGCTTCGACGACACCAACCCCACGAAGGAGGAGCAGGAGTACGTGGACTCCATCCAGGCCGACGTGCGCTGGCTGGGCTTCCAGTGGAAGGAACTCCTCTTCGCTTCCGACTACTTCCAGACCATGTACGACTACGCCGAGCACCTGATCACGCAGGGCAAGGCCTACGTCTGCGACCTCACGGAGGCGGAGATCCGCGAGTACCGCGGCAACTTCCATGTGGCCGGCCGACCGAGCCCGTATCGCGACCGCAGCGTGGCGGAGAACTTGGACCTTTTCCGCCGCATGAAGGCCGGGGAGTTCGCCGACGGCACCAAGGTGCTGCGCGCCACGATCGACGTGAACGCCGGGAACATGAACCTGCGCGATCCGCTCATGTACCGCATCCGCCACGCCGAGCACCACCGCACCGGCGACCACTGGTGCATCTACCCGATGTACGACTACGCCCACCCGCTGGAGGATGCCCTCGAGGGCATCACCCACTCCATCTGCACCCTGGAGTTCGAGGACCACCGTCCGTTGTACGACTGGTTCCTGGCGCAGGACCCGGAGGAGCGCTTCTTCAAGCGGCCCCTGCCGCAGCAGTACGAGTTCGCCCGGCTCGCCGTGACCACCACCATGATGAGCAAGCGCCGCCTGCTGCTCCTGGTGGAGGAGGGCCACGTGGCGGGGTGGGACGACCCGCGCATGCCCACCATCTCGGGCCTGCGCCGCCGGGGCGTGACCCCCGAAGCCGTGCGCGCCTTCGCCGAGCGCGTGGGGGTGGCCCGCCGAGACGCCACGGTGGACATGGGGCTGCTGGACCTCAGCATCCGCGAGGACCTGGAGGCCCGCTGCGACCGCCGCATGGCGGTGGTGCGCCCCCTCAAGGTGACGATCACGAACCTAGCCGAGGGCGAAGTCCACTGGATCGAGCTGCCCAACCACCCCGACCCGGCGCGGGGCACCCGCAAGGTGCCCTTCGGCCGGGACCTCTTCGTGGACCGCGAGGACTTCATGGAAGTCCCCGCCAAGAAGTGGTTCCGCCTCGCACCCGGCGCCGAGGTGCGCCTGCGCGGCGCCTGCTACCTCCGCTGCGAGGAGGTGGTGAAGGACGCCGCCGGCGAAGTGGTGGAGCTGCGCTGCACCTGGGATCCCGCGACCCTGGGCGGCGAGGCCCCGGACGGCCGCAAGGTGAAGGGCACCCTCCACTGGGTGAGCGCCACCCACGCCGTGCGGGCCGAGGTGCGCCTCTACGACCGCCTTTTCAGCGTGGACGACCCCATGGACGTGCCCGAGGGCGGTGACTGGCGGCAGACCCTGAACCCCGCCTCCCTGGAGGTGGTGCAGGCGGCCCTGGAGCCGAGCCTGGGCGAGGCCACCCCGGGCGACCGCTTCCAGTTCGAGCGGACCGGCTACTTCGCCGTGGATCCCGACTCGAAGCCCGGGACCCTGGTCTTCAACCGCACCGTGGGCCTCAAGGACAGCTGGGCCAAGGTGGAAGCCAAGGCCTGATCAGCGTCCCTCGAGCCACTGACGGATGCGGGCCGCGTCACCCAGCCGGGTGTAGCGGCCCCAGCTGTCCAGGAGCACGATCACGAGGGCGCGGCCCGCCAAGCTCGTCTGCATGACCAGGCACTTGCCGGCCTCCTCCAGGTAACCGGTCTTCGAGAGTCCGATCTGCCACCGGGGGTTCCGGGTCAGCCCATTGGTGTTCATGAAGGCGATGCGGTGGCGGCCGGAGCCGATCTCGCCCTCGCCGCGGGTGCTGAAGTCCTGGATGGTGGGGTAGTGGGAGGCCGCATCGGCCAGCACGGCCAGTTCCCGGGCGGTGGCCACGTTCCGGCCATCCAGGCCGGTGGTCTCCTCGAAGTGGGTGCGGCGGAGGCCCAGCGCCCGGGCCTTCTCGTTCATGGCCTCGGCGCAGGCCTCCATGCCCCCGGGGAAGGTCCTCCCGAGCAGGTGGGCGGCCCGGTTCTCCGAGGCCACGAGGGCCATGAGGAGGGCCTCCCCACGGGTGAGGCGGGTGCCCACGGGGAGGCGTGACTTGCTGTGGCGCAGGGTGTCCACATCGGCCTTCTCCACCCGGAGCCCCTCCTGGAGGTCCAGGTGGGCGTCGAGCACGACCATGGCCGTCATGAGCTTCGTCAGGCTGGCGATGGGGACCACGGTCTCCGCGTCCTTGGCCACCAGCACTTCGCCGGTGCGCTGGTCCAGGACCAGGGCGGAGGCCGAGCGGAGGGCGGGGAGGGGGGCCGACTCGGGGGCCTTCCGGGAGCGGATCGCGACGGCCTTGGCCTTGGCCTTCCGGGGCCGTGCCGTCAGGGGCAGGCCAAGGGCCAGGAGGGCGAGGCAGGTCGCTCCGATCCGGTTCCGCATCCTGGCTCCTGGGTGGTGGGGTTCTGGACTCTAAAGTACCGGCTGGCAAGGGAGATGCCAGTACCCTCACCCCCGCATCGGTCCAGGCCCCGGGTTCCCTGGAGGCCCCTGGTGTAAAAACGGGCCGAACGGCGTGGTCGGATGGCCGTCACGAACGATCCCGCGGCCTTCCGGGACCCCCTAGGGGCTGGTAGATTCAATGGGTTGGACTCCGGCGCAAGCCCTGCATCAGCTCTGCCCGACCGGTCGAACCTCCCTCCGGCCGCCCTCCGGCCGCTTTCCGGGAAGACCCATGGAAACCCTCGCAAGCCTGCTGCATGTCACCCCCGCCGTCGCCTGGATGGCGGTCAAGGTGCTCCTCGCCTTCGGGCTGATCATGGGCATCGCCCCCCCGCTCACCTGGGCGGAGCGGCGCGGCAGCGCCATGATCCAGGACCGCATCGGCCCCAACCGGGCCGCGCTCTTCGGCAAGCTGCGCATCCTGGGCCTCGTGCAGGCCCTGGCGGACGGGGTGAAGTTCTTCTTCAAGGAAGACTTGGTGCCGCCCCACGTGAACAAGCGCCTCTTCTGGCTGGCCCCGGCCCTGGCCTTCGTGCCCGCCAT
>CAZVKM010000262.1:0-4063 GCA_964627685.1 uncultured Solibacteraceae bacterium | reverse complement strand
CAAGGGGACCGTGGTCTACAACGAGCTCGTGACCTACATCCGCGAGCTCTACGGGAAGTACGACTACAAGGAAGTCATCACCCCTCAGATCCTTGATGTCTCCCTCTGGAAGACCTCGGGGCACTACGACAACTACGCCGACAACATGTACTTCACGACTGCGGAAGAGCGTGAATACGCCGTGAAGCCCATGAACTGCCCTGGGCACTGCGTGCTCTTCGGCAGCACCAAGCACAGCTACCGCGACCTGCCCCTGCGCATCGCGGACTTCGGCCGCTTGCACCGCTTCGAGCGGAGTGGGGTGACCCATGGCCTCACCCGGGTCCGGACCTTCTGCCAGGACGATGCGCACCTCTTCTGCGCGCCGGATCAAATCAAGGCCGAGATGGCCTCCTTTCTGGATCTGCTGAAGGAGGTCTACGACACCTTCGCCTTCACCGAGATGCGCGTGGCCCTCTCCACCCGCCCCGAGAAGCGCCTGGGTTCCGACGAGATCTGGGACGCTGCCGAGGGGGCCCTGGCGGAGGCCCTCACGGAGGCGGGCGTGCCCTTCAAGCTCAACCCGGGCGAGGGGGCCTTCTACGGCCCGAAGATCGAGTTCCAGGTGCTGGATGCCCTGAAGCGGCCCTGGCAGCTGGGCACCCTGCAGGTGGACTACATGCTCCCCGAGCGGTTCAACCTGTCCTACACCACCCCCGAGGGGACGGAAGGACGCCCCGTGATGCTCCACCGGGCCATCCTGGGCAGCCTGGAGCGGTTCTTCGGGATCCTCGTGGAGCACTGCGCCGGGGCCTTCCCCGCCTGGCTCGCGCCCATCCAGGTCGCGGTCCTGCCCATCACCGACCGGGTCCATGGCCACGCGGAGGCCGTGGCGGCCCGCCTGAAGGCCCAGGGGCATCGGGTGGAGCTCGACCTGAGGAACGAGAAGGTCAACGCCAAGATCCGGGACCACCAGATGCAGAAGGTCCCCTACATGCTCGTGCTGGGGGACCGGGAAGCGGAGGCCGGCACGGTCTCCGTCCGCCACCGGGCCAAGGGCGATCTGGGGGTGCAGCCCCTCGAGGCCTTCCTGGAGGTCCTGAAGGCCGAGGTGGCGGGCCGGAAGCGTTGATTTGAGAAAATCTCCTTGGAAATCAAGGCCTGGGCTTGATAGACTCATCGTTCCTGTCTTTTCGAGGGGGGGAACCCATTCGTCCTAACGAAACCCGCATCAACGACGGCATCCGCGTCCCAGAAGTCCGCGTCATCGACGAGGACGGCGCCCAGTTGGGGGTCATGCCCCCGCACCAGGCGGTGAGGATCGCGGAAGAGAAGGGCCTCGACCTCGTCGAGGTGGCCTCCAACGCCAACCCTCCCGTCTGCCGAATCATGGACTACGGCAAGTAAAAGTTCATGGAAGCCAAGCGGGAACACGCCGCGCGCGCCAAGCATAAGATCATCGAGATCAAGGAAGTGAAGTTCCGCCCCAAGACCGACGATCACGACTTCGACTTCAAGGTGAAGCACATCCAGCGCTTCCTCGGCGAGGGCGACAAGGTCAAGGTGGTGGTGATGTTCAGGGGTCGCGAGGTGGTCCATCGCGACATCGGCTTCAAGATCATCGAAGAGGTGATCACCCGGGTCCAGGATCTGGCCCTCGTGGAGAAGCCGGCCAGCATCGATGGGCGCGACATGCACGCGATCCTCACCCCGAAGCCCGTCGAGAAGAAGAAGGAACCGAGCAAGAAGCAGTCCCCCGAAACCACGTCCCAGGAAGTCTAAAGGAGCAGACGATGCCCAAGATCAAGACCCACAAGGGTGCCGCCAAGCGCTTCAAGAAGACCGGTACCGGGAAGTTCAAGCGCGGATGCTCGCATCAGCGCCACATCCTCACCAGCAAGTCCCCCAAGCGCAAGCGTCAGCTGGACATGGGCGACATGGTGAGCAAGGCCGATCAGAAGGCCGTGGCCGCGATGCTGCCCTACGCCTGAGCCCTGGCCGATCCTCTCGCGCTAGACTCTCCCATCAACCCGGCGGCCTGACGGCCGCCCCCAAAGGGGCCGACAAACGCTCGACCTGAGCTGCCCCAAGGAAAGGAAACGCCATGACTCGTGTAAAGCGTGGTTTTAAGCGCGCTCAACGCCGAAAGCGGATGCTCAAGTTCGCCAAGGGCTTCTACGGCGCCAAGTCCCGCCTCTACCGCTCCGCCAAGGAAGCCGTGGAGAAGGCCCTGCTGTACAGCTACCGCGACCGGAAGGTGCGGAAGCGTGACTTCCGCAAGCTCTGGATCGTCCGTATCAGCGCCGCTGCCGTGTCCAACGGCCTGTCCTACAGCAAGTTCATGGGCGGCCTCAAGAAGGCCAACGTGACCCTGGATCGCAAGATCCTGGCGGACATGGCTGTGCGCAATCCCGAGGCGTTTAGCAAGCTCGTGGCTGTGGCCAAGGGCTGATTCGACCTCTTCTCGAACGTGCTCGAAGGCCGCGCAAGCGGCCTTCGTGTGTTTTAGGGACCCACCATCCGGGGCTGTCCATGGAACCGCAACTGGAACTCCTGCCACCTGAGATCCTCGAGGCCCACACGGCCTTCGGGGCGCGCCTGGCCGCCTGCGGCGACCTCGACAGCCTCCTGCGCATGAAGGGCGCCTACCTGGGCCGTGAGGGCAGCCACGCCGCCGCCCTGATGGAGCTCCTGAAGACCGCGCCCAAGGAGCGGAAGCGCGAGCTCGGCGCCGGCATCAACACCCTCAAGAACGCCTGGGAGGAAGGGCTCAAGGCCCGGCAGGCGGAGCTGGAAGAGGCCCGCAAGGCCGAGGCCGCGGCCGCCAACGCGGAGGACGCCACCCTGCCGCCGCCTGTGCCCGTGGCCGGTGCCCTGCATCCGCTGCAGCGCCTCATGGATCGGCTGGTGGAGGCCTTCCGCCCCCTGGGCTACCACGTGGAGGAGGGCCCGGAGGTCGAGACGGAGGAGCACAACTTCGACGGCCTGAACATTCCCGCGGACCATCCCGCCCGCGGCAGCTCCGACACCTTCTACTTCTCCGCCCGCCCTGACCTGCTGCTCCGCACCCACACCAGCCCCGTGCAGGTGCGCGTGCTCAAGCGCTACGGCGCCAAGAACGCCGCCGGCGTGAGCCTGCTGGAGGAGAAGGGCGGCCTGCGCTTCCTCGCGCCGGGCCGCGTGTACCGCAAGGATGAGATCGATCCCACCCACAGCCCCATGTTCCACCAGGTGGAGGGCATGCTCGTGGGCCAGGGCATCGGCATGCACCACCTCAAGGGGACCCTCGCCTACGCCATGAAGGCCCTCTTCGGGCCCGGCGCCGACGTGCGCTTCCGCCCCTCCTACTTCCCCTTCGTGGAGCCCGGCTGCGAGATGGACGTGCGCTGCCCCCTCTGCGGGGGAACCGGCTGCCGCGTGTGCAAGGGCAGTGGCTGGGTGGAGATCCTGGGCGCGGGCCTCATCCACCCCAAGGTGCTGGCCCATGCGGGCATCGATCCCACGGTGTGGAGCGGCTTCGCCTTCGGCATGGGCGTGGAGCGCACCGCCATGATGGTGAGCCAGTCCCCGGACCTCCGCCTCTTCTTCGAAAACGACCAGCGCTTCCTGGCCCAGATGGGAGGGCTCGACTGATGCTCATCGCCCTGTCGCACCTGCAGCGGGAGCTCCGCACCGACCTGCCCCTGGCCCTGGCCACGGAGCGCCTGCCCATGCTGGGCTTCCCCATCGATGGGGTGGCCACGGTGGAAGGCGAGACCGTGCTGGACGTGGATGTCACGGCCAATAGGCCCGACGTCATGAGCCACCGCGGCCTCGCCCGGGACCTGGCCGCCGCCTTGGGCGTGGAGCTGGCGCCCCTGGCGCCGCAGACCCATGCCGGCGAGCCCCAGCGGGAGATCCGCCTGGAGACCCCGGCCTGTGCGCTGTACTGCACCGCCGTGCTCACCCTGGGCGACCCCCAGGCCACGCCGGTCGAGGCCCAGGCCTTCCTGAGGGCCCTCGGGCTCTCCCCCGAGGGACTGGCGGCGGTGGACGCCTCCAACGAGCTGCTGCACCGCTACGGCCACCCCACCCACGCCTTCGA
>CAZVKM010000261.1:0-4101 GCA_964627685.1 uncultured Solibacteraceae bacterium | reverse complement strand
GGAGCAGGGCCCCGAGGGTGAGTCCCTCCGTGCGGGCGAAGGGCCCCGGCACCCGCGCCCATCCGGCGATGGTCACCACACGACCAGTCATCTCCCGACGCGGAAGGGCCGAGAGGGTGTCCCCGCGCTGGAGCAAGAAGGATCCGGCCTGGGCCATGGAGAGGCTCGAGCCGTCGAGACGCCCCTCCGCGGTGCGGCGTCGGAGGGCCAAGGTGCCTTCCCCGGCCTCGGGCAGCAGGCCACCGGCAAACGCGATCAAGGTGGCGGCCGTCTCGCCGGGGCGGACCTCAAATTGCATGGTCGGGGCCTGCCCGGCATCTTCCCAGCGCCTCAGCCAGTCCGGGCGCCCATCCTCGGCCCGGAGGGAGATGGGCTCCTTCGTCCGGGGATCCAGGGGGACCCGCTGCTCGCCGACCAGGGATGGCCGGAGGTTGTCGATTTCCTTGCGCAACAGGGTCAACCGGTCCTCGGCTTGAGCCCTTTCTTCCGCGGTCAACTCCTTCACGGGCTCTACGACCCGAGGAGCGGCCCCGGCCGTCGCAACCGTCCCCGCCAGGGCCTGCCCCGCTTCGGGATCCCTCTGCAGGCTTCCCCTCACGGCGAGCCGGCTTTCCAGGGAACGGACTTCCCGCTCAAGCCGGTCACGATACCTCAGGCGGTCCCGCTCCTCCGGATCCAGCAGGACGGCATCTTCCGACGCCCTCCCCTCCGATCCATCCCCGAAAGCGGTCTTCACCTGGGAGAGCGCCACACGGGGGAAGGCCCCCTCCAAGCTGATCCAGGAGGAAGCCACCGGAACGAAGATCGTATCCCCGCTCTGCAGGGTGAAGTTGGGATTCCCCAGCCCCTCCGCCCGGAGGGGGTAGAGGTCCAGGCTGAACACCTTCTGTCCCCCACGCATCACCCGGATGTCCCGGTAGCTTCCGAGGGAGGTGGGACCGCCCGCCAATCCAAGCACATTCACCAGGGAGCTCAGGCTGGAGACCAGGAAGCTGCCGGGCTTGTAGACCTCACCCAGGACGAAGACCCGGACCTCCCTGAGCTTCACGACCTGGATCTCGGTGCTGCTCCGGCTGAAGTTCCGGGAAACCAGCCCTTGAATGATGGACTTGGCTTGGCCGAGGGTCCGCCCCGCCACCTTCGCAGACCCCACCTTCGGGATGACGATCTCCCCCTTCCCGTCCACTTGCACGGGAAGTTCGAAGGTGGCGCTGCCGAAGACGTTCACCTGAAGGCGATCCCCGACACCCAGGACGTAGTCTTCCGAAACCCCACCCTCGGTGGCCGCCGAACCACGCTGGCGAAGGTTGAAGAGATCCGAGGCGAAGCGCCTGGGGCCCTTCTCCGACCGCTTCAGGGCCTGGATCTCCCGGTCAAGGCGATCCTCCTCCTCCCGTCGGGCATTCGCATCAGAAGGGGCCTCCAAGGGAATTTGGCCCCCCCGAGGTGTGGCATCCCCTGCGGCCGGACTCCCCGCCCCCGCGGCCGCGGCGCGCAGGGCCTGCAGATCCACCCCTCCGCCAGGGGCGATCTGAGTCAGCACCGGCAGGCCTCCGAAGGCAAGGCATTGCACGACACGAATGGCTTTGGACATGGTCACAAACTCTCCGCCGGGATCGATTGGGCACTCGATCCAGTGTTTCACAATTTCAAGACCCCTTCAGGGCTTGAGGGATTCCACCTGGAAGGCCCCCGATTCCGGATCCGGGGTCTTGGAGGCCCGGATCCGGATCGGCTCACGCACCGCCTGGGCCACATGGGCGGCGGTGAAGGCCGCCAGCAGGATCAGGCCCAGCAGGGAAGCGGAGTGGGCCAGAGGATCGGGCCAGGCCCGGAGCATCGGCAATCCACCGAGGAGCAGCAACAGCGGGGTGGCCAGGACCACCCGCCGATGGCAGAGATCCAGCATCCGGTGGTGGAGGTGGTTCAGGTCCCCCTGACCGAGGGGCCGGCGCAGCAGCATGCGGATGATCACCACCGCGCTCACATCCGCCACCCAGTAGGCCGCCACCCATAAGGCGAGACCGGCATCCCGGGAAGAGGCCCACCTCATCATGAGAATGGCCATGGTCGCGCCCATGCCCAGGGACCCGCAATCACCCAGGAAGTGGCGTGCCCGGGGGAAGTTGAGGAGGAAGACCGCGAGCCAGGCCCCCCAGAAGGCTGGAGAGCCCGTCACCCACACGCCCCCGACCAGGGCCATGGAAAGTCCGAACAACCCGCTGGCCAACCCATTGAGCCCATCCGAGAGGTTGAAGGCCTGAGGGATGCTCCAGAACCAGAGCAGCAGGGGGATGAAGGTGACCCGAGGATCCGTGGGGAGCGTAGCGCCAAGGAAGGCCACCTGCGGCAAGCGGTGATGGAGGTCGACCGCCGCCCCGAAGGCCATGATCGCGGCCAGGGTGAACCCGATGCCCGCCTTGGGACGGGGACGGAGGGTCCAGCGATCATCCACGAACCCGAGCATTCCCAAGCCCAAGCACCCCATCATTTCAAGGGCATTGAGCGCCAAGGGCCCCCGCTGCAGGAACGCGAGTCCAAGACAGGTCAGCCCGAGGGCCAGTCCCCCGGTCCGGGCCGTGGGGCGCTCATGGGGCTTCCGGGCGTCCGGGTGATCCATCCACCCCAAGGGAGCCAGCCACTGGATGAAGGCCACGGCCAGCAGACCTGCTCCAAGGAATCCGAGCAGGAAGGGCACCCCGAGGGTCGACATTGCGAAAGGGTGAAACATGGAACCTATGGACCTCTGCTTAGATCGACCGGGCAGGTGAAAAGTTGAATCGAATGCGGTTATTGCAAAAAAACGACAGGTCCATCCAGGCTTTCACGCTACGCCCCCGAAGGGTGAACCCACATGCTAACAAAAACCCAACATTCCCCCGGGTGATATTCATCGCTTGGCCCAGGCCTCGCATCACAATCCAGTCCGCGACCTGTCCATCCCCTGCAGGTGTTAGGCTGGTTGAGCCGATCCCGCCCCCGCGCGGCGGCGACCTCTGCAGGAAGCCCCTTTCGCGTTGAAAGGGATTTCATGGAGGGATCGCAGGGACCTCCTACTCCGGGGGTCATCCACGGGGGCCCCTCGAGCCGGGAGCGCTCACCCCACGCGATTGGGGCCGTCAGGGCCCCGGAGATCCCATGAACGAACTCACCTTCACCCCCACCACCGTCAGCGCGAGCCTCAGCAACGGCGAGCCCATCTCCCTGGAGACCGGCCGCATCGCCAAGCAGGCCCACGGCGCCATCGTGGCCCGCCAGGGCGGCACCATGGTGCTCGTGGCCGCCTGCCACGCCGCCCCCCGCGAGGGCATCGACTTCTTCCCCCTCACCGTGGACTACCGCGAGAGCGTGTTCGCGGCCGGCAAGATCCCCGGCGGCTGGTTCAAGCGCGAGGGCCGCCCCACCCTCAAGGAGACGCTGACCTCCCGCCTCATCGACCGCCCCCTGCGGCCCCTCTTCGAAGAGGGCTACAACGACGACACGATGGTGACCGCCCAGGTCATCAGCTATGACGGCCAGCACGCCCCCGAGGTGCTCGCCATGACCGCCGCCTCCGCGGCCCTGTGCGTCAGCGAGATCCCCTTCCCCAACCCCGTGGCCGGTGTGCGCGTGGGCCGCGTGAACGGCGCCTTCCTCGTGAACCCCACCACCGAGCAGCGCGCCAACAGCGACCTGGACCTCCTCGTGGCCGGCACCTCCGAGGCCATCGTGATGGTGGAGTGCGGCGCCCAGGAAGTGCAGGAAGCCGACATGGTGAAGGCCCTCGCCTTCGGCCATGAGGAGATCAAGAAACTCGTGAAGCTCCAGGAGGAGCTGCGCGGCAAGGTGGGCAAGCCCAAGGTCGTGCCCGTGAAGGCCGAGCTCAACCAGGACGTGTACAACGCCATCGCCGCCAAGTACGCCGAGAAGCTCATGGCCGCCCTCACCATGAAGGTGAAGATCGAGAGCTACAAGGCCCTGGACCTCCTCAAGAAGGAAGTGGTGGCCGACTTCACCGCCGAGAAGCCCGAGCTCAAGGGCGAGGTGAAGGCCTGCTTCGACCTCCTCAAGGAGACCCTCTTCCGCAACGCCATCCTCAAGCAGGGCGTGCGCCTGGACGGC
>CAZVKM010000260.1:0-4147 GCA_964627685.1 uncultured Solibacteraceae bacterium | reverse complement strand
CGGGCTCCTCGGGGTTGAAGCCCGCGAGCTTCACGTAGCCGCCCAGGGGCAGCACGGAGAGGCGGACATCGGTCTCCTTCCAGGCGAAGCCCACGAGGCGCTTGCCGAAGCCGATGGAGAAGGTCTCCACGGGCATGCCCATGTATTTGGCCGCGAGGAAGTGGCCGAGCTCGTGGAGGAAGACCAGGGTCCCGATTCCGAGGATGGCCGTGAGGAGGTTGACCACCTTGGGGGGCAGGGCGAGGCCGAGGGTGAGGAGATCGAGCATGGGTTCCTTCGGGTTCAGCGGGCGCGGGCGGCGACCCATCCTTCAGCATGACGGCGGGCCGAGCGATCCGCATCCAGGACCTGCAGGAGGTCCACCACGGGCTCCTTGGGCAGGGCCTGCAGGGTGTCGGCCACACAGGCCTGGATGTCCCAGAAGCCCAGGGCCCCTTGGAGGAAGGCGGCCACGGCCACCTCATTGGCCGCGTTCAGCAGGGCCGGGGCGGTGCCTCCGGCCCTGAGGGCGGCGTAGGCCAGGCCCAGGAGGGGGAAGCGGTCGAGGTCGGGCGGCTCAAAGGTCCAGCTGCGGGCCTGGGACCAGTCGTAGGGGGCCACGGGGCCGGGCCGCTTCTCGGGGAAGAGGAGACAGTACTGGATGGGGTGCTTCATGTCGTTGGCGCTGACCTGGAGCTGGTAGCTGCCATCGGTGAAGCCCACCATGGCGTGCACCTGGCTCTGGGCGTGGACGGTGACGCCCACCTGGTCGGGGCCCAGGCCGAAGAGCACCGAGGCCTCGATGACCTCCAGCCCCTTGTTCATGAGGGTGGCGCTGTCGATGGTGATCTTGGGCCCCATATTCCACGTGGGGTGGTTGAGGGCCTCCTCGCGGGTGGCGGCTTGGAGGCGCGCCAGGGGCCACTCCCGGAAGGGGCCTCCGCTGGCGGTGAGGCGGACCTCCGCGATCGTGGCGGGATCCCGGTCCGCCAGCAGCTGATGGAGGGCGGCGTGCTCGCTGTCCACGGGCAGCAGCTCGCCGCCCCCCGCCTCCAGGGCCCGGCGCATCAGGGCGCCCCCCACCACCAGGGACTCCTTGTTGGCCACGCAGACACGATGGCCGGATCGGAGCGCGGCTTCGGTGCTGTCGAGCCCCGCGGAGCCCACCACCGCCGCCATCACGGTGTCCACACCGCCATGGAGGGCGCAGGCCTTGAGTCCCTCAGGGCCCCAGTGCATCTCGGGCTTGTAGTCCAGAACCGTGCGCAGCCAGGCCACGTCCTCATGGGTGGCCAGGCTCACACAGGCGGGGCGCCAGCGCCGCACCTGCTCCAGGAACAGGTCCCGGTTCCGGCCGGCGGCCAGGGCCGCCACCGAGAGGGCCTCGGGATGGGCGGCCACCACGTCCAGGGTGGCGGTCCCGATGCTCCCGGTGGAGCCGAGGACGGCTAGGCGGCGCAAGGCTTCGCCTTGTGAGGTCGTCGGTCGTCGGTCGACGGTCGTCGCAGCCCGGCGTGCGGAAGCGTAGGGCCCGTGGATTCGATGGGTCGGAGCCCCCCTGAAGACCGAAGACCGAGGACCGAAGGCGGCATCACTGCATCCAGCCCTGGGCGTAGCGCAGGTAGGCCACCATGGCCGGGGCGGCGAGGAGGAGGCTGTCCACGCGGTCGAGCATGCCCCCGTGGCCGGGGATGGAGACCCCCACGTTGCTGTCCTTCACGCCGCAGCTGCGCTTCCAGGTGCTCTCCACCAGGTCGCCGAGCTGGCCCACCACGCCGAGCAGGAGGCCCAGGGCGACCACGTCCACCCAGGTCCAGTCCGTGCAGAGGAGGAGCTTCATGAGGGCGGCCCCGCCCACGTTGCCCAGGGTGTTGCCCAGGGCCCCCTCCCAGCTCTTCTTGGGGCTCACCTTCGGCGCGAGCTTGTGCTTGCCGAAGTAGGAGCCCACGAAGTAGGCGGCGGAGTCCCCGAACCACGTGATGATGTAGAGGGCGAGCACCAGGCGGCTGCCGGTCTTGGTCAGGGTCCCCTCGAGCAGGAACAGCTTCTGCTGGAGGCCTAGGCCGAGGCCGAGGACCAGGCCCGCCATCCAGGTGATGGCCTGGCTGGGGAGGGCCTCCTCCAGCTTCTCGTCGAAGAAGAGGGCGCCGAAGTGCACCACGAGCAGGCCCAGGAAGAGCACGAGGGTGAGGGGCAGGGGGTCTTCGCTCCCCCGCTGGAAGTGGAAATGCAGGAGGAAGAGCCAGCCCACGATCACGGCGGCAGGCAGGCTGGGGTTGAAGCCGCGGGTGCGGGCCATGAGCACCATCTCCCGGATGCCCGCGAAGATGGCGAAGCCCATGAGCAGCAGGTAGGCCCACTGCCCCCACACCTTCCCATCCCCCAGGTCCAGGGAGCCGAGCCGGGTGGGGCCACCGCCGAAGAAGAGGAGGCTGAAGAAGAAGGCCGCGAAGACCAGGGCCGTGAGCACCCGGGTCCTCATGTTGCGGGTGTCCACCACGGGGGTGGTGCGGCCAGCGGCCGGGGTCTTCGCGTTCATCAGAGGCCTCCGAAGCGGCGCTCGCGGCTGGCGAAGTCCGCCAGGGCCGCGCGCAGGGCCTCGGGCCCGAAGTCGGGCCAGAGGGTGTCGGTCATGTGGAACTCGGCGTAGGCGCACTGCCAGAGCAGGAAGTTGGAGATGCGGTGCTCCCCGCTCGTGCGGATGAGGAGGTCCACATCCGGCACGCCCGCGGTCCAGAGCCGGGCAGCGAGGGCCTCTTCGGTGATCTCCTGGGGCTTGAGTCCATCCAGCAGGCAGGTGCGGGCCGCGTGCACGAGCTCGGCCCGGGAGCCGTAGTTCACCGCGAGGTGGAAGGTCATGCCCGTGTGGTGGGCCGTCAGGCGTTCGAGGTCGCGGATGTCCCGCTGGATCCCCTCGGGCATGCCCGACAGGTCACCGAGGTGGTGGAAGCGGATCTGCCGCTTCTGGAGCTTCTGGACGAACATCCGGAGGTACATCCGGAGGAGGGCCATCAGGGCGGCCACCTCCAGGGCGGGCCGCTTCCAGTTCTCCGTGGAGAAGGCGTAGAGGCTCAGATGGGGGATGTCCAGGGCGGAGGCCTCGTCGAGGATGCGCTCGACGGCCTGCACCCCGGCCTTGTGGCCCTTGATCCGGGCCTGCCCCCGGACCGCCGCCCACCGGCCGTTCCCGTCCATGATGATGGCGACGTGGCGCGGGATGCTCATCACACCCTCCGGCCCAGGCCACGGGTCGAGGGGACCGGCCCGGAGGCCTCGCGCATCCCCAGGGGGGATGCCGAGATGATGATGGCGACGTGGCGCGGGATGCCCATCACACCCTCCGGGCCAGGAGGGGGTCACAGTCCCTCACCGCCGCCTCAGGGGGCCTTCCGGCCCCCGCGGGGGTCCTCCGGATCAAGTTCGCCACATGCAGAGGGGTATTCATCGGGACGGTCCGGTTGGCCTTGGAAACGCAAGACTTGATCCTAGCACGGGGCCTGCCGAGGACTCGGGCACGGAGGGTTTGGCAGCAGTGCCAAAAGCCCTGTAATCTTTAGGACTTCACCCAGAGCGGCGGCCCACCCATGGTCCAGTTCAATACCCGAGCCAACGAGATCCTGCTCAAGCTGGTCTATTACGGGCCGGGACTCTCCGGCAAGACCACGAACCTCCAGATGCTCCACACCCTCTGCAGCGAGGGGAACCGGGGCGAGATGTTCAGCGTCAACACGCAGGAGGACCGCACCCTCTTCTTCGACCTGCTGCCCATCAACCTGGGCTACATCTACGGCAACGCCATCCACCTGCAGATCTACACGGTGCCGGGCCAGGTGCAGTACGACGCCAGCCGCCGGGTGGTGCTGGGCGGGGCCGACGGCGTGGTGTTCGTGGCCGATAGCAGTGAAGAGAAGATGCAGGACAACGTCGACTCGCTGTCGAACCTGTACCACAACCTCAACGCGAACCGCCTGAACATCAAGCAGATCCCCATCGTCATCCAATACAACAAGCGGGACCTGCCCGACGCGATGCCGGTGGGCGTCATGAACCGGCGCCTGAACTTCCGGTCGGTCCCCTTCTTCGAAGCCACGGCCTACAAGGGCCTCGGGGTGCTGGACACCTTCCTCTCCGTGACCTAGGAGACGGTGGCCTACACCTTCAAGAAGTA
>CAZVKM010000259.1:0-4150 GCA_964627685.1 uncultured Solibacteraceae bacterium | reverse complement strand
GTACTTGGTGCTGGCGGGCAGCACGAGCCCCGCCAGGCGGCTGATGAGCATGAGCACCATGCCGAGGAGCAGGGAGCCCCGGTGGGCCCGGAGGAGGGCCTTGGCCTCGCGCCAGGCGCGGGCGGTGTCCACCTTGGGTTTGGGCTTGGCGTCGGACATGCAGGCTCCGGGGGCCCTCCAGGGTGGACCCGGGGATGGGACGGGGGAAGGGGCGAACTGTTCCCGCGACCATTGCCGGCCGCACGGGAAGGGGGCAGACTGCCCTACCGATTTCCGGGAGGTCCCATGCGTTTCCAAGCCCTTGGCCTGGTCCTCTGCCTCGGCTTCGCCCCCGCCTGCGCGCAGGCCCCCAAGCCCCGCCTCACCTGGGCGGATGTGGAGCGGACCGTGGGGCTCTCGGATCCCCAGCTCACCCCCGATGGGAAGGCGGCCGTGGTGATGGTGTCCCACACCCTGCCCGCGGAGAACCGCTCCACCCGTGAGCTCGTGTGGGTGGACACCGCCACCGGGGCCCTCCGGACCCTCGTGCGGGGGCGCAAGGGGCTCGCCCATCCCCGCTGGTCCCCCACCGGCGATCGGCTCGCCTTCCTCGCGGAGCTCGACGGCAAGTCCCAGATCCTGCTGCTGCCCATGGCCGGGGGCGAAGCCCAGGCGCTCACCCGCAGCCCCACCGGGGTGGCCCAGTTCACGTGGAGCCCCGATGGGAAGTGGATCGCCTTCGCCCAGGAGGATGAAGCGCCCAAGGTCCCCGACGCCCGCAAGGGCGAGGATGGCTTCGAGGCGGGGGATGATGACGTGTACGCCGACGGCCCCACCCTGCCGGTGCATGCCTGGGTGATCCCCGCCACGGGCGGGGAGGCCCGGCGCCTCACCTCCGGAGCCTGGAGCCTGCCCGTGGTGCTGCCGCCCGCGCCCCCGGCCAGCCCCCTCGCCTGGTCCCCCGACAGCACCCAGCTCGCCCTCGTGCGCCAGGCCACCCCCCACACGGGCGATGGCGAGAAGACCGTCGTGCAGATCCTGGACGTGGCCCGCGGAACCCTCCGCACCCTGACCGGCGCCCCCCGCCTGGAGACGACCCCCTCCTTCTCCCCGGATGGCCGGAGCCTGGCCTACTGGATGAACCGGGACGGGGACCCCGCCAGCCTCAACCACGTGTACCTGGCCCCGGCCTCCGGCGGCCCCGGCCGCGACCTCACCCGGGCCCTGGATCGCGCCCTCTACCTCAGCCGCTGGCTCCCGGGGGGCAAGGCCCTCCTCGTGGGCGGCAACGACGGCACCCGTGTGGGGCTTTGGGAGCAGCCCCTGGAGGGGCCGGCCCGGCGCCTGGACCTCGGGGACGTGGATCCCGCCTGGTCCTACAGCGTGGATGTGAGCGTCGCCCCCACTGGCGCCCTGGGCTTCGTGGGACGCACCCCCCACCATCCCGCGGAGCTGTACTTCATGGACGGCGTGACGGGTCGGCCCCGCCGCCTCACCAACTTCAACGCGGCCTTCGACGGCCTGGCCCTGGGCAAGGTGGAGCGGGTCACCTGGACCGGCCCGGAAGGTCAGCTCGAGGATGGGGTGCTCACCTACCCCCCCGACGCCAAGCCCGGCCAGAAGCTGCCCCTCGTGCTCGTCATCCACGGAGGTCCGGTGGCCTCCAGCGGGGAGGCCTTCAACGCGCGCAACCAGCTCTTCGCGGCGGAGGGCTTCCTCGTCTTCAACCCCAACTACCGGGGCAGCGACAACCTCGGCGATGCCTATTCCCACGCCATCTTCAACGATGCCGGCGAGGGCCCCGGCCGCGACGTGCTGGCGGGGATCGAGGCCCTGAAGGCGCGGGGCCTCGTGGACCCCTCCCGGATGGCCGTCACCGGGTGGTCCTACGGGGGCTACATGACCACCTGGCTCCTGGGGCGCTACCCCGGCCTGTGGAAGGCCGGCATGGCCGGCGCGCCCGTCACCGACCTCCAGGACCAGTACGCGCTCAGCGATGGGAACCAGGGCTGGCGCCTGAGCTTCCCCCAGGGCTTCCAGCCCTACGACGGGGGCCGGGATGAAGCCGCGATCCGGGCCCAGTCCCCCATCTCCCTCGCCCGCCACATCACGGCCCCCACCCTCATCCTGACCATGAACCAGGACTTCCGCGTGCCCGCGAGCCAGAGCTACCGCCTCTACCGGATCCTCAAGGATGCGGGCAAGGAGGTGAAGTTCTACGCCTGGCCCCAGCGGGGCCATGGGCCCGGCACCCCCGCACGCCAGCGGCAGGTCCAGCAGCTCTGGGTGGACTGGCTGAAGACCCACCTCAAGTAGCGGGTCCCCTCAGCGCAGGGCCAGGCGCGCCACCGTGATGGGTCTCGGCACCACGCCGGGGCGGGGGCGCCCCGCGTCATCGAAGGCCTTCAGCTGGTTGTTGCGGAAGAAGAGCAGGGAGTCGCCGTCCAGGGCCCCGGTGGTCATGCCGTCGGCCTCGGGATGGTAGGCCTCGAGCACCTCGCCCCGCAGGATCCGGCGGCCGGAGGCCTCCAGGTGGAAGCGCAGCACCCGCCCCGGGTGCACGCCGTTCTGGATGCCCACCAGGGTGCCGCGGTGCACGTAGAGGCCATCCAGATTGCCCGTCACCACGCCCGCAGGCGCGGCCAGGGCCGCCACCTTCCGGGTGCGGAGGTCCACGTGGTGGACGTCGTGCCAGCCGGCCACATAGAGGGCCCGCCCCCCAGGAGCCAGGGCGAGGCCATTGGCCTCCGGAAGGCTCCCCGGCGGCAGGAAGGTCTCCACCCGGTCCTTCCCGGGCCGGGCCCGCACCAGGGAGCCATCGGAGCTGTTGGTGGCGAAAAGGTGGCCCCCCGCCGTCACCACCAGGTCGTTGAGCGCGCCGAACGCCGGTCCCCGCACCACGCGGAGCCGGCGGCCCGTCACCAGGTCGAAGCCCTGCAGGGTGGCCCCGCCCACCGAGGGATCGGCCCAGGTGCGGGGATCATCCACCACCGCCCACAGGCGCCGCCGGCGGACATCCACGGTGAGGCCCAGCACCCAGTGCCCCGCCCCTTCCACCGAGGCGAAGTCCCGCACCTCCCCGGTGGCCGACACGCGGAGGATGCGCCCCTTGGCGCTGCCCACGTAGGTCACCCGCTCCCTGGGATCGAAGGCCATGCCCTCGGGCCGCAGGTCGGACTCCGCCAGGGTGAAGGCCGCCTCGCTGCGCGCGCCGGTGGGAGCCAGCGCGCGGGCCGCCGCCACGATCCTGCGGAAGGCCCCGGTGTCCCGCCAGGGGGCCAGGCTGCGCAGGTCGGAGGGATCCAGGCCTCCCGGCGCCTCGGCCAGCTCCGCCAGCAGGGCCTCCACCGCCGACCCCCGCCCCTCGCCCGCCCGCAGCACGGCGAGGTTCAGGAGCACGAGGGGATCCTTCGGGCTCCGGAGGCGGAGGGACTCGAGGTGGGCCGGGGTGGGTTCCTGGGCGTGCAGGCCCAGGGTGAGGAGGAGGAAGGCGAGTCGGCGCATGGGGGCATCCCGGGATCGGGAAGGGGGATGGCCCTCCCGGCGCGCCTGTTCCCGGGGACGGGGCCAGGCGCGCGGGAGCGGGGGTCAGCCCTTGGCCTTCTGCTCGGCGATCCAGGCGCGCAGCTTCGCCTTGAGCACGTCCAGGGGCAGGGCCCCGTCGATGAGCACCTGCCGGTGGAAGGCGCGCACGTCGAAGCGCTTGCCCAGGGCGGCCTCCGCCTCGTTGCGGAGCTCGCGGATGGCGAACTGGCCGAGCTTGTAGCCCAGGGCCTGGCCCGGCCACACGATGTAGCGCTCCACCTCGCTCACCACGTCGCTCTCCGCCATGGAGCTGTTCTCCCGCATGAAGCGGATGGCCTGCTCCCGCGTCCAGCCCTTGGCGTGGAGGCCGGTGTCCACCACCAGCCGCATGGCCCGCAGCTGCTCATCGCTGAGGCGGCCGTACCACTGGTAGGGATCCGTGAACACGCCCAGCTCCTTGCCCAGGGATTCCGCATAGAGCGCCCAGCCCTCCTGGAAGGCGTTGTAGCCTCCGAAGCGCCGGAAGGCCGGAAGGCCCTCCACCTCCTGGGCGATGCTCACCTGGAAGTGGTGGCCGGGGCTCGCCTCGTGGAGGCTCAGGGTCTCCATGCCGAACTTGGGCTGGGCCTTCAGGTTGAAGGTGTTG
>CAZVKM010000258.1:0-4163 GCA_964627685.1 uncultured Solibacteraceae bacterium | reverse complement strand
CCACGTCGGAGGCGCTGTACACCGAGGCGCCCGCCTCGCTCACGGCGATGCAGATCACGGCGTTGCGGCCGGTCTCACGGAGCCATTCCTTCACCAGCAGCTCGGTCTCCCGACCGCCGGTGCCGTTGCCGATGGCCACGGCCTCGATGGGGAACTGGCCGAAGAGGCGCTCGAAGGCGGCCTTGGTTCCCTCCACGTCCCGCTTGGGCTCCAGGGGATAGACCGTCTCCGTGTGGACGAACTGGCCGAGGCGGTTGAGCACCGCCAGCTTGCAGCCGGTGCGGATGCCGGGGTCGATGCCCAGGGTGCAGCGCTGGCCCGCGGGGGGCGCCAGGAGCAGGTGGTCGAGGTTGGACTGGAAGACCTTGATGGCTTCGGCGTCGGCCTTCTTCTTGGCCTCCATCCGGACCTCGACCTCGATGGAGGGGGCCAGCAGGCGGTCGAAGGCATCTTCGGCGACCCCATGGAGGAAGCGCCGGTAGCCGCTCTGGGGATGGGTCTTCACCCGCTGCACGATCTGGGGGAGGAGCTTCTCCCTTTCCATCTGCAGCTTCACCACCAGCATGTCCTCCTTCTCGCCCCGACGGAGCGCGAGCAGGCGGTGGCTCGGGATCTTGCGGATGGGCTCGCTGAACTCCCAGTAGCTCTTGAACTTCAGCGCCTCCTTGGCCTCCTTCTTCTCCTCCCGGAGGGTGGAGATGAGCACCCCGTGATCATGGAACTCGGCACGGAGCCACTGCCGGGTCTCCGCATCCTCGGCGATGCGCTCGGCCAGGATGTGCCCGGCCCCCTCCACGCACTCGCTGGGGGCGGCCAGGCCCTCCTCGCCCTCCTTGACGTAGGCGGCGGCGAGCATGAGGGGGTCGGCGCCGGTCTCGTCCGAGATCAGGGCCTCCAGCAGGGGCTCCAGGCCCCGCTCCCGGGCGATGGTCGCCTTCGTGCGCTTCTTGGGCTTGTAGGGGAGGTAGAGGTCCTCCAGTTCCGCCTTGACCCAGGTGGCCTCGATCTTGGCCTTCAGCTCGGGGGTGAGCTTGCCCTGCTCGTCGATGGACTTGAGCACCGTCTCCCGGCGCTGCAGCAGCTCCGTGAAGTAGATGTGGCGGTCCTCCACAGCACGGATGGCCACCTCGTCCAGGCTGCCGGTGGCCTCCTTCCGGTAGCGGGCGATGAAGGGGACGGTGTTGCCCTCCTGCAGCAGGGCGACGATGGCGGCCACCCCGGCCTTGGGCAGCTTCAGTTCACGGGCGATGAGATCGAGCACCTGCTCCAAGCGAAGACTCCAGACTCCCGGGGGGAGAAAGGGTCATTCTACCGATGCCCGGCGCGATGAGCTAAGCCCCAGGTTCGACTCAGCCTTCCGACCCCGGCCCAGAGGCCCCCAGGCCAAGGATCCGTTCAAGGATCCCCCTCAGCACGCCGTCATAGTCCACGGGATGGGGCACGATGGCATCGATGCGGCCGCCCTTGAGGGCCAGCTTGTGCTTGACGTCATCCCCGGAATCCAGCAGGACGGCCGGGAGGGTGGTGCCCTTGAAGGTCTCCCGGAGCTTGGCGACCACCTCAACCCCGTCATGGGGCCCCACCTTGTGCCAGACGATGAGCGCATCGAGCTGGTGGTGCCGGGAGATCTCGAGGGCCTGCACGAGGCTCCGGGCCTCGTAGACCCCCCGGTAGCCATCCACCTGCAGGGTGGACACGAGGATCGCCCGATCCAGCTCCTCCGGGTGGACGATCAGGAGCTGGCGGGTACGCTTGCGCAGCAGGACCAGGCGATCCGGGGCCTTCATCGCCACCTTGATCTCCAGGAGTTCGCGATCCGAGAGGGCCTCCTCCACGGGATCGGCGGGCACCGGCTCCTCGAAGGCCGGGATCTCCTCCTCGCCGGGGTCCTCCTCCTGGGCCAGCTCGCCCCGCCGCCGCTTCCGAGGGAAGCCCTTGCCGAACAGCGGGATCCGCTGGGAGAGCAGCTTCGCGATGTATTGGCTCTCAAGGCTCCCCAGGTCCTCGAAGCGGAGGCCGGCCACCACGCCCTCGTCCCGGGCCCCGAAGTGCATGATGGTCGCCCCGCACTCGAGGGTCGGCACATGGGGCAGGTCCTGGATCCGGATGAGGGCCATGGCCTTCCCGGCCGAGGCCAGGTCGCCCTTCACCGTGAGCCGGCGGTCCAGCCGGATGTCCATGGCCCGATCCACCCGGAAAGCGAGTCCGCCGATGCCCAGGTTGAGGATGGGGCCGGACAGCCCCAGGCCGTCGAAGAGGTTCTCGAGCACCGCGACCGTGGCCTTCTCCCGGGCCCCGAACCGGGTCCGCATCAGGCCCCGGCGCTCGGCATGGCGCATCGCTTCCGGCAGGGCGAACTCCCGCTGAAGGTACCCCGCCAGCCCCCGGTATTTGGCGGTGGTCTTGAACCGCTGCCCGTCCAGGGGGAAGGCCAGGTGCACCAGCTGGCCCTCCTTCCAGGTCCCGGAGGGTTGGTGGAGGAAGCTGAGCGTGAAGGTGCCCTTCTCCTCGCTCACCAGCTCCACCTTCACCGTGGCGCCATGGGCATCCTCCTCGTTGAGCCGCAGGCCGAGGGGCGTCCGGAGCCGCGCCAGCTCCTCCAGCCAGGCGAGGATCTGCTCCCGGTCCCGGAGGGCCGGCTCACGATCCGGTGCAGCTCCGCTGAAGAGGGAAAGCAGGGCCATGTGTCCGATATCGGCCACCGGGGGAGCGGTCTGTAACCTGGGCGGATACACTGGCACCATGCCTGCCAAGCCCTTGCAGAAGCTGAAGATCGTGGACTTGTCCCGCATCCTGGCGGGGCCCTTCGGGACCCAGCTGCTGGCCGATCTGGGGGCCGAAGTGCTGAAGCTGGAACCCCCTGGGGGTGATCCCACCCGGGGCTGGGGCCCCCCCTTCGAGGCCGGGGATGCCGGGGAGAGCGCCTATTTCCGGGCGGCCAACCGGGGCAAGCGGAGCGAGGAGCTGGACCTCCACACCCCCGCCGGCAAGGCCCGGGTGGAGGAGCTGCTGGTGGAGGCCGATGTCCTGGTGGAGAACTTCCTGCCGGACAGCGCGGAGCGGCTGGGGCTCACCTGGGAGCGGCTCCATCGCATCTACCCGAAGCTCATCGTGGCCTCGATCCGGGGCTTCGCCTCCGATGTACGGGCCTCGCGCAGGGCGGGCTACGACTTCATCCTGCAGGCGGAAAGCGGCTGGATGAGCATCACCGGGGAGCCGGAGGGACGCCCCATGAAGGTCGGGGTGGCCCTGGTGGACGTGCTGGCCGGCCTCTACCTGGCGAACGGTATCCAGGGCGCGCTCCTCCACCGGGAGCGCACCGGTCAGCCCCTGCACGTGGAAGTCCCCCTGATGGAAGCGGCCATGTCCGGCCTCGTGAACGTCGCCTCCAGCACACTCATGACCGGGGAGCGCCCCGAGCGCTTCGGCAATGCCCACCCCCAGATCGTCCCCTACCAGACCTTCCCCTGCGCCGACGGGGAGGTGGCCATCGGGGTGGGCTCCGACCGCCAGTTCGAGATCCTGGCCCTCTGGCTCCGCCTCGACCTGGAAGCCCACCCCGCCTGGCGCCTCAATCGCGGCCGGGTTGCGGATCGGCACCGGCTCGTGGCCGCCATCGAAGCGCGCCTCACCCCCCTGGGGGTGGATGAGGTCGTGGCCTTCTGCGATGAGAACGCCATCCCCGCGAGCCGGGTGCGGAGCGTGGACGAGGTCCTGTTCCGGAAGGCCGGGGAGCTCCACCACCTGATCCAACCCCTGCTGGACGAGGAGGAGGGGCGGATGATCCCGACCCTCGCCAGCCCCATCCTCCTCAACGGCGAGCGGGCCTGCGCCCCCCTGCCTCCGCCCCGCCGGAAGCGCCCATGACCCGGGGCCTGCGCCCGCTGAGCGGCCGGGCTCCCGGGGTCGATCCCAGGACCGTCGAGCGGGAGGCCCGCCTCCGGCGGGCCTGGGATTTCCTGGTGGGCCCTTCGCTGGCCGACCGCACCTGCCTGCTCCGCTTCCGGAATGGGGTGCTGGTGATGGGCACGTGGGATCTGGGCCGCCTGCCCAGCCTGCGTCAGGCCGCGGAAGCCACCTGGCCCCAGGTCCAGGCGCGCCTCCAGGCCTCGCTCCGCCTCCGGGCGGAGCGGATCGAGGTGCTCCCCTGCGATCCCCCTCCC
>CAZVKM010000257.1:0-4167 GCA_964627685.1 uncultured Solibacteraceae bacterium | reverse complement strand
CCTCGATCTTCAGGAAGCCGCTGAGCCCGTGAAGCTGGCGCAGGGAGGGGAAGCGGTCCTTCCGGCCCGTGAGGATCTTGTGGGGGTAGGCCTGGTGGCCCACGTCCCACACCACGCGATCGGTGCGGAAATCGAACTGGTGGAACAGGGCCACCGTCAGCTCCACCGTGCCGAGGTTGGAGGCGAAGTGGCCGCCCGTCTCGCTCACGCTGTCGATGATGAAGCGGCGCACCTCGCCGGCCAGCTGGTGGAGCTGATCCTCGGTGAAGTGGCGCACGGCCTCGGGGGTCCCGAGGGCGTCCAGGAGGGGGTACTTGGTCTCGCTCATGCGATCCGCTCCGCCAAATACCTGGCCCAGGCTTCCAGCGACGACGGGTTGGGAAGGGACGGCAGGGGACATAGGGCTCGCTCAGTGGCCTCCTGGAGGGCGCGTCGGGCACCGTCCAATCCGAGGAGGCTGGGGTAGGTGATCTTACCCCTTCCCTCATCCTTCCCGGCCCGCTTACCCAGGGTCGCCGCGTCGGAGGTGGCGTCGAGGATGTCGTCCTGGATCTGGAAGGCCAACCCGAGGGCCTCCCCGTAGGCCCGGAGCGCCTGCTGCTGCCCGGGATCGGCCCCACCCAGCAGGCCCCCCAGCTCCACGGAACCCCTGAGGAGGGCCCCGGTTTTCAGCCGGTGGATGGTCTGGAGGTGGGCCAGGCCGTAATCGAGGTGGTGTTCCCCCTCCAGGTCCAGGGCCTGCCCACCCACCATGCCGCGCCAGCCGGCCACCTCGGCGAGCAGGGCCACGGCCTCGGCCCGGCCCGTGGCGGCCAGCACGGCGAAGGCCTCCGTGAGCAGGCCATCGCCCGCGAGGATGGCGTGGCCCTCCCCGAAGACCTTGTGGTTGGTGGGGCGGCCCCGGCGGAGGTCGTCATCGTCCATGGCCGGCAGGTCGTCGTGGATGAGGGAATAGGTATGGACGTACTCCAGCGCCAGGGCGCCCGGGAGGGCGGCCTCCAGGACACCGCCCACCGCCTCGCAGGCGAGCAGGCAGAGCACGGGGCGCACGCGCTTCCCGCCCGCCTCCAGGCTGTAGCGCATGGCCTCCCCCAGGCGGGCGGCCTCCCCGCCTTGGAGGGGGGCCATGAGGCGGGCCTCCAGCACGGGGATCAGCCGATCCAGGTCGGCCTTCACCTGCCCGGAGGCGAGGGCGCTCAAGCCTCCTCCCCGTCCAGGGGTTCCGCCCGGTACTCCCCACCCAGGCCCGCCTTGAGGACCTCGACCCGGCGCTGGGCCTCACCCAGCTGGGCCTGGAGGGCCTGGCTCAGCTTCACGCCCTCCTCGAAGGCCCCCAGCGCCTCCTCCAGGCCCAGGGCCCCACCTTCGAGGCGGGCCACCAGGGCTTCGAGCCGCTCGAGGCCTTCGTCGAACCGGGGGGCTTCAGGGGCGGTCATGGGCCTCCAGATGGAAAGTGGGGGCCCGGAGGGGCCCCCACCAGTCTAAGCCCAGGTCAGGGGCTCAGTGCCGGCGCTTGGCCATCTGCTCCCGCATCTTCTTGCCCAGGTCCTCCTGGGCGTACCCCTCCGGCAGGGCGAAGGCGGAGGCCGGAATGGCGCCTTCCTTCACGCTTTCAGCCTCGGAGAGGGTGTCGGTGCCCATCATGCCGGTCATCCGCGTCTTGAGGGCGATGCCCTTGATCTTGCTCATCTCCTGGTAGAGGCGTCCAAAGATCTTGGCGCTGGGCCCGGCCTGGGCGAACATCGCCGCCCGGGCCTTGATCATCTTGGCGTAGGAGGCCTCGGGCACGGGCAGCTTGAGGGAGGCGTCGTTGCTGGATTCGAAGACGAGCTTCCCCACGGTGATCCGGTACTTCTTGCAGGTGCGCCCCGCCACGGTCTCCGTGCCGAGCTCCTCGACTTTGAAGTTGTCGGGATCGCCGAACATCATGTTCATCATCCCCGACATGCCCTCGGGCATCTGCTGGTCCATGGACTCCATGGCGGCGAGGGCGTCCTCCATGGTGAGCTTCTGGACGACCTTCTTCTTGTGGTTGATCGTGTACGTGGTCATGTCCTCGAAGCTCACCAGGCTGTCCATCTGGCTGGCCTCGTGGTTGGTCCGGTAGGCCTTGGCGGAGTAGAGGTGGACCTCCTTGCCCGAGGTGGACGACCCCAGGGGGCCCTTGCCCTTGGCGTTCATGACGATGGTGAGGTCCGCCGCGAGGGCGGTGGCGCACGCGAGGGCGGCCAGGGCGAGGGAGTGGAGGGCGCGGCGCATGGGGTCTCCTGGGATTGAAGCCAACATACCCATGAGATGCCTGGTCGGCAATGGTTAAAAATCGCCAACGCAGGCAAGGGCTGCGCTTCCGGTACCTTCAAAGGGGAGGCTTTTGATGGCCCGCATCCTGGTGGTGGACGACGACAAGGCGACCTGTGAGTTCCTGGAGGAGCTCATGGGCTCCATGGGACTTGAAGTCGAGAAGGCCACCCGGCCCGAGCAGGCCCTGGAGATCCTCCACCGGGGTGAGTTCGACCTCCTCCTCTCCGACATCAACCTGGAAGCGGCGAAGGACGGCCTGGACCTCCTGCGGGAGGCGAAACCCATGGGGGTGGACACCATCCTGCTCTCGGGGTTCGGCACCTTGGAGACGGCCATCGAAGCCGTCAAGGAGGGAGCCTTCGACTTCCTCTCGAAGCCCTGGAACAACGAGGAGCTGAAGGCCCTGGTCAAGCGGGCCCTGGCCAAGCGGGCCTCCAAGGGCGGCGCGCCCGTGGCCACGGGCAAGACGAAGCGGAGCCTGATGATCGGCTCGAGCCCGCGGATGATGGCGGTCTACAAGACCATCGCGAGCCTCCAGGCCTCCCGGGCCACGGTGCTCATCTCCGGGGAGAGCGGCACGGGCAAGGAGCTGGTGGCGCGGAGCATCCACCTGAGCAGCGACCGCAAGGACCGGCCCTTCGTGGCGGTGAACTGCGGGGCGCTCACGGAGACGCTGCTGGAGAGCGAGCTGTTCGGCCACGTGAAGGGCTCCTTCACGGGGGCCGTGGCGGACAAGAAGGGCCTCTTCGAGGAGGCGGACGGCGGCACCATCTTCCTCGATGAGATCGGGGAGACGAGCCTCAGCTTCCAGGTCCGCCTCCTCCGGGTGCTCCAGGAGCAGGAGGTCCGGAAGGTCGGCGGGAACAAGACGGTGAAGGTGGATGTGCGCGTCATCGCCGCCAGCAACCGGGACCTCCCCCAGATGGTGAAGACCGGAGGGTTCCGGGAGGACCTCTACTATCGCCTCAGCGTCGTGGAGGTGCCCGTGCCCCCGCTCCGGGAGCGGCGAGAAGACATCCCCCTCCTGCTGGACCACTTCCTGGGCGAGTTCGGCCAGAAGGATGGACAGGCCTACCGGATCCACCCGGAAGCGAGGCGGGTGCTCGAATCCTATGGATGGCCCGGCAATGTGCGGGAGCTGGCGAACGTCGTGGAGAATCTGACCCAGCTCAACCGGGGGCGGGACATCACCGTGGACGAGCTGCCGGCCAAGATCCAGGCGGACGTCCTGAAGCGGACCCTGCGGGTGGGCGACTCCGGGGAGGCGACCCCGGACCTGATTCGGGACTGGCCCAGCCTCGATGAGCTGGAGCGGCGGTACATCCAGATCCTCCTGGGTCGCCATCGGGAGAAGCAGCGCGTCGCCGAGATCCTGGGCGTGGATCGGACGACGCTCTACCGGAAGCTGAAGCGATACGGGTTCCAGGAAGGCCCCGAAGAGGCGTGACCTGGGGCGGGGAGCGCGGAAGCCGGGGTGGCCCGGCAGGATGTGGCACCCTGCAACCCGTCGCAGCATGCAACGGATTTCGAGGTCCGACTTTGAATTCATGATCCCTATTTTCAATATTTAAAAATTGGCTCATTCCATGCTTTAAAGACCGCAACCAGTTTCCGGCCGTGCCGGACGCATTTTGGGAGACTCCCATGAAGAAGCTTGCCGCCCTCCTCGTGGCCGCCGGGCTCATCGCCCCCGTGTTCGCCGACGACGCCAAGAAGCCCGAGACCAAGAAGGTCGAGAAAGCCGAGAAGAAGTCCGACAAGAAGGAAGAGAAGAAGCACGTCCTGAGCCTCGACGAGAAGAAGGCTGAGAAGAAGGACGAGAAGAAGGCCGAGAAGAAGGACGAGAAGAAGGAAGAGAAGAAGCAC
>CAZVKM010000256.1:0-4287 GCA_964627685.1 uncultured Solibacteraceae bacterium | reverse complement strand
CCGCAGTAGTACTCCACGTGGCACTGGCCGCAGACCATGGAGCGCAGCTCCTGGCGGGAGGCTTCCTTGTTGGGATCATAGGCCCCCTCGCGGCTGCCCTTGCGCCACTTCTCGATGGAGGGGAGGTGGGGCACGGGCTCCGTGCTCCGGGCCAGGGCGTCGATGCCCCGGATGAAGCCGGGCTTGGTGACGCGGAGGCCCATGCTCTTGGGGTCGTGGCAGTCGATGCAGGCCACGGGGTGCTGCACCAGCTTGGTGGCCTCCCCGTAGGGCATCTTGCAGACCGCTTCGAAGCCCTTCATGAGCTGATCCTGCGCCGCGGGAGAGGTGAAGGGATCATCCAGCGTGCCGGCGGCCCCCAGCTTCAGACCCTGTTCCCGGAAGGCCACGGTGTTGGAGGCGTGGCAGTGGAGGCAGGAGCCGGGCTGCTTGCGCTCGGTGACCCGCTTGGTGACCCGCTGGTCATCCAGCATGTAGGCGTGGCCCTGGCGCTGGTTGAAGTCGATGGCGAAGGCGTAGCCATCGAAGATGCTCACGAGCCGGGGATCCTCCTGGATGCGGCTCTTGGGCAGGCCCTCGCTGCCGGCCCCCCCGTACTTGGTGGAGTACTTCTCCGCCGTGCGCAGGTAGCCGTCGTATTGGCGGGGGAAGTTCTTGCCCCACTCCGCGGGGTCCACGGTCTTCTCATCGAGGTTCACCAGGCGGAGGCTCGTCTGCTTCGCCTCCTGCTTGCGGGCCGAGATGCTGGCGTTGAGCAGCAGCACCAGGATGGTGGCGCAGCCGGCCACGAGGGCCACGAGGCCCAAGCGCAGCTTGTGGTTGGTGGGATTGGCGTCGGTCATGGAGCTCCTCCTCCAAAGAGGGACTGGGGAAAGGTCAGGTGGAAGGTTCAGCGGCGCGGGCCGTGGCCCACTTCCTGGTGGCAGCGGACGCAACCGTAGAGGTCCGCCTTCTGGTTCGGATCCGTGGGGACGCCCAGCGTGCCGTGGGACGTGAGCTCATTGGTGAGGTCCCCATGGCAGCGGAGGCAGTTGTTCTCGAGGACTTCCGCATTGCCCGGCTTGATGCGGATCGGCTCCTTGAAGTCGAGCAGCGTGAAGGCCTTGGAGTGGTGGTACCCGTTGCTGGCCTTCACGAAGTACTTGTTCACGAGGTTGTCGTGGGGCAGGTGGCAGTCGTTGCAGGTGGCCGTGGCGTGGTGGGAGCCGTGCCGCCAGCCGTCGTACTGCTCCTGCATGATGTGGCAGTTCACGCAGACGTTGGGATCGTCGGAGAGGTAGGACGTCCCATGGGCCGACACGAAGGTGAACGCCCCCGAGGCGAGGAACATCCCCACCAGCGCGCTCGCCAGCAGCCCAAGCATCTTGGTCTTGCTCATGCCCTTCACCGGGTGATCCTCCGGAATGCCGCCGAGCGGGAACGATCCCCACCCAGGAGCCTGCCCAGTATGGGTCCCATTTACGGACAAAATAATCCGTATTGACTTGGATCACAACCGTCAAACCACCCCCTCCGACCTCTTCCCGGCGTGGGATCGGACCCAGAGGACCACCACCCAGGGCCGCAGCGTGCCCGTTACGCACCCCCTCCTGGGGTGCGCCCTTCAGGCCGTGGCTCCTCCCCGGTAGGCCTCCGCTCCTGCTCCGGCCTCATGCGGGGATAGGGGATGGTCTCCCGCACATGCGATCTGGGCCGTCGCGGGTCGCGGAGCAGGCTGCGGGGCAGCCTGCTCCCTGGAGTTTGGACATTTTTGGGTCCAATCAAATAGAACCCATTGAAATATATGGAGATTTCAACTGGTCGCAGATTGCGACCAGTTGAAACGAACAAGTTTGAGAATGCCATTGTCTCGACTTCAAAGGATCTGAGGCTCTCCGCCTGCTTGTAGTCTGGTCGCAGTATTCAAGACTCACTGCATCTCTCCGAAGAACCCCCACATCGGTACCCGCCATTTTGGAGCGGTGCGCCCCGGCCGAGGTGGGTATGAGGACCATGCTGGTGATTGGCCTACCTTTGCTAGGGACCCCCCTTACCGGTCAAGGAACCCCGGCTCCAATAGGACCAACAATCCTCACCATGAAATGGCGAGGCGGCCTCTGGGCTAGTGCCGCCGCCTCCGATCGTCGAACCGAAGATGGCAGTCTCTTCCTGAACACCGTTGCGTCAGGGGAGGGTCGGATCGCCCTGGATGGCCTTTTGCTCGGCGCTGACGTACCCCTGCTAGATGGCTGGTCGCTCAAATTCACCATTTTGGGTGGCCGGACGGCTCAGGTGCTCAATGATGCCGATGGGGAGAAGGGGGCCGTTTCATACCCTGAAGCCATGCTCATTTGGGCGGGGAAAAGTGATGTCTTCCGCGTGGGCCGGATGTGGACGGGCATGGGTATGGAGGTGATGGACCACACCCAAGACGTCGCCGCCAGTCGGGGCCTACTCTTTACCTATGTAATCCCCTTCAATCAGGTGGGGATGGCTTGGCACCACGGCTTCACCGCGAATTGGAGTACAGATCTTTGGCTCTTCAATGGGGAAGATCGCGTCAAAGACAACAACAGGGGCAAGACCCTTGGTCTGGGCGTTAACTACAACGAGGGAGGGGCCTCAGACAAGTTCATTTCCTTCGCTGCCTATACCGGTTCAGAGCAGGATGGATTCGGAAGCGCCGTCACCCCTGGAGCAGAGGGCCGCAAGCGGCAACGGGTTTGCGCGACCTTCGGGTGGGCATGGGCCTCCACCTCCCTGTTGGGTGAGATCGAGGCAGCCACTGAAACCTTCGCGGATGGAGCCATTGCGGGGGCGCCCCCGGGGGAAACCAAGGCCAGGTGGTCAGGCGCTGGGCTTATTCTCAAGAGACAGCTCAACGAGCGCTGGGCACTCTTCCTCCGTTGCGAGTACGTGAAGGATGACAAAGGAGTACGCCTCAATTACGACTCGACTATGGCCGCAGCGTTGACCCCAGGCTCAGGCACGATCACCCCCTTCATCGCCAATCTCAGAGCGACATCCGTACGGCCGAGGATCCCATCCTTGAGTCCCTCCTTCATGAGGCCCTTGATCGAAACCCCGACCTCGCCAAGTCCAAGGCCTTGGTGGAGGCAGAAAAGGAACGCATCCCCCAGGCCAAGGCCCTACCCGATCCTTCCCTTTCGGTGGGAATTCAGAACGATGGTTTCAAGAAGCTCCAGATCGGGGAGATGGAGACTTCCTACTACCAACTGATGCTCACCCAGCCGCTCCCCTGGCCAGGTAAGCGTGACCTGCGTGGAAAGATCGCCGGCCTCGGTGCCGACATCTCGAAGGTCTCGGCGGAACGAACCCGACTAAGCCTCCAAGCTGACGTCAAGCGAGCCTACTTCGGATTGCTGCTCGTTCGAGGCCAACTGCGGCTCTTGGAGGATCAGGCCCTATTCCTAGAAAAGGCCCAGGCGATCACCCAAGCGCGTTACGAGGTCGGGCAAGGGGCTCAAGCAGATCTCCTACGGGCCCAGCTCGAACGCAATCGCCTGAACCAGGCCCGACTCACGTTGCAATCCCAGGAGGAGGCTCTCGGCCGTCTGGTGCCACTAGATAGAGCGCGAGGCCTCCTGGACGGAGCGAAAGGCTGAGATCAAGCAACCTCAGGATGCCCGAATAGATGGAAGTACTCTTCTCCACCTCAAAGGCCGCCACGACATTCCCCTCCCTGAGCCAAAGCACGTCGATCAGCTCCACGGTGCTGCGGACGTCAGCCGACAGAGCGTCCAGGGGAAGAGTCGCCAACGCCCCTTCGCTGAGTGTGCCTCCGTGGCAATTCACTTGGGTCCGATCATTCCTGGCCACCCAAACCTCGCAGCCCAGTGACCGGCCTATCTTCAAGAGGTGAGCCTGCATTCTCGAGTGAAGGGAGGCTTCCTTCGCATCGGCCAGCACCTCTTCATGGCGCCTGCGAAGGGTCTTCTCCAACTTCTGAGCCTCGAACGAGAGGGCCATTCCCACATTCCCCTCAAAGGCGATCTTCCCGATTCCTAAATCGAAGAGCAGTCCCCCGAGGGCACCCAAATCCTTGGATAGCAGGGAGGCGAATTGAGCGTTCAGCGCGAGCACGCCTTCGCGTAGGCGCAAGTAGTCCTCCCAGGAACCAAGCTTCAGCTTGGATCCTGAGAGCGCGTTGTACCCCTGAAGGATGGCCGTGTTGAACGGCGGAACGAGGGAGGGATGAAGGAAGTAGAGGATATTGGCTGCGGCTGGCCCCAAGGGCTGAAAGCTTTTCGATTTCCCAATCCACGCGCAGGGTTTCGGTGGCTGGGC
>CAZVKM010000255.1:0-4300 GCA_964627685.1 uncultured Solibacteraceae bacterium | reverse complement strand
CCGTCCCCGAGGCGGTGCCACAGGCGGGGAGCGGAAGTGGGGGACACGGGCCGGGATGAAAAAAAGGCGCCTCGGGGATCCGAGGCGGCCGGGGCCTAGTCTACCAGATGCCGGGCCAGCCCCGGGGCGGGCCCCTGGGTGCCCGCGGCCCGGAGCGCCTCCTGGGCCCGCAAACGATGGTTTGAATCGAGTTCGGCCGGGTGCTCCCAGGGGCCCGCCGGGCGGGCGGCGCGCAGCCCCTCCACGCTGTGCCAGCGCACCTGGAAGAGATCCCGGCCCTCCTCCAGAAGCACCGAGACGGCCTCGGGGTCCCGGCGCCGGATCTCGCCGCTGTTGTGGGCGATCAGGGCGCGATCCCCGCCCAGGGGCGACAGGAGCGAGGCGCCCAGGGTGCCTGGGAAGGTGCTGGGACGCTGGCCGAAGGCCTCCGCGAGGGTGGGGGCCAGGTCCTGGTTCCCCACGAGCCGGGCGCGGTTCCCCTCCAGGGCCCGCTTCCAGTCCGCGGGGAAGCCGGCGGGCAGCCGCATCCAGAGCGGCACCTGCAGGGCCGCGGCGCGCAGGTCGTCCAGGCGCCCCCGGGGCGGCCCGTCCCAGGCCTCCCCATGGTCGGCGGTGGCGATCACCCAGGTGCGCTCCAGCCGGCCCCGCTCCGCCAGCAGCTTGAAGATCCGGGCCTGCACCGCATCCAGGTAGGCGCAGGCGTTGAGGTAGCGGGCCAGGGGCTCCCGGCGCAGGGGGTGCACCTCCCGCCAGCGGGAGGCCACCCGGGCCGCCGTCCAGGCCGTGAAGTCCGGCCGTGCCAGGCCCGGGGCGTGGGTGGCGTTGAACTGCAGCACCGTGAAGGTGGGCCGGTCGCCCGCGCGGTCCAGCCAGCCCTTCAGCTGATCCACCAGCACGCCGTCGTCGGCGCCGGTGTCGTTCACCAGGGGCCAGCCCGCATGGTCGGCGCTCTCCCAGGCCTCCAGGCCATCCGCCAGGAGGTAGTCGGGGAAGCCGTAGTAGTTGAGCCGCTGCGCGGAGAGGAAGGCGGTGGCGTAGCCCGCCGCCTGGGCCCGGTGCCAGAGCAGGGGCACCCGGTGGTAGAGCTGCGACCCCTGCACCGGATTCACCCCGCTGAGGATGCTGGGCAGCGCCACGTCCGTCATGGAGGCGGGGGCGTAGGCCCGATCGAAGGTGAGCAGGCGTCCGGAGGCCGCTTCCCCCGCGAGGAAGGGCGCCCCCTCGGGGTCCAGGCCCAGGGGCCCCAGGCTCTCGTGCACCAGCAGGAGCACCGAGAAGGGCGGCGTGGGCCCCGGGGCGGGAACCTGCCGGCCCAGCGCCCGGCGCAGGCCCCCCTTGCCGATGCGGCGACCGCGGGTCTGGCCCACCATCAGCAGGGTGGTGGCCTCCGGCGAGGCCCCCGCGAGCCCCAGGCCCCGGGCATCCGCCAAGGCGAGGCCCACCAGGGCCAGCAGCGCCGCGGGCCAGCGGCGGCCGGCGGCCCCGGTGGGGCGGAGCCCCCGCAGCAGGCCCAGGCCCGCCAGGGCCCCCGCGCCGAGGAGGAGGAGGGTGCCGGGGCGGAGGCGGTCCTTCACGAGGGTCCAGGCGTAGCTGGGCTCCGAGAGGGAGAACTCCAGGGTGCCGTGGTCCGGGTAGGTGCCCAGGAAGAGGCGGTGGCCCAGGCAGAAGGCCATCCAGGCGCCCCAGGCGGCGAAGGCGATCCGGAGGCCCCGGGGGCCCAGCCGCTCCAGGAGGGGGCGCACCAGGCCCCAGGCCACCAGGGGCCCCAGGCCCACCAGCAGCCAGGCCGCGCCCTGGGGGCGGGGCCCCACGAAGGCGAGGGCCGCGGCGTGCAGGGCCAACGTGAGCGCCGCGAAGCGGACCCAGGCCCGTTCCCAGGCCCGGCCCCAGGGCCCCGGGGCCTCAGCGACCATCGCGGCTCAGGGGCATGGTCATGCAGCGCGGGCCGCCCCGGGCCCGGCTCAGCTCCCCGCTCTCGATCTGGACGAGGTACTTGCCCCCGTCCAGCAGGTTGATGTCGTCATCGTGCAGCAGCACCCGGGCGGGCACCACGCGGTAGCCGGCCCGGGAGAGCTCCTCCGCCGTGGCCTCGTTGCGGGTGTAGCTGGTGATCACGCCGGGGGCCAGGGCGAAGGCGTTGGCGCCGTCCGTCCACTGCTCCCGCTGCTGCTTGATGTAGTCCTTCCCGCCGCAGAAGATCGGCTTGAGGTCGATACCCACGGGCCGCAGGGCGTTGAGGAGGTTGGGCTGCGTGGTGAAACGCAGCTCCTCCTGGCGCAGGTCGATCTTCACGACGTTGAGGAGCTCGCGGCTCCCATCCGTGAAGTAGGGCGGGTACACCAGGCACTCGTCCTCGTTGATGCGCGTGAAGATGGTGTCCAGGTGCATGGCGGAGCGCTTCTTGGGCATGAGCACCATGAAGAGCCACTCGAAGGTGCCCTCGCCCCGGCGGAAGTCCTGGCGCAGGCTCTCGGCGAGGATGTGCACGGCGTCGGTGGTGGTGCGCTCGCTGCAGCCCACGGCCAGCACCTTGTCCGAGAGCACGAGGATGTCGCCGCCCTCCAGGCTCTGGGGCACCTTGATGTCCCCCCGGATGAGGGGCGTGGTCTGGTCGAACCACTTGTCGTTCTCGGTGAGGTGGCTGAAGCGCGGGTGGTGGCGGAAGATCGTCGCCATCACCAGGCTCTCCCGCTGGCGGGCCGGCGTGGCCATGGCGTTCACGGTGTAGCCATCGCCCACCACGGAGGCGGGGTCGCGCATGAAGAGGAGGTTCGGGATGGGGTTCAGCTGGTAGTCGAACTCACGCTGCCAGTGGGTCTGCAGCTGCATGTCCGCCCAGGGGATGCCCGTGATGACGCTGCGGGCCAGGTCGGAGGCGGGCATGTCGCGCAGGCGGTTGCAGGTGTCATCGGGCAGGTCCACCAGCTTGCGGAGGTCCTCGATGAAGCTGAACTTCACGGCATCCGAGGCCATGGCCTCCACGAAGAGGTCCTGCACGTCGAGCACCTCATCGGCCACCTTGCGCAGCACCTGCCGGAACTGGGCGTGCTCGCTGCGGGCCTGGTCGCCGTAGAGGATGTCGTCGAAGAGGAGCTTCTCCATCATCCCGGGGACCATGAGGTCCACCTCGGGGCCGGGGCTGTGGACGACCACCTGGCGCAGGCGCTGGATTTCCGAGAAGACCGACAGCTGAATCGGATTCGACATGGGAAGGGCTCGGTTCCGGGCCGTCGCGCCGATATCGCACCAGCTGAAGGGCAACCCGTGGGGGCCGCCAGGCGAGGCCAGGGGGGAAGGGCTCCAGTCTAGCGCGAGGCCCTCCCGGGCCGGGAGGCCGCCGCGGCGATTTCGACCGAATCCGCGCCGGATCGGGCCCGTGGAGGCCCCTTTCCGCTGAGGTCCTCCCCGGTCAATGCGGAGCGCACCCTCCCGAATTCCCGACCAATCCAGTCAGATATTCCCTTGCCCCTCCCTGCCCCCGGAGCTAGCCTGGAAATTCCCTTTTTGGAGGAATCCATGGCCGCGTTCGTGACCCAGCCCGCCCCCGACTTCAAGGCCGCCGCCCTCGTGAACGGCGAGTTCAAGGACATCTCCCTGTCCGACTACAAGGGCAAGAAGGTCGTCCTCTTCTTCTACCCCCTCGACTTCACCTTCGTCTGCCCCACCGAGATCCTCGCCTTCTCCGACGCCATCGAGGAGTTCAAGAAGCGCAACACCGAGGTGATCGGCGTGAGCGTCGACTCCAAGTTCAGCCACTTCGCCTGGACCCAGATGGACCGCAAGGAAGGCGGCATCAAGGGCATCCAGTTCCCCCTGGTGGCCGACCTGAACAAGACCATCGCCCAGGACTACAACGTGCTGCTGCCCATCGGCATCGCCCTGCGCGGCCTGTTCATCATCAACAAGGACGGCATCCTCAAGCACATCACCGTGAACCACAACGACCTGGGCCGCAACGTGGATGAGGTCCTGCGCCTCCTCGACGCCGTGGACTTCAGCGAAGAGCACGGCGAAGTCTGCCCCGCCAACTGGAAGAAGGGCGAAAAAGCCATGAAGCCCAATGCGGCTTCGCTCAAGGAGTACGTCGCTTCCAAGTAAGCGAGGTCCGTTCCGGGATTCGAGGGCGCCGCAAGGCGCCCTTTCCCGTTGTGGGGGCCGCGTTGGGATTCAGCGCCGGAGGCCATGACCATCCGACCGAAGCGAAGCGGCGGGAGGATAGGACCGCATCGCCAAAGGCGATGGCGGCCCCGAAGGGGCGAGCGGCCGAAGGCCCGAGTCACCATCCGACAGCAGGCGCAAA
>CAZVKM010000254.1:0-4304 GCA_964627685.1 uncultured Solibacteraceae bacterium | reverse complement strand
CAACGACGGCCGCGTGTGGGTGCCCAAGAAGGCCGAGGACTGCGGCAAGAAGCCCAGCGAGATCAAGGAAGAGGACCGCGACTACTACCTGGAGCGGAAGTACCCCTCCTTCGGCAACCTCGCCCCCCGTGACATCTCCAGCCGCGCCGCCAAGCAGGTCTGCGATGCGGGCCTGGGCGTGGGTCCCGGCGGCCGCGGCGTCTACCTCGACTTCGAGGACGCCATCAAGCGCCTCGGCGCCCCCGCGGTGGCCGCCAAGTACGGCAACCTCTTCGAGATGTACGAGCGCATCACGGACGACAACCCGTACAAGACCCCCATGCGCATCTACCCCGCCGTGCACTACACCATGGGCGGCCTGTGGGTGGACTACAACCTGATGAGCACCATCCCCGGGCTCTTCGTGATGGGCGAGGCCAACTTCAGCGACCACGGCGCCAACCGCCTGGGCGCCTCGGCCCTCATGCAGGGCCTGGCCGATGGCTACTTCGTCATCCCCTACACCATCGGGAACTATCTGGCCGGCCACAAGCCCGACAAGATGAACGCCGACCAGCCCGAGGCCAAGGCCGCGGTCGCCACGGTGAAGGAGCGCATGAACAAGCTCCTCTCCATCGACGGCAAGGAGACGCCCACCCACTTCCACCGGGAGCTGGGGAAGGTCATGTGGGAGTACTGCGGCATGGCCCGCAACGAGAAGGGGCTCGAGAAGGCCCTCCAGCTCATCCCCGAGCTTCGCGCCCGCTTCTGGAAGGAAGTGAAGGTGGGTGGCACCGGCTCCGAGGTGAACCAGAGCCTCGAGCTGGCCGGCCGCGTGGCCGACTTCCTGGAGCTCGGCGAGCTCATGTGCCAGGACGCCCTCCAGCGCCGCGAGAGCTGCGGCGGCCACTTCCGTGAGGAGTGGCAGACCGAGGACGGCGAGGCCCAGCGTGACGACGCCAACTTCGCCCACGTGGCGGCCTGGGAGTACAAGGGAGAGGGCCAGACGCCGGTGCGCCACACCGAGCAGCTGTCCTTCGAAAACGTCCACCTCGCGACCCGCAGCTACAAGTAGGAGCGACCCATGGAAAAGCACCTGAACCTCACGCTCCAGGTCTGGCGGCAGAAGAACGCCCAGGATCCCGGGGGCTTCAAGAACTACGAAGCCAAGGGCATCAGCACCGAGATGTCCTTCCTCGAGATGCTCGATGTCGTGAACGAGGACCTCCTCCGCAAGGGCGAGGAGCCCATCACCTTCGACCACGACTGCCGCGAGGGCATCTGCGGCGCCTGCGGCATGGTCATCAACGGCCGGCCCCACGGCCTCCGTGACCGGACCACCGCCTGCCAGCTGCACATGCGCAGCTTCAACGATGGCGACGTCATCACCCTCGAGCCCTGGCGGGCCACGGCCTTCCCGGTCCTCCGTGACCTGATGGTGGACCGCAGCGCCTTCGACCGCATCATCGCGGCCGGCGGCTTCATCTCCGCCCCCACCGGCACCGCCCAGGATGCCAATGCGCTGCCCATCCCCAAGGACAACGCCGACCGCTCCATGGATGCCGCCGCCTGCATCGGCTGCGGCGCCTGTGTGGCCGCCTGCCCCAACGCCAGCGCCATGCTGTTCGTGGGCGCCAAGGTCAGCCACCTGGGTCTCCTGCCCCAGGGCCAGCCCGAGCGCATCTCCCGCGCCCTGGACATGGTCGCCCAGATGGACGCGGAGGGCTTCGGCACCTGCACCAACCACGGCGAATGCGAGGCCTCCTGCCCCAAGGGCATCAGCCTCGAGAACATCGCCCGCCTCAACCGGGACTACGTGAAGGCCAGCCTCGTCTTCCGGCCCGAGATCGAGTCCGGCGGCTTCTGAGCGGATCCTCCCCCACGAAAGGGCGCGGTCTCCGCGCCCTTTTCGCGTCCTGGGCCGACGATTGCGGATTTCCTGCGGCGCCCCGGGGTCTACCCGGAGACAATGGAGTCATGCCGATTCAGCGTCTGGTGGATGGAATCCACCATTTCCAGAGGGAAGTCTTCCGACCCGCCTCCGAGTTCTTCGGTTCGCTGGCCCATGGCCAGAAGCCGGAGGTGCTGTTCATCACCTGCGCGGACTCCCGGATCAACCCCAACATGGTGACCCAGACGGACCCGGGCGAGCTCTTCCTCGTCCGCAACGTCGGCAACCTGGTCCCGCGCTACGAACCCGGCAGCTCCGAAGCCGCGGCCATCGAGTTCGCGCTCCGCCAGCTGCCCATCCACGACGTGATCGTCTGCGGCCACAGCCACTGCGGGGCCATGCGCGCCCTCATGGATCCGCCCTCCGATTTCCCGGCCCTGGAGTCATGGCTCTCCCACGCCGAGCCCACCCGACGCCTCATCGAGACCAGCTATGCGGACCTCGAGGGCCACGATCACCACATGGCCACGGTGAAGGAGAACGTCCTCGTCCAGCTGGAGAACCTCCGCACCCACCCCGCGGCCCAGGAGAAGCTGGCCCTGGGGCAGCTCCATCTCCACGCCTGGGTGTACCACATCGAAGATGGCCACGTGACGGCCTATGACCCGGACACGGGCCAGTTCCGCCCGGTGGGCGAGCGGCCTGACCCGCTGCGGTCCACCTAGCCGAGCATCCCGGCCCACCAGACCACCACGGCCCGGGCCAGCTCGTCCTTCGGCATGGGACCCAGCGGGGCCTGGGCGCCCGCACCCGTCACCGGGGTGAGGGTGTTGGGTTGCAGGCCAAAGCCGCGACCGGAGGCGATGTCGTTCACCAGCACGGCGTCGAGTCCCTTCTTCGCCAGCTTCTGGGCGGCATGGGCCACGTGCGCCTCGCTCTCCGCCGCGAAGCCCACCAGCCACTGTCCGGACCGCTTCTCCTTCGAGAGCGTGGCCAGGATGTCAGGGGTGCGCACGAGCACCAGCGTCTCGGCTCCCTCCTGCTTCTTCACCTTCTGCTCCGCCCGGATCTCCGGGCGCTGGTCGGCCACGGCAGCCGCGGCGAAGCAGCCCGCCATGCGGGGCCAAACTTCCCGGCAGGCGGCGAGCATGTCTTCCGCGCTGCGCACCCGCACGGTGGGGACGCCCCAGGGTGCCGCCGCGTCGCCGCCCAGCACCAGGTGGGGCTTCGCACCGGCGTCCCGGAGCGCCCGGGCCAGATGGACCCCCATGATCCCCGTGCTCCGGTTCGTGATCGTCCGAACAGGATCCAGGTCCTCCCGGGTGGGTCCCGCGGTGACGAGGACCTCCCGTCCGAGGAGGCTGGGCAGCTTGGGATTGCCGAGGGCGCGGATGGCCTCGGCGATCTCCTCCACTTCGGCGAGCTTCCCCTGCCCCTGCTCCCCGCAGGCCAGCAGCCCATCGCCGGGCTCCACGAAGCGGTGGCCCTGCTCCCGAAGACGGGCCACGTTGGCCATCACGGCGGGGTTCTCCCACATGCCCGTGTTCATGGCCGGCGCCCAGAGGATGGGGGCGCGGGTGGCCAGCAGGATCGTGCTCAGGAGGTCGTCCGCGAGGCCATGCGCGGTCTTGCCCATGATGTCCGCCGTGGCGGGGACCACCGCCACCAGGTCAGCCCACCGGGCCAGGTCGATGTGCTCGACCACCGGGGAAGGCCGCCACTCGCTCAGCTCCGGATTCGCGCCGTGCACGGGTTGCCCCGTGAGGCTGGCGAGGGTGAGGGCCGGGATGAAGCGTGCGCCCGCCTCCGTCAGCACGCAGCGCACCTCATGCCCCTCCCGCGTGAGGAGGCGCGCGAGGTCCGCGGACTTGTAGGCGGCGATGGAGCCGGTGATGCCGAGCAGGAGCTTCATGGGACCACTATCGCATTCCCGGCCCGGACTCGGGTCAGATGGCGCCGGGAAGGCCCAGGAGCTTGCGGGCCGTGCCAACCTGCCCGAGGTGGTAGCACTCATGCATGTAGAGGAACGCGACCACCTGCTCCAGAGGCTGCTCCACCTGGAGGGCCGGGTTCAGGGCGGGGCGGTCCCAGTCCTCCACCGCTAGGAGGGCCACCTTCAGCGCCTCGGCCGTGGCCTTGAACCGCGCCAGCAGCTCGGGGAGGTCGTGGCCGCACTCGGCGCCGGTGCTCCCCCGACCATACTGGGCGAGCGAGGCATCCTCCGCCACGGGGCGACCCACCAGCTTCAGCAACCCCTGACGTGCGCGGATCAGGTGGCCCAGGGTCCACCCCACGCAGGCCACGCCCTCGGCGGGCCGTTGGCGGACCTGGGCCTCCGAGAGTCCGGGGAGGTTCCGCTCCAGGATCAGGTGGTTGCCTTTGAAGGCCGAATACCAGAGGTGGCTGCGTTCCATGGGGTCCTCCGCGGGGTTCC
>CAZVKM010000253.1:0-4361 GCA_964627685.1 uncultured Solibacteraceae bacterium | reverse complement strand
CGAACACGAAGTCCGTGGTCTTCACGGGGAGGAAGTTGAGCTGGGTCTGGCTGCCCGCCGTGAACCCACGCCCCAGCACCCCGCCGGCGCCGATGGCGATCTTGCTCTGGTGGATCTGATAGCCCTTCCCCTGGAGGTCGCTCTCCGGGTCCAGGAAGGTGAGCACCCGCTGCTTCTGATAGGGCTTCAGCACCTTCTTCCACGCCACCACGCCCCCGAGGGAGAGGAGCACCAGGCCCAGCGCGACCCAGCGGGCCTTGAGCCCACGGATGAGGATGAAGAGCGCGAAGATGGGGGTGAAGCTCAGGGCCATGCCGAGGTCCGGCTGCTTGAGCACGAGGATCATGGGGAGGAGGACGAGCAGGAGGGCGGCCACCAGGTCCAGGAGGCGCACCTGCTCCACGGGGTCACGGCCGAGCCGGTGGGCCACGTAGAGCAGGGCCAGCCACTTCATCAGCTCCGAGGGCTGGAACTGGATGCCCCGGAACTCGAACCAGCGCGCGGCTCCGCCCATCTTCTTCCCGGCCACCAGCACCAGCACCAGCAGCGCCAGTCCAGCCAGGTAGAGGGGGAAGCTGGCCCGGAAGATCTGCCCGGGATCCGTGGAGGCGATCAGGATGATGAACCCCACGCAGACGAGGAGGAAGCTGGCCTGCTTGAGCCAGAGGTCGGCCTGGACCGTGCCCCGGCTGGCGCTGTAGAGGGTCAGGACGCCCAGGAGGGCCAGGGCCCCCATGAGGGCGAGGAGGGGCCGATCCAGCGCCTTGAGGCGCTCCCGCCAGGGGATCATGGCTGGGCCTCCTCGTTTGCACGCTCACTGGGCCGGTAGCGGTCGGGGATCTTCCCGCCGGGGGGAGGTAGCGGGTTCTGCAGGCGGTCGAGGCACCAGTACTTCACGGCCTTCGCCGCCATGGGCGCGGCGGTGCTCGCTCCGAATCCGGCGTTCTCGGCGATGAAGACGAAGGCGATCTGGGGGTTCTCCCGGGGCGCGTAGCCGGCGAACCAGGCGTGGTCCTTGAGGTGCTTGGCCTGCCGGGCGTAGTGGGACTTGTCCACGAAGGTGGCCACCTGGGCCGTTCCCGTCTTGCCCACGAAGGGCACCTCCCGGGCGATCTGGCGGACGAGGGGGTTGGTGGCTGCCGTGCCGTTCTCCACCACCTGAGCCAGGCCCTGATCGAGGTAGCTCCAGATCCAGGGGGCGAGCCCGGAGTCCTTCATGGTGGGCACGGGGGCGGGCTGGACCTGGCCCGTGGCCTCGTCCTGGAACCCCCAGAAGAGGTGCGGGGTGATGAGCTTGCCCTTGGTGCCCAGCAGGGCGTAGAAGCGGGCGAGGCCCAGCGGCGTGAGGCCCACGGCCCCTTGCCCGATGCCCACGCTGATGGTCTCGCCCGCGTACCACTTCTCCTTCCGGGCCTTCCACTTCCAGTCCCGGCTGGGGACCCGGCTGGCCTTCTCGAAGGGGAGGTCGATGCCCGTGGGGACGGTGAGGCCGTAGCGCTCGGAGACCTCGTAGATGTCATCGATGTCCACCCGGGAGGCCACCTCGTAGAAGTAGATGTCGCAGCTCTGGGCGATGGCGCCCACGAGGCTGAGGCCGCCATGCCCCGTGAGCTTGTCGCACCTGAAGTCCCGCCCGTAGTAGTTCTTCTTGCCGGCGCAGTGGATGACGGTCTCCGGCTTGATGACCCCCTTCTCGAGCCCCACGATGGCCATCAGGAGCTTCCAGGTGGAGCCCGGCGCGTAGATGCCCTGGGTGACCCGGTTGAGCATGGGCTTCACGGGGTTCCGGATGTAGCGGTCGACCATCTCCTGACTGAGGCGGTTCAGGAAGAGGTTGGGGTCGTAGCTCGGACTGCTGTAGAGGGCGAGCACGCCCCCATCCCGGAGGTCCAGCACCACCGCGGCCCCCTTCTCCTCGCCATAGGCCTCCTGGATGGTCCGCTGGAGGCCCGCATCGAGGGTGAGGAAGACGTTGCGTCCCGCCTTGGCGGGCAGCTGACCATTGACGGCGACTTCGCGACCCAGCTGATCCACCAGCACCTTCTTGGCGCCGTCCACGCCCTTCAGTCGCTCATTGGAGGCCCGCTCGAACCCGTCCTTCCCGACGATCTCGCCGAGGGCGAACTGGCCGGGATCCTTCTTCATCAGGGCCTCGTCCACCTCCCCCACGTACCCGAGCAGGTGGCCCGCCAGCTCATCGCCCAGGTAGACGCGCCGCGGGGCCATGTCCACCCCGAGGAAGGGGAAGCGGCTCCGCACCCGCTCGGCGAGTGCGATGCCCGCCTCGTCGAGGTTCTCCACCAGCACCAGGGAGCGCCCCTTGGCGCCCTGGCGCCAGGCGTGGATCTTCCGCTTGAGGGGCTCGGGCTCCAGGCTCAGGGCCGCGGCGAGGGCCTCGATGACCGCGGGGTCCTTGGGGAGGTCCTCCTCGGCGATCACGAGGTGGAGGGCCTTCCGGTTGTCCACGAGGTGGTGCCCGTTCCGGTCCATCACGATCCCCCGCGGGGCGGGCACGGTCCGCTCCTTCACGGCCTGGCTCAGGGCGAGCTGCTTGAGGTCCGCGTGCCGGACGAGCTGGAGCCAGGCGTAGACCGCGCCCAGGAGCCCCACCAGCAGCAGGGCCATGCCCTGGAAGCCCTGCAGGCGCTGGGTCAGGAGGCGGCGGTCCCGGGGATCCATCGGGCCCTAGCTCCGGTTGGACTGGAGGCGCCAGCCGAGCGAGGCCCAGAGGGGCAGCAGGCCGAGGGGCCAGGCCCAGGCCCCGAGGGAGGGCCACGCACCCGCGGCGAGGCGGACCATCAGGGTGGTGAGGAGGGCGAGGGCGATCGTCAGTCCCAGGCAGCGCAACCACCAGCGGGGCTGGTTCTCCGGGGGCCAGTGCTCCGCCAGGAAGGCGGCGCCGAGGCAGAGGGTGAGGGCGGCCCAGGGGGTCCCGCCCAGGCGGGGGTAAAGCTTGAGGCTGCCCTCCAGGGCCCAACCCGAGGCGGTGGCCAGGAGGCCCGAGCCCAGGTAGTTGCGGGGATCCGGCGCCAGCACGAGCACGGTGGCCACGTGGAGCACCAGTTGGATGCGGGGCCAGGGGGCCGTGGCCATCACGGCCAGCACCCCGGCGAGAGCGATGAGCACCCGGGCGCTGGGGGAGAGGGGGGGGCGTCGGAGGGCCATCAGTGGGCCTCCTTCCGGGTGCGGCCCGGGGCCCGCGGCTCGGGCTTGAGGGCCGGCCGCAGTGAGGGCTGCACCTCGAGGGGCGGCTCCGGGGGCAGCACCAGCACCAGCCGGAGGCGGTCGAGGGGGGCGGCCAGCTGCACCTTCACCTTCATCTCGAGGTCCGAGGCCCGGGCTTCGGTGACATAGCCCACCAGCAGGCCCCGGGGGAAGACGCGATCCAGTCCGGAGGTCTGCACGGCCTCGCCGGGCTGGACCACCTCCTGCGGGTTGATGTACCGGATCTCGGCCCGTCCATCCCCGAGCCCCTGGAGCACCCCGGTGGCCCGGCTGCGGGTGAGCATCACGGCCAGGGCGGCGTTGGGGGCATCGGCGGGGAGGATGAGGGACTGGGTCGCATTGACGGACCAGAGGCGACCCACCACGCCCTCGGGGGCGATGATGCCCTGATCGGGCTGCCAGCCCCGATCCCACCCACCCTCGAGCACGAGGCCGCCGAAGGCGCCGGGACGGGTGCTGTGGAGGATCCGCGCCCCCTGGAGCTCCAGGGGGATCTGGGTCTTCAGGCCGAGGAGCCGCTTGGCCTCCTCCGCCTCCGACAGCAGCGGGGCCACCCGCTCCGCCTCGAGCTGCCGCGCGGCCAGCTCCGAACGGAGACGGTCCACCTCGGCCCGCGCGGCGCCGAGGTCGGCCACCCGCTGGGACCGGGCCACCCGCCAGCCATGGAACCCATCCGCCAGGACCTGGAAGGGGTGGGCGAAGGCCGTGGCCACCTGGCTCCAGGCCCGACCGGGGATCTGGCCGAGGAGCACCCATGCCCCATGCCCCAGCCACAGCACCAGGAGCGCATAGCGGCGGCGGCCCGTGGGGTTCCAGCCCCAGGCGGAGGGGCGGGCCATCAAGGGCCTCCGGCCGGTCGTCCGGCGGACGTGGACCCGCCGAGGTGCGAAGACCGGAGACCGGAGCCCTGCGTCACGTCTAATCCATGATCTGGATGCGGCGGAGGAGGGGGATGTTTTCCAGCAGGAGGGCGGTGCCGCGCACCACCGCGGTCTGGGGGTCCTCGGCGCGGAAGACGGGCAGGTGCGTCTCCTTCCGGAGGCGTTCATCCAGGCCCTGGATGAGGCTGCCGCCGCCGGTCAGGCAGATGCCGCGATCGATGAGGTCCGCGGCGAGCTGGGGGGGCGTCTCGTTGA
>CAZVKM010000252.1:0-4377 GCA_964627685.1 uncultured Solibacteraceae bacterium | reverse complement strand
CCCCTGCGAGGCCCCCGTGCGCATCCACCCCGAAGCCCAGGACCGCAACCAGCGACTCGAAGCCGCCGCCCCCGCCGTGGCCGCCGCCCTGAGCCCCCTGGGCCGCCGCGCCTTCTTCCCCAAGGGCATCCCCTTCCAGGCCGGGCAGGCCGCCGCCTGCACCATCAACGCCACCATCGGCCAGATCACCGATGGCGCCGGCAACCCCCTGCCCCTGGCCCCCATCAAGGAGAAGTTGGCGGCCCTGCCCCCCAAGGATGCCTTCCTCTACAGCCCCATCCAGGGCCGCGACCGGGCCCGCAAGGCCTGGCACGCCAAGCTGCAGAAGGAGGACGCGCGCATGGCCCAGGTGGCCCTGCCCAACGTGGCCGATGGCATCTGCCACGCCCTCTCCATGGCCGCGGACCTCTTCTTCGCCGCCGGCGACACGCTGATCATCCCCGATCTGTACTGGGACAACTACGAGCAGATCTTCCTCATGCGCCTGGAGGGGGAGACCGTTACCTATCCCTTCTACAACGCCGAGGGCGGCTTCAACCTCGAGGGCCTGAAGGCCACGATCGCGCAGCAGGGCGCCAAGGCCCACGTGCTGCTCAACTTCCCCTCGAACCCCAGCGGCTACAGCCCCACGCCGGTGGAGCTGAAGGCCATCGCGGAGGCCCTCATCGAGGCGGCCCAGACCCGCACGGTGGTCGTGTACTGCGACGACGCCTACCACGGCCTGGTCTTCGAGGACTCCGCCACCCCCAAGAGCCTCTTCTTCGACCTGGCGGAGGCCGCCCTCTCCGGCCGCGCCCCCAAGCTCATCCCCCTCAAGTGCGATGGCGTGACCAAGGAGCTGAACTTCTTCGGGGGCCGCGTGGGCTTCCTCACCTTCGGCGTGCAGGCCGAGGCCGCCGCCGTGCTGCAGGACAAGGCCATGAGCCTCGTGCGCGCCGGCGTGGGCAGCCCCGTGGGCCTCACCCAGTACCTCATCGAAGAGGAGCTGCTGGACCCCCGCCACGATGCCGAATTCGAGGCCCTGCGCCAGCTCATGGCCGCCCGCTACCGCAAGCTCAAGGCCGCCCTCTCGGCGCCCACCCCCCACTGGACCGTGTTCCCCTTCAACGCCGGCTGCTTCTGCCTCCTGCGCCTGCGCGAAGGCCTCAACGCCGAGACCGTGCGCCAGGCCCTCATCCACGATGAGAAGGTCGGCGTCGTCAGCCAGGGCGACCGCGACCTGCGCCTGGCCTTCTGCTCCCTGAAGGAGGAGGCCATCGAGCCCCTCGTGGCGGCCCTGCACCGCGTCTGCGGAAAGATGTAAGACGCGGAGATCGCGGAGGAGGCGGAGACCACGGAGGGAGGATGGAGCTGGAAGCGTTGACGGAGGCGGTGCTCAAGGCCGCATTCAAGGTGCAGAGCGAGCTCGGCCCCGGCCTTCTGGAGTCCTCCTACCGCCGATGCCTTGCCCAGGAACTCCGCACCCAGGGGTTCTCAGTCCGGGAGGAAGTGCCCGTACCCATCTCGTACCATGGTCTGGAGATTCCCGAGGCCTACCGACTCGACCTGCTGGTCAATGACGGGGTCGTCGTCGAATTGAAAACCGTCGAACACCTCACCAAGGCGCATGAAGCCCAGGTGGTCACCTACCTCCGCTTCTCCCACCACCCCGTCGGCCTCCTCCTCAACTTCTGGGCCTGGCCCCTGAAGGATGGCGGCATCAAACGCGTGATCTTCACCCACCCCACCCCTCCGTGATCTCCGTCCCCTCCGCATCCTCCGTGTCTTTCCGTTTTGGAATCGATCCATGTCCACCCCGATGATGCAGCAGATCGCCGGCCTCAAGCGTGAGGCGGGCGAGGCCATCCTGCTGACGCGGATGGGGGACTTCTACGAGCTGCTGGGTGAGGACGCCGTGAAGGCGGCGCCGGTGATGGAGATCGCGCTGACCATGCGCGGCAAGGGCACGGAGTCGGAGACGCCCATGTGCGGCGTGCCGCACTTCGCCTTGGAGAGCTACCTGCCCAAGCTGCTGGCGGCGGGCTATTCCGCGGCCATCGCGGAGCCCACGGCCAAGGCCGAGGAGGTGAAGGGCCTCCTGCCCCGCGCCATCGCCCGCATCATCACCCCCGGCACCTGGCTCGACGACGACGGCCGCTGGCTGGGGGCGCTGCACCGCGCTGGAGCCACCTGGGGCCTGGCCCTGCTGCAGCTGGCCTCGGGCCAGATCCGCGTGATCCCCGGCGAGGGGACGGAGCTGCTGGAGGCCACCCTGGACCGCCTGGCCCCCCATGAGCTGGTGCTGGCGGAAGGTGCAGAGGCGCCGGCCCTGGACATCCCCATGGCCCGCCTGCCCCTCTGGCGCTTCGAGGCCCACCGCGCCGCGGAGACCGTGAAGGCCTTCTTCGGCTGGCAGCACCTGGAGGGCGTGGGCCTGGAGCCCTACCCCGCCGCCCTCGGCGCGTTGGCGGCGCTGCTGGACCAGGTGGAGACCACCCAGCGGGGCAAGCCCGCGCACCTGCAGGGCGTGAGCCTGGAGCTGGGCGCCACGGGCCCGCTGCTGGACGCCACCAGCGCCCGCCACCTGGAGATCCACGGCAACAGCCTGGACGGGTCCAAGAGCGGCAGCCTCTTCCAGCTGCTGGACCTGGCCCGCACCCGCATGGGCAGCCGCCTCCTGAAGACCTGGCTGGACCAGCCCCTGCGCGACCGCGAGTCCCTGGAGCGCCGCTGGCAGCAGGTGGCCTGGCTCACCGCCGACAGCCGCCGGGAGCCCCTGCAGGCCGTGCTCAAGGGCATTCCCGACGTGGACCGCCTCCTGGGCCGCGTGGCCCTGAACCTGGCCACGCCCCCGGAGCTGGCCAGCCTGCGCGAGGGCCTGATCCAGGCCGCCAAGCTGCCCGAGCGCCTGCGGGAGATGGGCTTCCTCGCGGAGGCCTTCGACCTGGGCCTCTGGGAGGAGGGCACCCCCCTCTGCGACGGCCTGCGGGAGGAACTGAAACGCAGCCTCACGGAGCAGCCCCCCCTGGACCTGGAGAAGGGCAACGTCATCGCCGAGGGCGTGGACCCGGAGCTTGACGCCGTGCGCCGCCTGGCCCGGGACGCCAAGCAGGTGATGCTGGAGCTGGAGGAGGAGGAGCGCGCCGCCTCGGGCATCCAGAGCCTGAAGATCAAGTACAACCGCGTCTTCGGCTACTACTTCGAGATCACCAAGGCGAACCTCGCCAGTGCGCCTTCCCACTTCATCCGCAAGCAGACCCTCGCCAACGCCGAGCGCTTCACCACCGAGAAGCTCATGGCCTTCGAGCAGCGCCTCCTCTCCGCCGAGAGCGACCAGGCGCGCCTGGAAGAGGCCGGCTTCAAGCGGCTCCTGACCCAGGTACTCGCCGACCGCGCGGGCCTCACGGCCCTGAGCCAGGCCCTCGCCAAGCTGGACCTGCTCTGCGCCTTCGCCGAGCGGGCCCGCCTCTCGGGGTGGACCCGGCCCGAGCTCAGCGACTCCCGCGAGCTGGTGCTGGCGGGCGCCCGCCACCCCATGCTCGAAGCGCGCATGGGCCGCGAGTGCATCCCCAACGACCTGCGCTTCAGCGCCGAGCAGCCCATGGCCGTGGTCACGGGCCCCAACATGGGCGGCAAGAGCACCTTCCTGCGCACGGCGGCCCTGCTCGTGGTGCTGGCCCAGGTGGGCGCCTTCGTGCCCGCGGAGCTCATGCGCTTCGGGCTGGTGGACCGCATCTTCACCCGCATCGGCGCCAGCGACTTCCTCTCCAAGGGCCAGTCCACCTTCATGGTGGAGATGACCGAGACCGCGCGGATCCTCAACCAGGTGACGCCGGCGAGCCTGGTGATCCTCGACGAGATCGGCCGGGGCACCAGCACGAGGGACGGCCTGGCCCTGGCGGAGGCCATCGCCGAGCACCTGCGGGACCTGCAGGGGGGCGAGCCGCGGACGCTCTTCGCCACCCACTACTTCGAGCTCACGGGCCTCGCCGAGGACTCCCGCATCGCCAACCTCCACGTGGAGGTGCAGGAGTGGGAGGAGCAGCTCCTCTTCCTGCACCGCATCGCCGAAGGCCCCGCGGACCGCAGCTACGGGATCCAGGTGGCGCGCCTCGCCGGCCTGCCGCGATCCGTCATCGCCCGGGCCCAGCGCCTGCTGACGGAGGCCTCCGACCGCCCCGCCGCGCCGCCCCGGCCCGCGGCGGCGCTCCAGCCCGCCCTGCCCCTCTTCGAGCCCGACCCCGATCCGCTGCGGGTCGAACTGGAGGCCCTGGACCTGGACCGCATGACGCCCCTGGAGGTCATGGCCTGGGTGGCGGCGCGGCGGACCCGCTAGGCCGCGTCAGCCCTGACCGCCGCCCGGAGGGAGGCCGAGGGCCACGAGGGCGAAGCCCAGGT
>CAZVKM010000251.1:0-4423 GCA_964627685.1 uncultured Solibacteraceae bacterium | reverse complement strand
GTTCGGCGTCTGCCAGGCCCTGGAGGCCGTGGGCGCGGCGGAGGCCCTGCCGCTTCTCTATGGGCTGCTGGACGATCCCTACTGCGGCCGCGAGGCGGCGGAGGCCGCCGCGGGCATCGCCGTGCGCCTGGGCCAGGAGGATGAGGTGCGCCGCCGCCTCCGGGAGCCGGGCCTGGGGGCGCCCCTGCGCTGGCGGGCGCGCTGCCGCGTGGGGGATGGCACCTTCGCCGAGGCCCTGGTGCGGGACTGGCCCGGCCTCTCGGAGCCGCTGCGGCTCCAGGGCCTGGAGGCCGCCCGGGAGCTGCCCCCGGCGGTGCGCATGGCCCTCAAGGGCCGGCTCGGCGCCTGGGGCGGCAAAGTGGGCGAGGCCCTCGCCGCGCTATCGCCCGAGCGCCTCGTAGGGCCCCAGGTCCCAGGGGGGCGTGGCGGCGGGTCGCCGGAACCACCGGCGCGGGGTCGGCGGCGGGTCCGCCACCACCACGTGGGCCCCGGCGTAGAGCGCGCTCCACAGGGCCCCCCGGAGGGCGGCGGTGCCCCAGGCCGCGGGGGGGAGGTGCACCACCGTGGCGTGACTCCAGCCCAGGGAGGCGTTGAGGCGGGTGAGGCGGGTGAGGAGCTCACCCTGGGTGAGGGTGGCGGTGAAGGGGGTGGCTTCGGAGACCTGGGATTCCCGGGCATGGAAGAGGCCCCGGCCCTCGTCGCAGTTGAAGGCGCGGCCGCCCAGCACCTCCCCGCCCAGGGCCGGGGCGGCGGGGTCCCAGCGCAGGCCGGAGGCCGCGGCCGCGAGCTCCGCCATCCAGTCCCAGGGAGTGCCGGTGGCGGCGTGGACGGCCGCGGCGCCTCCGGCCAGGAGGCCGAAGCCCGTGCCCTCCACCCGGTTGCGGAGCTGGGCGTAGCTCAGGGTGGGCCAGGGGGCCCTGGTGAAGGCCGGGCGGTCCTGGAGGCGGGCGGCGCGCTGGATCAGCAGGAGGCGCAGGGACATGGCTCCAGGGTCCGTCAAGCCGGGGCCCCCTGCCAAGGCCGGGCCCCGGATCCCCTTAAACCTTCCCCCCCGGGGCCCCCTCCATAGCGCTGTCCCCCGACTTGGACATCCCAGGAGGTCCCCATGACCCGCGCTCGCTTCAGCCAGGCCACCGTGCTGAGCCTGGCCTCCCTCGCCCTCTTCACCGCCTGTGGCGGTTCGTCCACCAAGACCAGCGCCAGCACCACGGCCCCCACCGGCGGCGTGGACTTCCTGGTGGTGGACGCGCCTTCGGACACCTGGTCCTCCGTGAAGGTGGTGCTCCAGAAGGTGGCCCTCGTGCCCCAGGGCGGTGGCACGCCCGTGGTCATCTACGACCAGAGCTCGGCGGCCAGCCCCGTGAGCCTGGACCTCGTGCAGCTGGATGACCTGGGCAACCTCATCACCTCCGCCACGGTGCCCGCGGGGACCTACGGCAAGGTGCTGGTGCAGATCGATCCCGCCTCCGTCTCCCTCACGGACAACCAGACGCCGAGCCACACCTACACGGCGGCCGGCGGCAACGTGAAGGTGGTGGGCCTGCCCGGGTTCCTGGTGGACCTGAGCGCGCCCCTCGTGGTCACCGCGGGTCAGTCCACCCAGGTGCAGATGGACTTCGACCTCGGCCACCCGCTCTTCATCATGGATCGCCCCGGGCAGGGCCCCGGCGGCAGCGACCTCTTCCTCATGAACTTCGAGCGCTGCGTGCGCCACAAGCCCATCCCCACGCTGGCGGGCTTCCTCCTGCGCCACCTGCGCGGCCAGGTGACGGCGGCGACGGGCACCTCCCTGACCGTGGCCACGGAGCACAAGGGCACGCGCACCCTCGATGTGGACACCGCCACCGGCACGCTCTTCTACGACCTGGATCAGGCCACGGTCACCGGCGTGCCGAGCACCTCCGTGCCCGCCTCCCTCACCGCGGGCAAGTACCTCCGGGCCTCGGCCCGCTTCCAGGGCAACGGCAAGCTCACCCTCGTGCGGGTGTGGTACTCCGCCGATGCCAGCAAGCTGCGGAAGTGCAGCCCCGAAGGGCACGTGGTGGCCGTGGACACCACCGCCGGCACCATGAAGGTGCTCTGGAACCCCGCGGGCCCCGACACCCCGCCCGTGGTCACCACCGTGCACGTGGATGCCGGCACCCAGTACCTCTTCCACGGTAGCGCCACCCCCATCGGCACCGGCACCGCCTTCCTGGGCAACGTGGCCCCCGGGTTCAAGGTGCAGCTCACGGTGAACGATCCCACGGCCCTGGTGGCCTCCCAGGTGGACATCGAGCGGGCCGTCTATGAGGGCACCCTGGCCCTCGCCGGTGGCAACACGGGCCTCACCTTCACGAACCCGCTCTACACCAAGGGCGCCGACTTCGCCGCCTCCGGCTTCACCTGGTGGAACTTCACCTATCCCACCGCCGCCAACACCGGCAGCGCCGGCCTGGTGAGCCTGCTCTCCGGCCTGCCCGCCAACAGCGCCCGCGGCGCCAGCGGCCTCACCTGGAACGCCGGCGGCGCCGCCTGGAACGCCCAGAACGCCATCCTGCTGCCCGTCGTGCAGAAGGGCCAGATCACCGGCGCCCTGAGCGGCAGCACCTTCACCTTCACGCCCACCGGCGGAAGCGCCGAGACCGTGACCCTCAGCAGCACGGCGGGCGCCGCCACCCTGGTCTACCAGGTCGCCACCCAGCCCGGCGGCATCGTCACCATCACGCCCCTGGACAGCAGCCAGTGGAACGCCACCACCTTCGCCGCCGGCACCACGGCCCGCCTCTTCGCCGTGCCCACCGCCTCGGGCTTCCAGGCCTACGTGGTGACGCTGGGGATCTGATCGGACCTCGCGGGAAGCCAAGCGCGGGCGCCCTCCGGGGCGCCCGCTGCCGTTCAGGCCCTCGCCGCGAACGCGCCGACGTTGAAGGCGGGGTTGAGGGACATGAGGCCCCGGCTGGGGGGGTACTCCTCCACGGCGCTGAAGCCCGCGGCGAGGAAGGCGGCGGTCCAGCACTCGGGGGTGAGGAAGCCGTGGCAGGGCCGCCACTCGGGGTGCAGGTCCACGTCCGTGAAGGCGTGGAGGAAGTTGAAGAAGAACTCGAGGTAGATGGGGTGGCCCAGGTCGGGCTTGAGGGCCTCGGCCACGATGAGGCGGCCGCCGGGGGCCAGGAGGCTCCGCAGGCCGCGGAGGGTGACGCCGAGGTCCTTGGCCACGTGCAGCACGTTGACGCCCACGATCGCGTCGAACCCGCCTTCGGGCACCTGGGCGCTGGGGGCCGGGGCGTTGAGGTCGAAGGGATGGATGGCGAGGGGCAGGCCGGGCAGGGCGGCGCCGAGCTCCCGCTGGGCCCGGCGGAGAAACATGGGGGCCACGTCCGTGAAGTGGTAGGTGGCCAAGCGGTCCAGGCGGCCCGCGGCCTGCCAGCGGGCATGGAGGAGGCGCACGAAGGAGCCCGCGCCGGAGCCCACCTCCAGCACCCGGCCCCCTTCCGGCAGGCCATCCTCCAGGGCCAGCAGGGGCAGGAGGTTGTTGGGCCGGTACACGGCGTTGTCGTTGTGGAAGTAGGCGCTCCACAGGGGCAGCAGGGCCAAGTCGAAGAGCAGGCCCTCCCCGGCCTTCCCCTGGGTGAAGAAGGGGGGGATCTGCCGGCGCACGGCGTCCAGCAGGTCCAGGTTCACGCCCTGCCCCGGGGCCAGGGCCTCCGAGGCCTCCCGGATGGCGGTGAGCTCGGGCTCCCCGGCCCAGTCGAGGCGGTAGCGCTCGCCCTCGTGGCGGAGGAGGTCCTCATCCACCAGCAGCTCGAGCATCCAGTGGAGGGGCAGGCGGCTCTGGGGCGCGAAGCCGGCGAGGAGCGTCTCCAGGTCCGCCCCCTCCCGGAGGCGGGGCTCCAGGCCCAGGTCCAGGAGGAGGCCCAGGGCCGAGTGGGCCGCGTAGAGCTCCGCGGCGCGGTGGGCGGCCAGCACCACGGTGGTGAAGGCGACCTGCGCTTCGGCCCCCGCCCGCCCGAAGGCGGAGACGGGGGTCTCGGGCGTGGGCTCTCCCAGGCGGGCCTGCAGGCGTGCTGCGAAGCCCTCCCGGGATTCCCCCTCCCGGGGCTTCAATCCATCATCTCGCTGATGGACCGGCCGCCATGGATGCGCAGGATGGCATCACCGAACATCCCGGCGGTGCTGAGCACGCGGAGGTTCTTCATGCCCGCGCGCTTGTCGGCGGGGATGGGGATGGTGTCGGTGACCACCAGCTCATCGAGGCCCGCCTCGTTGAGGGTGGCCATTGCGCTGCCGCTGAACACGGCGTGGGTGACGCCCACGCGCACGGTGCGGGCGCCGAACTCGCGCAGGATCCGGCTGGCCTCCTTGATGGAGCCGCCGGTGGCGATCTCATCGTCGTAGATGATGGCGTCCTTGCCCTCCACGTCGCCGATGAGGGCGACGCTCT
>CAZVKM010000250.1:0-4464 GCA_964627685.1 uncultured Solibacteraceae bacterium | reverse complement strand
GTTGAAGCGCTCCAGGTGGCCCACCGCTGCCACGAGCCCCGGCTTGGCCTGCAGCTGGGCGAGCAGGGCCTGCCCTTCCTCCAGGGTCGCCGCCAGGGGCTTCTCCATGAGGACGTGCTTGTCGGCTTTCAGGGCCTCCAGGCCCAAGAGGTGGTGCAGCCCCGTGGGCGCCGCGATCTGCACCGCGTCCACCTCCGGCAGGATCTCCGCGAGGGTGGCCACCCAGCGGGTGCCGAACTTCGCGGCGATCTCACGGCCCCGCTCCGCGCCGGGATCCACCACCGCCACCAGGATGGCGTGGGGCGACTGGGCGGCGATGCGGGCATGGTGCTGCCCCAGGTGGCCCACCCCGACGACCGCGACCCGAAGCTTGGACATGTTGGCCTCCCCAGGAAGGCTATCAGCAGGCCCCGCGGCCGTGGGCTACACTGGGACCCTCGATCATCCAAGGATGCCCATGCACCTCAGCCCCCTCGATCTCCTCAAGTGGATCCACTTCGTCTGCCTCGGCACCGCCCTCGGGGGTGCCGTGGTCTCCCTCCTCCTCTCCGGCTTCGAGCAGGAGCGGGAGGACCTCAAAGGCCTGGCCGCCACGGTGTGGAAGCAGGCGGTGACCTGGCCCATCCGGGCCGCCATCATCGTGGGCCTCCTCGCCATGGTCCAGAAGATCCAGTGGCACATGGACCCCTTCGCCTTCCGCTACTTCCACCTGAAGCTGGCCCTGATCCTCCCCCTGGCCGCCTCCGTGGAGATGGCCCCCAAGGGCCTGGCCTCCGCCAAGCGGGGCGCCGCAATGGTGGCCCTCCTGCTGGTGTTCGCCGTGAGCTTCGTGGTCTACAACCAGCGGATCTTCGGCACGGTGAAGCCCAAGGCCGCGGACCTGCCGTCCGTGGCCACCGCTCCGGCGAAGTGATCCAGGCCGATCCCCACCTGCTGGGCCGCCTCCGCACACGCTGGGAGGCGGCCCTTCCCCTGCTTGGAGGGCCCCTGCCCGCCACCTGGGCGGATCAGCTCCGGAGCCTCTCCAACCGGTTCAACCGGCTTGAGGGACAACCAAAGGGGGACTATTTCGAGGCCTCTAACCTGCCCCCCTACCTGGCCCACCATGGCTGGGCCCAGGCCGCCTCCCTGGCCTGGATCCTCGCGGAGCGACCGGGGGCCTTCCCGTCCCCCAGGGAGGTCTGGGACCTCGGGGGCGGCCCAGGTGTGCTGACCTTGGCGGCTTCCGTCCTCTGGCCCGAGGCCCGGTTCACCCTCACGGACCTCCGCCCCGAGGCCCTGGCCTGGGCGGAGGCGCACCTCCCCCCCTTGGGGGTGTCCCTCACCACCCGCCCGCAGCGCCTCCCCGCCCTGCCCGAGGGGCGACCCGACCTGGTGCTGCTGGGCCATGTGGTCAACGAGCTGCCCGAGGCCGATCAGGCCCGCCTCCTCGAAGCCCTCAAGGCCCGGCTCGCGCCCGGGGGCACCCTCCTCATCCTGGAGCCGGCCCTGCTGGGGCCCACCCGGCGGCTGATGGCCCTGCGGGAGGCCTTCCTGGAACCGCCCTGGTCCATCCAGGCTCCCTGCCCCTGCCCGGGCCCCTGCCCCATGCTCGCACTGGAGCGGCAGTGGTGCGTGGCGGAGACGCCCTGGGATCCCCCTTCCTGGTTCAGGCAGCTCGATGCCGCCGCGGGCCTGGACCGCCAGCACCTCACCTTCGCCTACCTCCTCGTCCGACGCGACGCCTCCACGGCCACCCCTGGCGCCCGGGTGGTGGGCCTGCCCCGGAAGCAGAAGGGGAAGACCCAGCGGTGGGTCTGCACGCCCTCCGGAGGTGAGATCTGGGAGGCACTGGATCGGCATGGGGAGCCGCCCTGGGCCCTTCCCCGGTCCACCGAGCTGGAGCTTCCCCCCGGCCTCGGAGCGCCCCGCCCCCAAGCCTCCTCCTGGCCCCTGCGACGATGGGAACCTGAGACGCCATGAACGCCCGAGCCCGCCTTCCCCTCCTCCTCGCCGCCGGCCTGGGCCTCCTCTCCCAGGTCCCCCCCACCGTGCCCGAGGCCAGCCACTGGACCCGCACCTCCACGACCACGGAGGTGTCCGCCTTCATGACGGCGCTCTCCCGGCGGCATGCGGAGCTCACCTCATGGGCGCCCACCCCCGCCCCCCGCCGCACCGAAGGCGGAAAGCCCCTCCAGGCCTGGCGCCTTCCCGCCACGGGCCCCGATCCGCTTCGGGTGTACCTGAACGGGAACATCCATGCGGGCGAGGTGGAAGGCAAGGAGGCCCTCCAGATCCTCCTGCGCGAGCTCCTGGAGGGCCAGCACCCGGAGGTCCGCAAGCGCATCGAGCTCGTGGTGATGCCCTGCTACAACGCCGAGGGCACGGACGCGCTGGATCCCGCCCACCGCCGGCACCAGCCCAACCCTGCCGGTGGCGTGGGCCGACGGGAGACGGACCGGGGCCTCGACCTCAACCGGGACGCCATGAAGGCGGAGGCCTCCAACACCCGCTGGTTCCTGGCGATGCTCTCCAGCTTCGATCCCCATGCCGTCTTCGACCTCCACACCACCAATGGCAGCACCCACGGCTTCCACCTCACCTGGTCTCCCAGCCTGGCCCTGGGAGCGGATCCCGCGCTCCTCGGCTTCAACCGGAGGATGCTCGTGGAGGTCCGCGACCAGCTCAAGGGCGAGGGCCTCCCCACCTGGGACTATGGCAACTTCGCCCCGGATGAGAAGGCGGCCACGGACCCCCAGCGCTGGGAGAGCTACGATCCCCTGCCCCGCTACCTGGTGAACTATGCGGGCCTGCAGGGCCGACTGGGCATCCTGAGCGAGGCCTACGTCTACCGTTCCTTCGAGGCCCGGGTGCGGGACACGCGGACCTTCGTACTGGCCACCCTGAAATGGATGGCGGCCCACGTCGACGAGGTGAAGGCCGCCACCGCCATCCGGACCCACAGCCTGCCCAGCGGCGTGACCCTGCCCCTGGCCGCCCGCCTGAAGGAGACCGAGCAGGCCCCCTTCGAGCTCGTGACCCTCCAGCGCAATGCCGAGGGGCGACCTGAGCGTGAGCTCAGCCGTCGCGCCCTCACCCTCCCGAGCTACACCACCTTCGAGGACCTCCCGGAGGGGAAGGTGCTTCCACCTGCGGGATACCTGATCTCCGCCTCCTGGGCCGGCCAGGTGCGCCCCATCCTCGAGGCCCATGGCATCAAGGTCTTCCCCGGCTCCATGCGCCTGCCCCTGCCCGAGTCCCACTTCGTGGAGTCCTCGAGGAAGGTGGGGGCCCGGCCCTTCCAGGGCGTCTTCGAGCTGGACCTCCAGGGCCGCTGGAGCCCCGATCGGCCCAAGGGGCAGCCCCAATGGACTCCGGGCGACCTGGATGCGGGGCTGTGGGTTCCCCTGGCCCAGCCCCGGGGCCGGGTGGCCTTCTACCTCCTGGATCCCCGCAGCCCGGATGGGCTCTTCCACTGGGGGACCTTCCACAGCGCCCTGCTCCGCGGCGGATGGGGGGAGCCCGCGCGGTTCCCCCTCCTCGCCCTCGGCGCCCCCCTGGAGCGGTTCGACGCCCTCACCGGCGCCCCGGGGGCCATGAAGCAGGAGTGAGGGGGCCCGGGGCCCCCTCACTCCGGCAGGATCCCACCGCTCAGGGCTTGGGGGTTTCCGAGGCCCAGAGGATGTGCCCGATGCCCATGGACTGGGCGAAGGCCTCCAGATCCGCGGGGACCTTGGGGGCTTCGGGCTCGGGCGCAGGCGCCAGGATCGGCGTGGCCCCCTCGGCCACCAGGGCGGCCGTGAGGGTGTAGGTGACCGGCAGGTCCTTGTAGGTGGCGCCCGAGCCATCCGCCCGGGCGGTGGAGAAGCGCAGGGTCGTGGTGTAGGTGCCCGCGGTCATCGCGGTGGTCGTGGCCGCGAGGATGTAGACGACGCGGCCAGGGGTCAGGCTGTTCGTGGAGACCGACAGCCAGGTGGGGGACGGGGTCCCCGCGGGGACGCCCACCACCATCTTGTCCCCGGAGTAGGTGGCCACCAGGTTGACCGAGGGCAGCGTGCCCGAGTTGGTGACCGACTGCAGGGTCACCGTCGACCGGTCCAGGGAGACCGAAGGCGCACCGCCCGAGGTCGTGGTCGAGCCCGTCCGGTTGGACAGGTCGTTCTGGGCACAGCCGGTCAGCAGGCCGACCAGGCCGAGACCGAGGACCCAGGTCCGGGAGGCGGAAGGGTGGGATCGACGGCAAGCGGGGGTCATCACGCTCCTCAATTCGTTGGAATCAGACAGATTGGACAGCCGAAGGACCTGGGGGGACCGAAGCCTGAGGCGGGGGGGTCCGGTGAGTATGCCATCCCCATCCCGTGATCAGGGCCCCGTCAGCATGGTTTTATTCATCTTAAGCCGAGGCTTATCGTTCTCAGATCAAGCCGCGGCCCGACTGCTTCAGGCTCAGCTCCAGCACAAAGGTGGCCACGGTCTCGAAGGTGC
>CAZVKM010000249.1:2975-4483 GCA_964627685.1 uncultured Solibacteraceae bacterium | reverse complement strand
CGGAGGCCCCTGCCGGGGGCCGGCGCCGATCCGCCCAGGTGCAGCGGATCGGGGGGGTCGGCCCCGGGCCCCCTCCAACCTGCGGAGGGGTGGGGCCCACGGGGCCGCGGCTTCCCCGCCCCCGGACGGATCCGTGGGCAGGGGCCGGGGCCCCGGCGGGTGGGTGGAACAAGCTCCTTGCGGAGCGGTGCATACCGATGCACGGCGTACAAGGCCGTTGGGGATTCGAACCCCTGGTTGGGACGCTGCGTGGTCCAAAACGGGAGGGTGGGCCTCAGGCCGAATCGCGGGACGCGGAATTCCGATCGGAGGCGGGCCTCCGAGGAATCACGCGCCGCACTTACCTAGGGTTCCCCCCAGCCCCTCCCTCTGGGTTGCGAGGGAGGGGGAGGTCAAGGTGCGGCGCGGAGGGTCACCCCTTCACGCAGAGCACCTGCTTGAGCTGGTACTTCACCTCCACGAGGTCGGCCTGGTTCGCGATCACCTGGTCGATGTCCTTGTAAGCTGCGGGGGCCTCGTCCAGCACGCCGGTGTCCTTGCGGCACTCCACGCCCCGGGTCTGGTCTTCGAGGTCGCGCAGGCTCAGCTTCCGCCGGGCCTTGGTGCGGCTCATGCGGCGGCCGGCGCCGTGGGAGGCGCTCTCGAAGGACTCGGGGTTGCCGAGGCCCTGCACGATGTAGGAGCGCGTCCCCATGGAGCCGGGGATGATGCCCCACTCGCCGCGGCCGGCGCGGATGGCCCCCTTGCGGGTGACCAGCAGCTCCTCGCCGAAGTGCACCTCCTCCGACACGTAGTTGTGGTGGCAGAGGATGGGCGCCTCGAAGGCCACCTCGGGGAAGTGGTCCACCAGCACGGCCTTCAGCAGGGTCAGCATGGCCTCGCGGTTGGCGAAGGCGTAAGACTGGGCCCAGAAGAGGTCGTGGCGGTAGGCCGCCATCTCCTTCGTGCCGGCCAGGAAGACCGCGAGGTCGCGGTCGGGCAGCCCTGCATTGTGCGTGAGCTTGCGCGCCACGCCGATGTGGATCTGGGCCAGCAGGTTGCCGATGTTCCGGGACCCGGAGTGCAGCATGAGCCACACACCCTGGTCCTGGTCGAGGCAGAGCTCGATGAAGTGGTTGCCCCCGCCAAGGGAGCCCAGCTGGCGCCGGGCCTTGGCGAAGGCGTCCTGCACGCCGGCATCGAGATCCTCGAAGGCGGTCCAGAGGGGCAGGCCTTCGGCGAAGGGCAGGACCTCCTTGTGCTGGTTGAAGCCCACGGGCACGGCGGCCTCGAAGTCGAGGCGCAGGGCCCGCAGGGACTCCGGCAGGTCGGCGGCGGTGAGGTTGGTCTTCACGGCGGCCATGCCACAGCCGATGTCGACGCCCACGGCGGCGGGTGCCACGGCGTCCTTCATGGCGATGACGGAGCCCACGGTCGCCCCCTTGCCCAGGTGCACGTCGGGCATCACGGCCACGTGCTTGAACACCCAGGGCAGGGCGGCGATGCGCTTGAGCTGGTCGAGGGCTTCG
>CAZVKM010000249.1:0-2875 GCA_964627685.1 uncultured Solibacteraceae bacterium | reverse complement strand
GGGTCCGCCAGGGGCCGGTGCGGCGCGTCATGGTTTCGGCGCCGCTGCCGGAGGGGCAGAGATCCAGGTCCCGTTCCGAATCAGAACGAAAAACGGGTACAGCTATGCGGTTGTCAAAGAGGGGTGGCCCGCCTCGGCCTCGGCCGTGCGGGGATGGGGTCCCGGGAGGATGCGCCACACCAAAGGCCCGGCCACATCGGGGAACAGGGCGGTGGGTCGTGACCCGGCGCCCTATGTCTCCAGGGCCCGCCTCAGTTGGGGGTGGTGCAGCTTTGGAAGCTGCGGTCCGCGTGGGAACCTTCGCCGCCTGCCGGATTGGCCAAATCCATCCCGGCGCGGCGCAGCATCGCATCGGCCAAGGCCGCGGGCTGCAGGGCTGGGAGGATGAGGCGGTTCACGGAAGGCTCCATTCGAAGGCGGGTTCGACCCGCGGTTGGGAGTTCGAGAGTCTGCGGGATTCGACGCGTCACTGTCAATCCCCTCGTTTGAATGTTTCTCCACCCCATGGACCCGGCCCTCCGCCCCACCGAGGCGAACAAGGCCGACCCGAGCTCCATCCTGGAAGTGGAGATCCCCATGCGCGCCCTCGAACGCCACACCCCGTCCGCCTACGCCCTGCTCCGCATCGTCGCGGGCTTCTGCTTCGCCTTCCATGGGGCCCAGAAGGTCTTCGGGCTCTTCTCGGAGGCGAAGCCCGCCCTCCTTTCCCAGATCGGGTTCGGCGGGGTGATCGAGTTGGTCACGGGACTCGCCGTGATGCTGGGCTGGCAGACCCGCTGGGCCGCCTTCCTGGCCAGTGGCACCATGGCCGTGGCCTACACCCAGTTCCACTGGAAGTTCCAGCTGGGGCGCGGCCTCTTCCCGGCGGTGAATGAGGGCGAACTGGCCCTGCTCTACGCCTTCTGCTTCCTCTTCATCGCCTGCCAGGGCGGCGGGAAGGCCGCCCTGGATGAACCGACCCTCCCTTCAAGGAATCCCTCCTGATTACTCGCTGAGGGTGGCGGCATTCCTCAACGAGGTCTGCAGCTCTTCGAACTTCCGGCTTTGCACCTGTTGGAGCAGCTTGGATCGGAGCTCCTCGAAGGAGGGGATGGGCGCGCTTCGGATGTCGTCGAGGCGGATGATGTGGAATCCGAATTGGGTTTTCACAGGTGCATCGTGGAGACGTCCCTTCGGCAGCTTGGTGAGCGTCGCCGCGAACTCCGGGGGGTAGTTGGTGGCGGGTGCCCAGTCCAGGAAGCCCCCGTTGTCCCGGGTGCCGGGGTCCGTGGAATTCTTGGCGAGCCTCTCAAAATCCGCGCCCGATTTGAGGCGGGCGATCAAGGCCCTTGCCTCCTCTTCCTTATCCACAAGGATATGTCTCGCGAGGTATTCCTTTTCACCAGAAAGCTTGGCCTTGTGTGCCTCGTATTCCGCACGAAGATCCTGGTCCTTGATGGCTCCCTTCAAGAACTCACCCACCATGGCGCGGATGAAGACTGTCCGCCGGGCCTCCTCCGCGTCCGACTTCAGCTCCGGCCGGTCGGTAAAGCCCTCGCTCTGGGCGCGCTGGTAGAGCAGCTCCTGCTTAATCAGGTTCTCCCGGATCATCTTGCGCAGCACAGGCGTGTCCTCCATCCCTTGAGCCTTCGCCTTCTTGAGGAGGACCTCAAGGGTGACGGCGGGGATGGTTCGGCCGTTCACCACGAGCGGCTTCTGGGCCAAGGCTGGTGGCAAGGTCAGGGTCATCAGGGTCAGGACCATGGTCGAAGCCTTCACGGGTCACCTCTTTCGCAGGGTTGGGTATGTCTAGTTCCGCTCGCCCTCGCTCACCACGCGGCCCTGGATCACCGTGCCCGTGCAGTGGGTGGTCCACTCGAAGGGGTCGCCGTCGTAGCAAGCCACGTCGCCGTCCTTGCCCACCTCCAGGGTGCCCACGCGGTCCGACACGCCGAGGATCTTGGCGGCGTCGCGGGTGATGCAGGCGAGGGCTTCTTCAAAGGAGAGGCCATTGGCGGCGGCCATGGCCGCCTCCCAGAGCACCACGCGGGTCTTGGGAACGTAGCCCTCGAAGCCGCTCTGCAGGGCGAAGGGGATGCCCGCGGCCTTGAGCTTGGCGGCGGTCTCGAGGCTGAGGTTCTCCATCTCCCCGTGGGCCCGGGCCATGGAGGGGTGGAGGATCACGGGCACGCCGGCGGCCTTGATCTGGGGCAGGACGAGGTGGGCCTCGGCCGCACCATCCAGCACCACGGGGATCTTGAACTCCGCCTGGAGGCGCAGGGCCGCGAGGATGTCCGCCTCGCGGTTCACGGTGAGCAGCAGGGGCCGCTCGCCCTTCAGCACGGCGGCGAAGGCCTCCTTGCGCAGGTCCCGGGCAGGCTCCTTGCCCTTCTCCGCGGTGGCCAGCTTCTTCACGTACTCCTGGGCATCCACCAGGGCCTGGCGCACCATGGCCACGGCCTTGGCCCGGGTGCCCGGCGCCTTGCCGGGTTCCGGAACCTTGGCACCGTCGCCCAGGGTGGCGGCGATCATGGCCACCGGCTTGAGGGCCGCGGCGTCCACCTCGTCTCCCGCCGTCTTCACGATGAGGGTCTCGCCCGCCACGAGGACGCCCGAACCGTGGCCCGTGTGCAGGGTGGTGATGCCATGGTCCCGCAGCCAGTCGAGGAGGGGGTCCCGGCCGTTGTAGGCGTCCACGGCGCGGAGCTCCGGCTGGATGGGCGCGCTGCGCTCAACCTGCTCCTGATCGTGGGGCTGATTGAGGAGGCCGGAGAAGCCGGCGGTGCCGTGGGCGTCCACCAAGCCGGGGATGGCCACCTTGGCGGTGCGGACCTTCACGCCGGAGGGCAGCACCACGAAGAGTTCGCTCTGACCAAGGGCACCCGTTTCCAGATCC
>CAZVKM010000248.1:0-4548 GCA_964627685.1 uncultured Solibacteraceae bacterium | reverse complement strand
CCAGGTGGATATCCCCAACCACGACGCGAACGTGCTCGATGCCGCGGCGCGTGGGGCCTTCGAGGGCGGTCAGCTCGCCTTCAACGTGGCGGTGATGCTCATCGCCTTCATCGCGCTCATCTTCCTGCTGAACGGGATCATGAAGGCCCTCCACCCCGCCTTCAGCCTCGAGACGGTGCTGGGGACCCTCTTCAAGCCCTTCGCCTACCTCATGGGCGTGCCCTGGGGCGAGGCCGGCCAGATCGGCTCCCTCCTCGGCAAGCGCATGGTTGTGAACGAGTTCGTGGCCTTCCTCGACCTCGGGGCCATGACCCAGCTCAGCGCCAAGGCGAAGCTGGTGGCCACCTTCGCCCTCTGCGGCTTCGCGAACTTCAGCTCCATCGCCATCCAGGTGGGCGGCATCGGGGCCCTGGTGCCCGAGCGGCGCGGCGACCTTGCGCGGCTCGGGGTCCGGGCCATGCTGGCGGGCACCCTGGCGAACTTCCTCTCCGCCTGCATCGCCGGCATCCTGACTTAGGAAATATTCGATACGAGCACCGGGATTCAGGCTCCGGCCATCCTCGCCGATAGGCGGTGCGGAGGCTATCTCGATGCGTCTCATCCCCCGGTTGCTCCTGCTGTCCGCCGCACTGCCTGCTTTCAGCGGTGACTACGATGCGCTGATGTCCACCCTCCGGAAGACCTGGCCGGAGAAGACGCAGGTGGCGGTGGTGTGCGATCAGGGCGGCAGCAAGGGGGCCGTGACGGCCCTGGCCGGCGCGGCCAGCGGCATGAAGATCATGCTCATCGATGTGAAGGGCCCCCAGGACATGGGCAAGGCCCTGGGATCCCTCTCGGGCGCCAAGCCCGACGTGGTGGTGCTCATCGCCGGGGACCGGGTGGCCGGCGACGGCAGCCCGGCGGCCACCTTCCTCATCCAGCGCATGGCCGGTGTGAAGGTGCCCGTCATTGCCACCACCGAAGCGGGTGCCAAGCAGGGGGCGGTCTTCGCGGTGGGCAATGGGACCGGGGGTCGGCTGTTGGTGAACCCCAAGGCCGCAGCGGCAGTGGGCATTTCGGCCCCGGATGGCGGCACTCCGATCTGAAAAAACAGTTAATATATTTTTGCTAAAGGCGCGATGGGAGTCAGCCGATACCTGGGGTAAGGAGAACCCATGCGCCGATTCCTCACCGCCGCCCTCATGCTCACCGCCACCTCCGCCTTCGCCGGCGAGTACGATGCCCTGATCGCCGCGATCCGGAAGACCTGGCCCGACAAGAGCACCGTCGCGGTGGTCTGTGACCAGGGTGGGAGCAAGGCCCACGTGCAGACCCTGGCGGGCGCCGCCGGCGGCATGAAGATCGTGCTCATCGATGTGAAGGGCCCCCAGGACATGGGCAAGGCCACGGCCAGCCTCTCGGCCCAGAAGCCCGATGTCGTGGTGCTCCTCGCCGGGGACCGCATCGTCGGGGATGGCAGCGCCGCGGCCACCTTCCTGATCCAGCGCATGGCGGGCCTGAAGGTGCCCGTGGCCGCCACCACCGAAGCCGGCGCCAAGCAGGGCGCCGTGGTCGCGGTGGGCCCGGCCACCGGCGGGAAGCTCCTGGTGAACCCCAAGGCGGCGGCCCTCTCCGGAGTGAACCTCCCCGAGGGTGGCACCGCCATCTGAGCCCGTCCAAGCCGTGCGGAGCTAGTAGCGGTTCCGCATCGAGTGGGCGTATCCCGCCAGTTCAAGGAAGGCATCGGCCGCGTCGTCACCGCGGCCGTCCTTGACTTTGCAGGCACCGCTCCAGGTTGCGCTTCCGGCGGCCCAGTGGGTCCGCTGCTCCTGGTTGTCGGCCCAGGGCTCCAGGGAGATGATCTGGTTCCAGCTCTGGAATTGGAGGGCCACCGGGTAGCGCACCCCGCTGATGGAGCTCTGCCAGGTCTTGCGCTGGGAGATGAGCGGCTCCCGCTGGACACGGCTCAGGCGACCCTGGGCGTCCACCTCCACGAGCAGCGCGCGGCTGGAGGTGTGACCTGAGGGAGGGCGCTCGTTGAGGTAGACCCAGGTGCGGCCATCCCGGAACTGGATGAGCCCCTGGTCCCATCCCGGGAAGCCCTCGTCCACGTCGGGGCCCCACTCCTGGAGGAGGCTGGCCCGTCCCTTGAGCTCCAGGGGCATCTGGCCACTCAGCTCGAGCTGGCCCTGGGCGATGAGCCCCGGGCGCAGGGTCCGGCGCATGGGATCCCGCGCATCGATGCCCGGCAGCGAGATGGGATCGTCCGGGAGCGGGAAGGACAACCTCATCCTCCCCTCGGGCAGGGACACCGAGAGCTCCACCTGGTCGCCCCCGGGCCCCTGGAGCAGCGACCAGCCATCGCAGCGCAGGGCAAGGCGGTCCGTGGCAGCTTCCGCGACCAGGCCCAGGCGACCGCGTCGCTCGGCCTGGAGGATCCGGCGCCCGGAGCCGAGGCAGAGGGCCGCCTGCGCGGAGAGCATCTGCGATCGGCTCCAGGCGCCCGTCCCCCCGCCTTCCGCGAACCGGCGCCTCTGGAAGGTGACCTGGAAGGGGATCCGCTGTCCGGAGGGGCCCTGGAGGACGCCCCGGAGGAGCCAGCGCTCCCGGGTGGCTTCAGGGTGGCTCCCCGCATCTCGCGGAAGCGCGAGGGCCGGTGCGCCCACCTGGGCGTGGGGGGGACGGGCGGGGCCATTGGTCGGAGCGACCTTTCCGGGCCGGTAGACCTCGAGGATCCGGCTCTCCAGGTCAGGGTCCTGGGCGAGGGCGGGCAGGGCCCAGGAGAGGAGGGCGGGCCTCAGCAGGGGCTTCATGCGCCCTCCTCCGCTTCCCGATCCACGCGGAGCCGCGCGCCCCAACGGGTGGCCGGGAGGATGGCCAGGGCCGCGGCCAGGAAGCTCAGCAGGGAGAGCCCGGCCAGGGCGGTCCAGGGCACCGTGAAGCGGAGCGACCAGCCGAACTTCTGGGGCTGGAGCTCATGCACGAGGATGCGGGCCATGACCCCGCCCAGCACGAGTCCGCCGATGAGGCCGGCCAGGGCCATCCCGAGCCCCTCGCCCATGAGGATCCGGGTGATCTCCCGCTCCTTCGCGCCCAGGGCGCGGAGGGTCCAGAGCTCTCCGCGCCGGGCCATGGCCAGGCTGAGGACGGCCTGCACCAGGCCGAGCAGGGCCACGGTGAGGGCGATGAGCTCCAGGGCGTAGGTGATCCCGAAGGTCTGCTGGAAAAGGGTGTGGGCCCGCTCCCGGTTCTCGGCCCGGGTCTGGATCTTCAGGCCGGGGTGGGCCTTGGCCAGCCGGCGGGCCGCCGCGGAAGCCGACTCTCCGTGCTTCAGGAAGAGGGCCATGCCCGTGGCGCGCTCCTCCTGGTACCAGGCCTTGAACACCGGACGGTCGATGAGGATGGACCCGTGCTCGTTGCCGTAATCCTGGAAGACGCCGTGGATCCGGAGGCTCCGGGGTCCCTGGGGGGTCGGCACCTCGAGGTTGGCCCCCACGTCCACATGGAAATGCTGGGCGAAGCTCTCGCTCACCATGGCACCCGGCGCGGCGAGGCCCGCCGTGTGGATGGCGTTGAGGACGTCCTGGGGGATGCCGCCCCGGCTCATGAGGAAGGCGCCGCGGGGCGCGAGGACCTCGAAGTCGTGGCTGCCGAGGAAGGTCGCACGGCCATTGAGGATCATGGAGACCTGCTCGAAGGGATCCGCCGCGGCGACCGCCGGGTCCCCCGCCAGGGCGAGCTGGAGGTCGCTGGAGAGGCGGTGGCTGCTGGCCCCGGTGGCCCCCAGGGGGGAGATGTAGAGATCCGCGCGCTGGCTCGCCCGGATCCAGGTGTCCAGGGTGTGTTCGAAGCTGCGCACCATGATCCCCACGCCCACGGCCATGCCCACGGCCACGGAGAGGGCGGCGGCGGCGAAGGCGTGCCGGCCCGTGGGCCGCTGCAGCGGGCGCAGCCGGAGGCGCCAGATCCAATGGGCCGCGTTCCGCCCGGGCCTTCCCAGCACCGGCAGGAGGGCCGTGGTGGCGAGGCTCCCGCCGACGAGGATCAGGCCGCTTCCCAGGTAGGCGTGCCAGGCGACGCCGGGCGGCAACCGGAGCGCCGTGGGAAGGGCGAAGCCTGCCAGGAGGAGGGAAAGGCCCAGCAGCGCGAGGGGCTGCCAGGGGATGGGCTGGGACTCGCCACCCCGCTTCAGCAAGGGGATGGGAGGGGTGTGGGCCGCGCGGCGGGCCGGAACCCACGCGGCCACCAGGCAGGCACCGAGCCCCGCCCCGAAGGCGATCGCGGCTTCCTCGGGCAGGAGGTCGGCGGAGGTGGCCTGGCTGAGGCCGTAGTGAAGACGGAGGGTCTGGCTCACCAGCCGGACCGCCAGCTGGGCCATGCCCCACCCGAGGCCCACGCCGGCCCCGCTGCCCAGGGCGCCGATGACCAGGGCCTCCTTCAAGACCAGGCGTTGGACGAAGCCCGACGGGGCCCCAAGGGCCCGGAGGGTCGCCCAGGTCTCCCGGCGCCGGTATACGGCGGCATCGAAGGCCTGGAAGAGCAGGAAGGCCCCCACGGCGAGGGAGACCA
>CAZVKM010000247.1:4330-4562 GCA_964627685.1 uncultured Solibacteraceae bacterium | reverse complement strand
CCTTTGGGGCCTCGGCGTGATCGGCGCCTGCTGCACCAGCTTCTACATGTGGCGCCTCATGGCCCTCACCTTCTGGGGTGAGCCCCGGGACCACCACGCCCACGACCACGCCCACGAATCCCCCCTGACCATGACCCTGCCGCTCATGCTGCTGGCCCTGGGCAGCCTGCTCTGGGGCTTCTGGGGCGTGCCCGAGGCCTTCGGGGGCTCCTTCGCCATCGGCGAGTGGCTG
>CAZVKM010000247.1:0-4320 GCA_964627685.1 uncultured Solibacteraceae bacterium | reverse complement strand
TGGCTGAAGCCGGCCCTCACCTACGGCCAGGTGCACGCGGAGCACGGCCACCACGCCGGTCCCGCGGTCCTGCTCGCGGTGATCTCGACCTCCCTCGGCCTCCTCTTCGGCTTCCTGGGCTGGTCCAAGTACAAGGGCGGCATCGCCTGGGAGGAGGCCTTCGCGGCCAAGTTCCCCGGCCTCCACCGCACCCTGCTGAACAAGTACTACGTGGACGAGGCCGTGGAGTTCGCGATCCTCGGCCCCCTGCGCTGGTTCGGCAACCTCTGCTGGAAGCTCTTCGACGTGATCCTCATCGACGGCGTGGGCGTGAACCTGCCCGCGGCGCTGGCGAAGGTGGCGGGCGACTTCATCGCCCTCTTCCAGACCGGGCGGGTGCGGAACTACATCTTCACCATGGGCCTGGGCGTCGCCGCCCTGCTCTACATGCTGCTCAAGTAGGGGGCGACCGTGAACACCCTGAGCCTCCTCACCTTCTTCCCCGCGATCCTCGGCCTGCTGCTGCTGTTCCTGCCCGACCGGGCGGGGCGGACCGCCAAGGTCCTGGCCTTCACCGGCGCCCTCCTGCTCTTCGGCTTCGGCCTGATGCGGCTCTGGGGCCTGCGTGGCGCCCCGGTCCTGGTCCCGGAGAAGTTCATCTGGTTCACCGTGGCGGGCCTGCCCGTGCAGTACCACCTGGCCCTCGACGGCCTGAACTACTGGCTGGTGCTCCTCACGCTCTTCCTGGTCCCCCTCACCATGGCGGCCACCTGGAACTCCCTGAAGGAAGGGGAGGGTCGCTTCAACGCCCTCTTCCTCATCCTCCAGACGGGCATGCTCGGCGCGCTGCTGGCCCAGGACCTCCTGTTCTTCTACCTGTTCTGGGAGGCCATGCTCATCCCGATGTACTTCATGATCGGGGTCTGGGGCGGCGACGACCGGCGCTACGCGGCCAACAAGTTCTTCCTCTTCACGCTCTCCGGCAGCCTCCTCTGGCTGGTGGCCCTCCTGTACATCGCGGGCAAGGCGGGCTCCTTCACGCCCGCCCTGATGGCCTCGGCCGCCACCCAGCTGCCCTTCGGCACCCAGTGCTGGCTCTTCCTCGCCTTCGCCGTGGCCTTCGCCATCAAGGTGCCCCTCTTCCCCCTGCACACCTGGCTGCCCGACGCCCACACCCAGGCCCCCACGGCCGGCTCCGCCATCCTGGCGGGCGTGCTGCTGAAGCTGGGCGGGTACGGCCTCCTGAAGTTCGCCATCCCCATCTTCCCGGCCGCGGCCCAGCACTACGCCAAGCCGCTCGCCCTCCTGGCCGTCATCGCCATCATCTACGGCGCGCTGGTGGCCATGGTGCAGCGGGACATCAAGAAGCTGGTGGCCTACTCCTCCGTTTCCCACATGGGCTTCGTGGTGCTCGGCATCGCGAGCTTCACGGTGGTGGGCACCCAGGGCGCCATGCTCCAGATGCTCAACCACGGGGTGAGCACCGGGGCCCTCTTCCTCATGGTGGGCATGATCTACGACCGGGCCCACACCCGCATGATCGCGGACTTCGGGGGCGTGGCCGTGAAGATGCCCGTCTTCACCGCCTTCTTCCTCATCGTGACCCTGAGCTCCATCGGCCTCCCCCTCACCAACGGCTTCGTGGGTGAGTTCTGGATCCTGAACGGCGCCTTCACCGCGGGCTTCGGCTGGGGCCGCCTCTACGCCTCCCTCGCCACCTTCGGCGTGGTGCTCGGAGCCGCCTACATGCTCTGGATGTTCAAGCGCGTGTTCTGGGGCCCTGAGAACGCGGATCACGAGAGCGGCACCCACCACCTCCATGACGACCTGAACTTGCGCGAGATCGCGGTGCTCCTGCCCCTCGTGGGCCTCATCTTCTGGATGGGCCTGCGGCCCGGCACCTTCGTGGCCGCCAGCGAGGCCCCCGTGGCCTCCCTCCTCAGCGCCGCCCAGGCGCCGGCCCCCCGGATGATCACCCTCGCCCCGGCGGCCGCCAGCCCCGAGCACCATGGGGAGGAGACCCCCGCCCACGCCACCACCCACGGGGAGGATCACCGATGAGCCTGCCGACCTCCAGCCAGTGGGCGGCCCTGCTGCCCATCCTCTTCCCGGCCCTGGCCGCCACGGTGATCCCGCTGGCGCTGCTCGACCGCGACTCCTCCGTGCAGAAGGCCCTCCGGGCCGGGGTCTACGGCCTCGCGCTCTTCGCCCTCGGGGCCAGCTTCTACTTCCTCACGGAGCTCTGGGGCCGCAACGCCCAGCCCAGCTACCTGCAGCTCCAGATGGACTTCCTGGCCCAGTTCGCGGGCATCTTCCTCACGGTGGCCGCCGCCCTGGCGGTGCTGCAGTCCTGGGACCACTTCCACCAGGAGGGCTGGGTCAAGGGCGAGACGGTGAGCCTGCTGCTCTTCTCCGTGGCGGGCATGATGGTGTTCGCCAGCACCCGCAACCTGATGGTGATGTTCCTGGGCCTCGAGCTCTTCAGCCTGCCCCTCTACGCCCTCACGGCCACCCTGCGGACCCGCGGTGAGGCCTCCGAAGGCGGCCTCAAGTACTTCATCACCGGCGCGGTGGCCGCGGCCTGCTTCCTCATGGGCATCGTGCTGCTCTACGGCCTCTCCGGGAGCCTGGATCTGGCCGTCATCCGCACCAAGGCGGGCCTGGCCGGGGATCCCCTCTTCCTGGTGGGCTTCGCCCTCCTGCTGGTGGGCTTCCTCTTCAAGGTGAGCGCCGCCCCCTTCCACCAGTGGACGCCCGATGTCTACGTGGCCGCGCCCCATCCCATCGCCGGCTTCATGTCCGTGGCCACCAAGGGGGTCGCCGTGGTGGCCCTCATCCGCGCCTTCCCCGGCACGGGCTCCTGGGCCATGCCCCTGGGCCCCAAGGTGCAGTCGGCCCTGGCCATGGTCGCGGTGATCACGCTGGTCGTCGCGAACCTCACGGCCCTGGTGCAGACGAGCGCCAAGCGCATGCTGGCCTACAGCTCCATCTCACACGCGGGGTACCTCCTGCTGGGCCTGGTGGCGGGCACCCCCGCCGCCCTCACGGGGATGCTGCTCTACCTCGCCATCTACCTGGCCATGAACATGGGCGCCTTCGGCCTCTTCACCGCCTTCGGGCTGGTGGGTTCCAAGGACGGCTATGAGGACCTCCGAGGCCTCGGCTGGAAGCACCCGCTCATGGGCCTCTGCGCGGCGCTGATCCTCTTCAGCCTCGCCGGCGTGCCCCCCCTGGGCGGCTTCTACGGCAAGTACATGATCTTCAAGGAGCTGGTGGCCACCGGCCACGTTCAGCTCGCCATCCTGGGCGTGCTGGCGAGCCTGGTGAGCATGGGCTACTACCTGCGCTTCCTCGTGGCCCTCTTCCTGCAGGCGCCCACCCCTGAGCAGGAGCGGCAGGCCGCCGAGCGGCCCGCGGTGCAGGCGAGCTTCGCCCGCGCCACGGTGCTCATCGGCGCCGGGCTCGTGGTGGCTGGCGGCTTCCTCCAGAGCGTCCTCGTGGACGGCTTCGCCCTCCGCGCCATCCGGGACGGCCTCGGCCTCCGGTAGGACGCCCCCCGCTCAGCGGAAACGTGGGCCCGCTTGGCGGGCCCACGTTCTTTCCACCCCGGGCCCCAGCCCCTCCGCCCCCTTCCCCCGGATCGGGGCCCGGCCCCTGTGGGAGACTGGGGGATCGCGGTTTTGGCATCAATGAGGGCGTACATGCTGCAGAAGAAGTGGATCCTGGGTGGCGCGGCGGTGGTGGTGGTCGGAGGCGGAGCCTACTGGGCGCTCCGGCCCAAGGACACCAGCCCCCAGTGGCGGCAGGCCAAGGTGGAGAAGGGCAACCTCACCCAGCGCATCAGCGCCACAGGCACCCTCTCCCCCCTGGTGCAGGTGCCCGTGGGCACCCAGGTGAGCGGTGTCATCTCCGCCCTCTATGCCGACTACAACAGCCTGGTGAAGAAGGGGCAGCTCATCGCCCAGATCGATCCCACCCTCGCGGATGCGACCCTGCGGGATGCCGAGGCCTCCCTGGAGCGGGCCACGGCCAGTGCCGATGATGCCCGCGTCCAGATGGAGCGCGCCCAGAAGCTCGCGAAGGCCCAGCTCCTCTCCGAGCAGGACCTCGATGCCAAGGTCGTGACCTGGAAGACGGCCAAGGCGGGCCTGGACACCGCCCGGGCCGCCCTCGACCGGGCCAAGGCGAACCGCGCCTTCTGCGACATCACGGCGCCCGTGGATGGCGTGGTCATCTCCCGCATGGCGGACGTGGGCCAGACCGTCGCCGCGAGCTTCAGCACCCCGAACCTGTTCCAGATCGCCCGCGACCTCTCGAAGATGAAGGTGGAGATCTCCATCG
>CAZVKM010000246.1:0-4727 GCA_964627685.1 uncultured Solibacteraceae bacterium | reverse complement strand
GTCGAGGGTTGCACCCTGGAGGTTGGCCTGGCTGAGGTTGGCGCCCTCGAGGCTGGCGCCTTCGAGCACGGTCTTGCGGAGGTCCGCACCACTGAGGTTCGCGCCCCGCAGGTCCTTGTCGCTCATGTCCACGCCGCTGAGGTTCACGCCGCTCAGGTTGGTGCCGGCGAGCACGGTGCCGCGGAAGTTGGGGATGGTGCCCGTCTCGTAGCGCTCGATGTCGAAGAAGCTGAGGTCGGCGCGGGAGAGGTTGGCGCTGGAGAGGTTGGTGCCCGCCAGCTGGGCGCGGGAGAGGTTGGCGCCCTCGAGGTCCGCCTCATCGAGGTTGGCCAGCCGCAGGTCGGCGCCCGCGAGGTTCGCGCCCTTCAGCTGCGCGTGGTTCAGGATGGTGCCCGCGAGGTTGGCCTCGGCCAGGTTGGCCCCGGAGAGGTCGAAGCCCTGCAGGTCCAGTCCGCTCAGATCGGCTCGCTGGAAGTCCTTCCCCGACTGGAGGATGAGTACCACTTCCTTGCGCGTGAGTTCACTCATGGAGCTTCCTATGGGGTCTTGCCTGGGAACGTTTCGTTGCGCCAAGTCTGATGGTTAGGGCCACTGATGTCCAGCATGGACAGGGCTTTCAACCGGTCGGGGGACGACTTTTGTGACCCGGCGCGGGGCGCCCCTCCGGGAAAGGGCCCGGGGATCCCATCGGCGGATTCCAGCTGGTCCCGCTTTTTGACCACCGGAGGCTACCATGGGGCCGTGTCGCGCTCCGATCCGCCTCCCGCAGCCCCGGCCCTGGATGGGGACTGGGAGGAGGTCCGGGAGGCGCTGCCGGAAGGGGATCCCGAGGCGCTGAGATGGCCGGGTGGGGGCGCGCTCCACCTGGGGCTCTCGGCGGATGCCTCCGGGGCTGCGACCTACCAGGGGCTCGGAGCGGCCACGCCCCTCGGGGTGGTGGGAATGGGCCCGCGGGCGGCCCTGGAGGCGTTCGGAGCCCTGGCTCACGGCCTGGGCGTGCCGGCCCTCGGATTTGCGTGCGCCGGGCAGACCGGGACCGCCGCGGTGGCCCGGTGGGACGCGGATCCCGACTTCCAGGCCCGGCTGGCGGCCCGTGGCGCCAAACCCTGGACGGGAGCGGGCTGCTGGGAGCTCCCGCCGGAACCTGAACCCGGGGATCCGGAGGCCTTCCTCCTCGGTCGGATCCGGCGGGCCCAGGTCCTGCGACCTGCGGAGCTGGCCTCATGTCTGGATTCTTCGATTGGCGGGAGCACCTGGCTCACCCAGATGGACGCGGAAGCCGCGGTCTTCCGCCTGGATGCGGAAGCGCCGGCCCCCGGATCGGCCCTGGCGCTGGTGATGGAGGCCGGAGCCGAGGAAGGGGATCCCTTCTGGGGTGCGGCGGAGGCGCTGGCCCGGGTGTACGCGCGGCTCTCGGCCGTGGGGGCACGTCCCCTGGGCTTCCGCGCCCGCCTCGGGATGGCGCCCGATGCCGACGCTTCGGTGCGGGGGATGCAGCGGGCCCTGGGACTCCGCCAGGCCTGCCTGAGCCTGGAAGGGCGCTGCGTGGCCGCGGAGCTGGCCCCGGGAGGCCCCGCCCTGCTCCTCGCCGGGGTGGGTCACCTGGAGGCCTGCGTGGGCCCGGTGGACATCGCGGCCCCCGATGCGAAGGGGCTGGGGGGCGGCGAGTCCCGCTGCGCCGGGTGGCGGGCCCGCCAGGATTTCGAGGGGCTCTTCCTGTTGGGGGAGCTCCCGGACGGGGCGGTCGAAGGGCCGGCCCTGGACCTGGAGCGGGGGCTCCAGGAGTGTGTCCGAGAGGGCGTCGAAGTGGGCCTGATCCGCAGCGCGGGGCTCGTGGGGGCTGGAGGTCTGGCCGGAGCCGCCCACCGCGCCACCCGGGGCCGGGGGGCCCACCTGTTCCTCCCCGGGGGTGGGAGGCCCTGGACGGAGGTGCTCGGCTCCGAGGCCCCGGGGCGGTGCCTCGTGACCGTGGCGGCGGCGGGGGAGTCGGCGCTGCGCACCCTCTGCGTCACCCACCGGGTGCCCCTGGCGAAGGTCGGGGTGACGGGCGGTGGACGGTTCCTGGTGTCGCTGGGAGGGGATCCCGTGGCGGACCTCGAGCCTTGAATCCCCGCTCGGGTGGGCGGCTACCATGGGCCATCGCCCCTGGAGGAACCATGGCCCAGCCCCCCGCCGGCCCCGGCCCGGACCGACGTGCCTTCCTCGGGGCGGCCCTCGCGGTGGGAGCCGCGGCGGCGCTGCCCGTGGACGCGGGCCCCGCCCGGGTGAAGCTCGACGTGGTGGGCAAGGACCTCGCCTTCCTGGCGGAAGGGCTGCGGGCCCGGCGCTGGAGCAGCCTGGACCTCGTGCAGGCCTACGTGGGCCGCATCAAGGTGGTGGACCGGTCGATCCAGGCGGTGGTGGAGCTGAACCCCGACGCCGTGGCCCTCGCGGGGCAGCTGGATCGGGAGCGGCGGGAGGGGCGCCTGCGGGGGCCCCTCCACGGCCTGCCGATCCTCCTGAAGGACAACCTGGACACCGCGGACCGCATGAAGACCACGGCTGGCTCGCTGGCCCTCCTCGACGCGCCGGCCCCGCGGGAGGACGCCTTCACGGTCCAGCGCCTCCGGGAGGCGGGCGCGCTCATCCTGGGGAAGGCCAACCTCAGCGAGTGGGCGAACTTCCGGTCCACCCACAGCGTGAGCGGGTGGAGCGGGCGGGGCGGGCAGACCCGCAACCCGCATGTGCTGAACCGGAGCCCCAGCGGCTCCAGCTCCGGGTCCGGCGCCGCGGTGGCCGCGAGCCTCTGTGCCGCGGCCGTGGGGACGGAGACGGATGGCTCCATCGTGAGCCCGGCCAGCGCCTGCGGCATCGTGGGCCTGAAGCCCACGGTGGGGCTCATCAGCCGGCGGGGGATCATCCCCATCAGCGCGACCCAGGACACGGCCGGCCCCATGGCGCGGACCGTGCGGGATGCGGCCCTGCTGCTCTCCGGCATGGTCGGGTTCGATGCGGGGGACCCGTCCATGGCGGGGGGTGAGGGACGCTCCGAGCGTGATTACACCCGCTTCCTCGTGCCCGACGGCCTCAAGGGGGCCCGGCTGGGGGTGCTCCGGAACCTCATGGGACGGCACCCGGGCGTGGATGCCGTGGTGGAGCCGGCCCTGGACCGCTTGCGGGCGCTCGGCGCCACCCTGGTGGATGTGGAGCTCAAGACCGCGGCCTACGAAGAGGCCGAGTTCGAGGTGCTCCTCCATGAGTTCAAGGCCGGGCTCGAGGCCTACCTGGCCCACCGGGGCGGATCCCATCGGACGATCGAGGCCCTCATGGCCTTCAACCGGAAGGCGGCCGGGCGGGAGCTGGGGACCTTCGGCCAGGAGCTCTTCGAGCAGGCCCAGGCCAAGGGGCCGCTTACGGATCCGGGCTACCTCGCGGCCCTGGCGTCCTGCCGTCGCGGGGCCCGCACGGAGGGCCTCGATGCGGCTCTCGCCAAGGTGGGGGCGGATGCCCTGGTGGGACCCACGGGGGCCCCCGCCTGGCTCATCGACCCGGTGAATGGGGACGCCTCGGGCTTCAGCGCCTCCACGGCGCCGGCCGTGGCCGGGTACCCCCACCTGACGGTCCCGGCGGGGTTCACAAGGGGCCTCCCCGTGGGCCTCTCCTTCATCGGTCCGGCTTGGAGCGAAGGCCTGCTGCTCCGCTTCGGGCATGCCTTCGAGATGGCCTCCCGCGCGCGGCGGGAGCCGAAGTTCCGCCCCACCGTCCCCTGATCCGCACCATCCGCTCCCGCCGTGCGGGAGCCCTTTCCAGGAGGCTTCCATGAAGCTCGCATGCCTGGCCCTCGCGGCCGCCCTCGCCCTGCCGGGGATCGCCCAGGCGCCCAAGAAGGAGAAGCAGGACAAGAAGGCCCCCGTGGCGGCGCCGGCCCCCAAGGCCGACCCCAAGCCCGCCGCCGCTCCGGCCGCCGGGGGGTTCGTCGGCAACAAGGACTCCAAGACCTTCCACAAGGCCGACTGCAAGACCGCCACCAAGATGAAGGCGGAGAACCGGGTGAGCTTCGCCTCCAAGGCCGAGGCGGAGAAGGCCGGCATGAAGGCCTGCAAGGTCTGCAAGCCCTGATCCCCCCTCCCGCTCGATGAAAGGACCCGCGATGAAGCGTTTGATTCTCCTCCCCGCCGTGCTCCTGTCCCTCACGGGGGCGCTGGTTGCGCAGGACCTCTCCGCCATGAAGGCCGCGGCCAAGGCCAAGGTCGATCAGAAGGTGGATGAGACCAAGGACAAGGCCGACAAGAAGGCCGATGAGACGAAGGCCAAGGCTGATCAGAAGGCCACCGCCACCAAGCAGAAGGTGGACAAGAAGGCCGAAGGGACGATGGCCGAGGACAAGGTGAAGGGCGCCACCACCGGGGCGGAAGCGGGGGCCAAGGGGAAATCCTCCGAAGCCCACGGCAAGACCCGGAAGGGCACCGAGAAGGGCGCCAAGAAAGCCAAGGACGCCGCCGCCAAGGCCTCGCAGTAGGGTCTCCGGTCGACAAAAGGAAGGGGCGCCTCCGCGCCCCTTCCTTTTGTCCATGTCACTCCGCAGGGTCGGCGGGCTTTTTCCGGGAGAACTGGCGCTCGTAGGCCTCCTCGGCGTACTCGCTGGGGGGCACGCCGAAGCGGCGCTTGAAGGCGCGGGTGAAGGCGCTGGCATCGTAGAAGCCGAGCATCTTGGCCACATCGCTGGGGCGCTCGCCGTTGGCCAGGAG
>CAZVKM010000245.1:0-4730 GCA_964627685.1 uncultured Solibacteraceae bacterium | reverse complement strand
CGTCCGCCGTGCGCACCTTGGAGGTGGCGTGGCGCTCCAGGGCCAGGAAGAGGTCGTCGCGCCCCATGCCGGAGCCGTTGTCGGCCACGGACAGCTGCTTCTTGCCGCCCTCCTCCCAGGACACTTCAAGGCGGGTGGCGCCCGCGTCGAGGGCGTTCTCCACCAGCTCCTTGAGGACGCTGGCGGGCCTTTCCACGACTTCTCCGGCCGCGATCTGATTCGCGACCTGGTCGGAGAGCACCCGGATCTTGGCCATCGGTCCAGTCTAAGCCCTGGCCGGGATGTTCCCCAGGATGGGAAAGGGGAGGGGCATGGCCCCTCCCCCCGCTTCAACCCACATCCCAGGAATTAGAACTTGATGCCCGCCGAAACGGTCACCGTCCTGGCCAACGCGTAGTCGTTGGAGGTTCGAGGGCGACCATAGTTCGCGCCCCCGCGCCAGGCACCGGCCACGGTGCTCTGGGTGATGTTCCACCCCGTCTGGAGCTGATGGTTGGGGAAGTTGATGAAGTTCGCCTGGGTGAAGAACTGGGCCTTCTTCCAGATGGGCACCTCGTAGGCCACCTGGAGGTCCAGGCGGTAGGTGTCCGGGAAGCGCTGGGCGCCCCGCTGCGAGTAATAGCGTGTGTAGGTCGAGCCGAAGGCCGCGGGGACGCCCCCGCCCACGGGCGCGCCAGGCGTGGCCAAGGAGTAGGGGGCCCCGGACGTGTAGGAGCCGATGAACCCCAGGTTCATCCGCCCCCGTCCGACGGGGACCTGGTAATTGGAGGTCACCCGGATCCGAACGGGGACATCCGCGGCGAGGTTGCCATAGGGGGCCAGCTGCTCCCGGGTGGGGGTTCCCGGGTAGGCCCCGGGCTCCCCGCCCAGCGGGCCGAAGTTGTTGATGGCCTCCGTGGTCCCCACCTGGCCCCCTTCGTAGTTGCCGTGCAGCTCGCTCAGGGTGATGTTGCCCCCGAGGGAGAGGGCCTTGGTGACCTGCTTCTGGTACTGGAACTCAATGCCCCAGTAGTCGCGCACGAGGGAGGGATCGTTCTTCGTCTCGACGATGATGAGGTCGTTGGCATCCACGGGATTGGGCTGGAGGCTGCGGAAGTCGTCGGCGAAGTGCTTCCAGCGTCGGCGGTTGAAGCCCAGGCTCCAGAGGCCGTCGGCGCCGTCGGCGTGCTTGAGGCTGACGGCCACCTCCTGCATGGTGGGCATCTTCAGCGCATGGTCCACCAGATTGGAGTGACGGTACTTGGCGGGGTCGTAGACGAAGAAGGGCGTGGCGGCGTAGGAGGACCGCAGCCGTGGATCCCCCGCCACATAGGCGTAGTCGTACTCGGCAGGATTCCCCACCACGGAGGCCCCATCCGTGGCTCCCTGGTTCACGGCGCCCACGTATTCCCCAAAGGTCAGCTGGGTGACCCAGGACCCGTTGCCGTGGAGGTCCCAGATGGCCCCGAGGCGGGGGGAGTAGGTGGTGAGGTTGAAGTTGCTGGCCCCCAGGTCGTCCTTGGAGGTGAACCGATCCACGCGCAGCCCCAGGTTGAAGCTCCAGTTGGCGTTCACCTTCCACTTGTCGTTCACATAGGCGGCCAGGATCGTGTTCTTCGTGGTGGCCCCGACGTAGGGGATCCACTGGTCCAGGTAGGTCTGGCTGGGATCGTTGGGGACGAAGATGCGGTTGGAGATGTCGGTGCTTCCGCCCGCGGCGGGATCCACCGTGAAACCTCCGAAGTAGACCAGCATGCCGCTGGGGGTCTGGGAGTTGGCGGCGCTGTGGCTCGACTGGTACCAGTCCAGGCCCACCTTCAGCTCATGCTCGCCTGCCGCCCGGAAGAAGGTGAGGAGGCTGGCGCTGGCGTTCTCGATGGGCCGGGAGTCCCCATCCGTGCCGAAGAACCCGTTGTCGAAGGCGTAGAAGGTGTTGAGGTCGATCATCAGGGGGTAATTGGCCGGCCCCTGCCCGCCCCCGCCGCCCCCGCCCAGGGTCTCCTTCTTGTAGCCGTAGTGCAGATCCAGGACCATGTCCGTCGAGACCTGGTTCTGGTAGCCCAGCGTGTAATAGGAGAAGGCGTTGGGCTGGTTGCTGAGGGTCGCCAGGGAGGTGCTGCCCCCCAGGAAGGCCCCGGTGTAGTCGATGCCCTTCACGTCGATCTGGGTCTTGTTGTACTGCCAGAAGACCTTCTGGGTGGGCGTGACTTGCCAGTCGAGCTTGATGTCCTTGCGCTCGTCCGTCTGGGTGTTCTGGTAGGGGATGCCGCCGCCGTAAGCCGGGTCCGCCGTGGTCTGCGCGGAGGTGGAGCGCGCGAAGGGGGCCTGGGCCCGATAGCCCACCACGAAGAAGAGCTTGTCCTTGATGAGGGGACCCGAGAGGACCACGTTCTGCTGGATATTGTGCGTGTCCTTGAAGCGCGTGGTGCCGGTGAGACCCCGGTTCAGCGGGTTGTAGGCGTTCCAGTTGGGGTTCGAGGCCGTGAGGCGGAGCACGCCGGAGAAGTCGTTGCTGCCCGATCGGGTCACCGTGTTCACCACACCGCCCGTGAAGCGGCCGTACTCCGCCGAGATGCCACCACTGATGACCTGGACGTCTGAGAGCATGTCCTCGTTCAGCTGAGCCGCGAAGCCACCCGTGACCGGATCCGCCACGTCCGCCCCATCCACCAGGTAGAGCACCTGCGTGTTCTGGGAGCCCCGGATGGTGAGCCCGTTGGCATCGAAGCTGACCCCGGGCGCCAGGGCCGCGATGTTCACGACGGTGCGCTGGTTGATGGGAAGGTCGTTGATCTTCTCGAGGGAGAGGACCTTTCCATCGTGGGCATCGGAGGTGTCGAGGTTGTTGGCGGTGGCGATGATCTCGATGGTGGCGGAGGCCTCGGTGATGGGCTTCAGCGCGAAGTCCGTCACGTTCGTCTCCCCGAGGTTCACCCGCGTGGAGAGCTGGGCACCTTGGTAGCCCTGGGCGCTGACGACCAGCTGCACAGCTCCCGGGACGAGCTGGACCACGCGGAAGGAGCCCTGGGCATCGGTGCGGGTGGTGCGATCACCCTGGGGGGTCTTCACCACCACGGTGGCGCCTTCAATGCCCTTTCCGTTGGAGGCGTTCCTGATGAGGCCGGCCAGACTGCCGGTCTGGGTCCCCTGGGCCCGCATCGGCTGGGCGCCGGCGACCAGGACCAGGGCCGTGCAGCCCAGGCGGAGGGTTCGAATGGTCATGGGTGAGCTCCTTCTCGAAGGGCGGGCAGACCCGGGGCGAACCCTCCGACGTGGAGGATGTGGCTCGGGAACCGGGCGCCGTGCGAACTGGATCCACTATCCGTCGCCAGACCCCCGCCTACTGTAAAAGGACGGTCACAAGCCCCGCACCGGCGGAACCTTCTTCTTCCGATGGGGCCCCGGGCTGGGGGCTATTCCCAGCCGAGGGGCGGAATCCCGCTGGCGATCACGGTTCCACGGGACTGCAGCCAGAAGCGCAGGCCATGCCCCAGGTAGGCCAGGAGGAACAGCAGGGAGGCCAGGCCGTGGATCCAGGCCAGCGTGACGCGCCAGGACGGTTCGGTGACCACCTGCACCGCGTAACCGGCGCCCACCATCGGAAGGATCAGGGAGGCCAGGATCCACCCGGTGCGACGCCCTTCCCGCCCGAGGCTCCGCAGCTTCAGGGCGAAGTGGCCGCGCACCATCATGCCCAGGGCGAAGAGCAGCAGGGGTGACGCCAGCACATGGGCGTGCTGCAGGAGCCCCTGGAGGGGATGGGGTTCGGGACCGAACTCGCCCTGGATCGTCTTGAAGTAGCGCAGCCAGCCGTAGCCGAGGCCCGAGAGCCCGGTGAGCCAGGCGCCCAGGTGCAGGGCCCAGCGCTCGAAGCGGCTCACTTGGCGCCGCCGTAGAGGATTTGGTAAAGCGCCAAGCCCCGGCGCGAGGCGTCCGTGAGGGCGTTGGCCGTGAGGGTCGCACCCGCCAGGGGACGGATGCCCCGCTTGAGGCTGAGCTCGGGATCCAGGGCGTGGCCGTCCAGCTGGCGCACCCAGGCGTCCTTGGCGCGGTACTCCTCGGGCTCCTTGAAGGCCACGACTTCCACCCGCTGCACCTTGCCCTCGGCGGACACGGCGACCATGGCCGTCTCATTGAGGGTGCGCACCCGGTGGGTGTCGAAGAAGGCCACGCCCACAAGCTTGCCGTCCTTGCGCGCTTCGTAGGCCACCTGCCAGAGGCCCGTGAGGGCGGTGCCCGCCTTCTCCTGGACCTGCTTGGCCTGGGCCTCCGTGAGGAAGTGCTCCTTGCGGATGATCTGGGCGCCCGGGAAGGCCAGGGCCAGGGCCTCCGGCTGGGTGGGCAGGCCGGCGATCAGGGCGGCGTTCAGGAAGAGGGGGGCGAGGATGCGGACCATGGAGCTTCCAGCTTAGGGTCGATAGCCGTCGGAGAGGGTGTGCAGGAAGGCCACGAGATCGTCCTCCTCGGCGTTGGACAGGCCGAGGTTGCCCAGCTCCGTGCGGTTCACGTTCTCAGGGACCTCAGGCGCCCCGAAGCGGGCGGGTTCCACATCGCGGCGGTTGTAGAAGGCCACCACCTCCTTCAGGGTCGGGAAGGCCCCGTTGTGGAAGTAGGGGGCCGTGGCCCAGACGCCTTCCAGCGGCGGAGCGACGTAGCCTCCCGGGTCGAGCACGGTCGTGTCTTTGCCGAAGTGGGTGAACCACGTGGCGGCGTATTTTTCACGGCCCTGACGCGTCATCGCATCGAGCGCG
>CAZVKM010000244.1:0-4735 GCA_964627685.1 uncultured Solibacteraceae bacterium | reverse complement strand
GAAGGCGTCGTTGGCGCGGTCGATGTCGGGGATCTCGCGGAAGGGATCCAGCTCCACGGAGGCCAGGGCCTTGTCGCGGGTGAGGAGCTTCGAGAAGCGCTCCTCGTTCTGCATCCAGCTCTCCACGGGCAGGCGCACCACCTCGGTGCTGCCGTCCTGGAAGGTGAGCTTGAGGAGGATGGGCATGGGGAACTTGCCCGTGTTCTTGACCGTGATCCGGTGGAGGTACTTGCCCGCCTTGATCAGGGCCTTCTCCTCCTCCTTCAGCTCGGCGAAGGCCGCCTCGTAGCGCTTCTGCTCGGTGGGGCTCACGGCGTAGCGGTCCCAGGACCCATCGGTGTACAGGTCCTGGATGCCGCGGGCCTTCTCCTCGCCGACGAGGTTCCGCTCGGCCTCCTTCATGCGGGAGAGGTTCTGGTCGGCGGTGGCCGCCGCGGCCTTGGCCCGGGCCTTGGCATCGGCGGGGTTGCCGTCGGTGAACTGGAAGGTCTCCACCTTCTCCAGCTCCAGGTCCGGGGCGGCGGTGGTGAAGAACCATCCACGCCAGAACCAGTCGAGGTCCATGCCGGAGGCGTCGTTGAAGGTGCGGAACAGATCGGCCGGCTGGGGGCGCTTGAACTTCCAGCGGCGGGCGTATTCCTTGAAGGCGAAGTCGAAGAGCTCACGGCCCATCACCGTCTCCCGAAGCAGGTTCAGGCCCGCCGCGGGCTTCTGGTAGGCGTTGAAGCCGAAGTCCTTCACCGCGTCGCTCTGGGTCATGATGGGCGTCGCGTTGGGGAAGCGCAGGTAGTCGGTGATCTTCTCGCTCATGTTGGTGGCGCCGGGGAAGTTGGGATCCCACTCCCGCTCGGCCATGTTCTGGAGGAAGGTGTTCAGGCCTTCGTCCATCCAGCTCCACTGGCGCTCGTCGCTGTTCACGATCATGGGGAAGAAGTTGTGGCCCACCTCGTGGATCACGACCCCCACGAGGCCCAGCTTGGCCCGCTCGCTGTAAGTGCCGTCCTTCTCCGGGCGGGGCCCGTTGAAGCAGATCATGGGGTACTCCATGCCGCCGCCGCCGCCCAGGCCCAGGGCGCTGATGGCCACGGGGTAGGGGTAGTCGAAGGTGTAGCGCCCGTAGACCTTCAGGGTGTGGGCCACGGAAGCGGTGGAGTACTTGTCCCAGAGGGGCATGCCCTCCTTCGTGTAGCCGCTCATGGCGAGCACGTTCCGGCCGTTGATGTCCACGCCCTCCGCGTCCCAGATGAGGCGTTTGGAGCAGGCCAGGGCGAAGTCGCGCACGTTGGCGGCCTTGAACTTCCAGGTGAGCTTGCCGTCCTTCTTGGGCCGGCTCTCGGGCTTCCCGGCCTCCTCGGGCTTCACGATGAAGGTGGGCTTGCCGGCCTTGCGGGCCTGGGTGATGCGGTCCCGCTGGGCCTGGGTGAGCACTTCCTGGGGGTTCTGCAGTTCGCCGGTGCCGAGCACCACCTGGTCGGCGGGCACCGTGAACTCCACCTCCCAGTCCCCGAACTCCAGGGTGAACTCGCCCTGGCCCAGGAACTGCTGGTGCTGCCAGCCCATGTCATCGGTGTAGGCCACGAGCCGGGGCTGCCACTGGGCGATGTTGTAGAGGCGCGCCCCGTCCTCCATGGTCTCGAAGCCGCTGCGACCCCCGACCTTCCGGAAGTCGGTGACGGTGTACTCCCAGCCCAGGGAGAACTTGAAGGTGGTGCCGGCCTTCACGGTCTCGGGCAGGTCCACGCGCATCATGGTGTCCACGACGGTGTACTTGAGGTCCCGGCCCTGGGCGTCCTTCAGGGACAGGATGCGGTGGCCCTCGTAGTCGGACTCGCGCATGGTGAAGGCCCTCATCTGGGTGCTGAGGCCCTGCTTGTCATCGCCGGCCATCTTGGAGAGGTCCGGGGCGTTGCGTCGGAGGGCGCCCACGCTGTCCTTGCGGAAGAGGTTCTGGTCCAGCTGCAGCCAGAGGTAGCGGAGGTCGTCGGGGCTCTGGTTGTGGTAGGTGATCTCCTCCACGCCCTTGATCTTCTGGGTGGTGTCGTCGAGCTCCGCCTTGATGCGGTAGTCCACCTTCTGCTGCCAGTAGCGGTGTCCTGGGGCGCCGCTGGCCGCCCGGTAGACATTGGGCGTGGGCAGGCCCTCGAGCTTCCGGAAGGCGTTCTCGTTGGGCTTCCCCCCAGGCACGGGACCCGTGCCTTGGGGCTGGGGCATGGGCATCTGGGCGGCCAGGGAGAGGGTGACCAAGCTGAGGAACAGGGACCGCATGGGGGCTCCAATCACGCGAATCCTCAAGAATATCGGGCCCTTCCGGGGAGCGACCCCGCTCGAAATGCAGCTGGCCCCATGGGATTCCGCCCCGTGGATGCGATAGTTGAAGGATGCAGGTTCCGCTCAACGACGATCTCGTGTTCGACAGCCGCCGGGCGCTCTGGATGCCCCGGTACGGCACCCTGGTGCTGGCCGACTTCTTCCTCGGCCTCGGTGCGGCCCGGCGGAAGCGGGTGGAGATCATGCCCAGCCCCACCCAGTTCGACCTCTGGGAGCGGGTGTTCGGCCTCCTGACGGACCTGCGGCCCAAGCAGGTGGTGCTCCTGGGGGACCTGAAGCCCAACCAGGGCATGGTGGAGGGGGACGAGGCCGAGGAGCTCCGTCAGTCCTTCCGGAAGCTCCAGCGGGGGTGCGAGCGCCTCGTGCAGGTGGCGGGCCAGCCGGATCGCCTCCGGGGGCCGGCCATGGAAGGGACGGGCCTCGTGCCCGTGGAGCAGCACCGGGTGGGACCCTTCACGCTCATCCACCGCCGCCGGGTCTTCGTCTACCCCCGCCATGAGGATCCCCACGGCTTCTGGATCAACGGTGGCGTCCACCCCCTGCTGGTGCTGCCCACGAAGACCCCGGGGGGCCAGGACGACTGGATGCGCCTGCCGGCCTTCCTCCACACGGGCTACGCGCTGATCATGCCCCCCTTCGTCCCCTACGCGCAGGGCCACGAGGTGATGCAGCCGGAGCGGCTCCCCAAGCAGGCGAAGGCCTGGACCCTCCTGGGGGACCGCCTCAACGCCACGGACCTGGCGAGCCTGCCGCCCACCCCTGAGCACCTGCGCACCCTCACGCGGCCCGTGCGCAAGAAGCCCTCCGAGGACTGAGCCCGCTCAGAGGGGCCGGCAGCTGGCCCAGTAGTTCGCCTTCTCCCGCACCTTCACGGAGGTGACGCGGAAGCCCTGGGCCCCGAGGTGCTCCGCGGCCCACTGGGCCAGCAGCTCCGCGGTGGGGTTGCGGCCCGCGAGCCAGGGCTGGTCATTGAGCAGCGTGTAGTCCACGGCCCGCACCCAGGCGTCCAGCGCCGCGGCGAAGGCGGCCTCCTGGGCCTCCGCGGTGAGCTGGGCCCCCGCCTCCACCTCCCAGTTGTGGCCGTGCCGGTCCTCCTGGAAGCCCGGGAGGTCATGGTAGTGGTCCGCGACGAAGCGGCGGTGGTGGCGGAGCTCGAAGGCCATGGATCCTAGTGTAGGCCCTGGGCCGCTCAGTTGTAGGAGACCTCGAGGGAGCCATCCAGCCGATGACGGAAGCGGAAGGCGCCCACCTCCTCCGGGGTCACGAGGCGGCTGGGGGCCTTCGCCGGCGTCGCCGCGGGGCTGAAGGTGCAGGTGATGGGATCGAAGGTCCACCAGGTCAGCTCGGGATGGCGCGCCAGCAGCTCCCGCTCGCGACGCGCGCGGAGGGCGTCCCGGGCCTGATCGGGGCGGCCATCCTCCTGGAAGGCTGCGGCGGCGTAGGCCTTGAGGGCGTCCTCCCGGCGTGCGGCCACGAGCAGGTGGCCCTCGGCCTGGGGCTGGCATCCGAGGATCCCCTTCTCCAGATCCCCCTTCTGCTCCAGGCACCAGGTCGCGTCCACGCCCGAGTAGAGCGTCCCGCTCCGCACCGCGGGAGCGTCGCCGCCCTTCACGACCCAGATGGTTCCCGTCTCCGCGCTCACGAAGGCGAGTCCGCCCTCGCAACGCACCACCAGCTCCTTGCCCAGGGTGAAGAAGGTCTTGAAGTAGGGCGCCGTCGTCTCCGCGAAGCCGAAGCCCTCACCCCCCGGATGCCCCTTCAGGCCCTGCAGGTAGCCCTTCGGAAGCTCCAGGTCCAGCAACCGCCCAAAGGCGAGCTGATCCGCGCCCCGCCGGCGCAGGAGGGCGAGCGGCGAGGCCTTGCCCTCCACCAGGAACAGATCCTTCGCCACGGCGAGCACCCACTCGCCGCCCAGGGGATGGAGGGTCCAAATGCCGGAGGAGCCCTTCAGGGGCAGGATGCCCTCCACCCGCCAATCGCGGCCCTCCGCGCTGGAGAGCAGGCGCACCTCGCGACCCCCTTCGACCGTCTTCTGCACCTGGGTGCCGTAGAAGCGGCCTTCGAAGTGGTCGAGCCCCAGCAGGCCCGAGGGCGCCGTCCAGGTCTCCGCGGCCTTCCGTCCAGGGGACTCGATGCGCACCTGGGTGGTGGGGCCCCCCTGGATGCCGATCCATCGCCCGCGATCCCGGAACTCGCTCTCCTGGTCCGCAGGGAGCGTCTGGGCGAAGGCGGCCAGGCTGAGGGTCCCCGCGGCCAGCAGGCGGCGGCTCAGCACCCCAGCTCCACGCGCAGGGCGGCCAGGTAGGCCGTCAGCACCTGCTGCCGGGCCTCCGCGAGCCGGCGGCCGGAGCGGGTCTGCATGCCGTCGGCCAGCTTCAGCAGCTTCCGGAAGAAGTGGTCCAGGGTG
>CAZVKM010000243.1:0-4753 GCA_964627685.1 uncultured Solibacteraceae bacterium | reverse complement strand
TAGAAAACACCGACCTGAGCCGCCTGCCGGCGATGTTCAGCGCCGCACGCACGGCGCAAGCCGAGTGGGGGCAAAAATCCTTCGCCGAACGCGCGCGCCATATCAAGAAAATGCGCGACTACATCGTTGCCAATGCCGAAGAGCTGGCGACCATCGTCTCGCGCGACAATGGCAAATCGCGTGTCGATGCGCTGGCAACCGAAGTGCTGCCGTGTGCACTGGCGTGCAACTGGTACATGAAAAACGCCGCCAGGGTACTCAAGCCCAAGGGGCTGGGTGTTTCCAGCATCCTGTTCTTCAACAAGCGCTCGCAGCTGACCCACGTGCCGCTGGGCGTGGTCGGCATCATCAGCCCGTGGAACTATCCGCTGTCGATTCCGTTCGGCGAGCTGGTGATGGGGCTGATGGCCGGCAACGCCATCATGCTCAAGGTGGCGGCACAGACGCCGCTGGTCGGCAAGGCAATCGAAAAAATCGTTGCCGCCGGCGCATTGCCGAGCGGGCTGTTCCAGCACATAGTCGGCAGCGGCGGCGCCGTCTCGACCGCGTTCTTCAAGCACGGCATCGACAAGATTTTCTTCACCGGCTCGGTGGCCACCGGCAAGCAATTGATGGCGCAGGCGGCGGAAAACCTCACCCCGCTGTCGCTGGAGCTGGGCGGCAACGACCCGATGCTGGTGCTCGCCGATGCCGATCTGGAACGCGCCGCCAATGGTGCGGCGTGGGCGGGCTATCAGAATGCCGGCCAATCGTGTGGCGGCGTGGCGCGCATTTACGTCGAGCGCAAGGTGTATGCGGAATTCGTCCAGCTGCTGGCGGAAAAAACCCGCAAGATGCGCCACGGTGTCGATACCGATTTCGAAGTCGAAATGGGAGCCATGAGCACCCAGAATCAACTCAAGGTGGTCGAACGCCACGTGCAGGACGCGCTCGACAAAGGCGCAAAAATCGAAGCGCAATCGACCGCCAAGGGCCCGACCCCCGGCTATTTCCACCCGGCAACACTGTTGACCAATATCAGCGACGATATGCTGACCATGCAGGAAGAAACCTTCGGCCCGGTAATGGCAGTAGTGCCGTTCGACGATCTGGAGCAAGCGATCCGCAAGGCCAACGATTCCGATCTGGGGCTGACATCATCGGTCTGGACACGCGATCTGGCCAAAGGCAAGGCGATCTCGGCGCGGCTGGAAACCGGCGTCACCGCGATCAACGACCATCTGTACACCCACGGCCTGTCGGAAACGCCGTGGGGCGGCTGGAAGCTGTCCGGCATCGGCCGCACTCACGGCGCGCACGGGCTGCAGGAAATGACCCACGCCAAAGTGGTCAACTGGGATATCCTGCCGGCCAAACGCAATCTGTGGTGGTTCCCGTTCAGCCAGGATACCTACACCGCGCTGCTGGCGGCGCTGCGCTTCGCCTTCCCGCGCTCGCCGGGTGAATACCTCGGCAGCTCGCTGAAACTGACGCCGTACCTGCTGAAGAAAATGTTCACATCCTGGAAATAGGTGCTGTTGACACGGGTTACGCAGCAAAACAAAAAGGGCCGCATGGCCCTTTTCGTTTGCCTGCCGCACCAGTTACAGCCGGAAACGCGCCAGAGTCTGGCGCAGGTGTTCCGCGGCATCCTCCAGCTGTGCGGCGACCTTTGCGGCATTCTGCACTGCCGCCGCATTGGTTTCGGCCATCTGCGCGATGTTTTCGACATTGCGTGCAATTTCATGGCTGGCGTTGCGCTGTTCAGTAGCGGCGACAGCGATGTCGCTGATCGCGTGCTTCACGTCGTTGGTGCCGCTCTGGATGCGCATCATTGCGTTGCCCGCCTCCTGAATCATCTCCACCCCGGCAACCACCTTGTCGTTACCCTGATTCATCGAGCTGGCGGCATTGACGGTATCGCGCTGAATCACATTGATGGTGGTGGCAATCTGCGTGGTTGCTTCGCTGGTGCGCTCCGCCAGCTTGCGTACTTCATCCGCCACCACGGCAAAGCCACGCCCGACCTCACCGGCACGCGCAGCTTCGATTGCCGCATTCAGCGCCAGCAGATTGGTCTGATCGGCAATTTCCTTGATCACGCCGACGATCTGCGAAATCTCGGCCGAGCTGGCGTTGAGCGTGTTGATCGTGCCGGCGGTCTGGGTTACCGCATCGGCAACCTGCTGCATTTCGTGCACTGCGGCCAGCACGATCTGCTGCGCCTCGGCAGCCAGATTCTGCGAGCTGCTGGCGGTCTTGTCGGTTTCGCGCGTATTGTCGGCCACCAGCGAAACGCTGACCGTCATCTGCTCGACTGCGGCAGCCATCGATGCCGCCGACACGCTTTGCTCCTGCGAGCTGCGGGCAATGTTCGCCGACGAGTTGGCCATGGTAACGGTAGAAGTCTGCACCTGTGTCACCGCACCGGAAATTTCGCCGATCAGGGTGCGCAAATGCTGCGCCATATCGTTGAACGCCCTGGCAATTTGCGTCAACTCGTCATCACCGACAATGCGGGCACGCACCGTCAGGTCGCCGGTAGCCAGCAAGCCGGAAACATTGCGCAGATCGTGCACCGATGCGCGCAGCGTGCGATAGATGGTCATGAACATCAGCAAAGCCAGCAGTCCGGTAACCACAACCACGATACCGATCGATGCTTCATAGCGCACATGGTTGTCGTAGCGCTGCTGCAACAGGCGACGCAGGCGCTCGGCAAGCTGGTCGTACAACTGGTACGAGGTATCGATGATCTGCGACATATCGGTAAAGAATTGCTCCGGCTGGACATTGACCGTTTCCTGCTCGACAAAATCGTGCAGGATCAACTGCTGAGCGTCGTCCATGCGTGCCAACAGGGCTTCGTTGGTCGCCCCCAATTCCGCCTTGAAAGCCGGGCTGTGATCGTACGCCCCCTGCAGATCGGCGCGCATCGACTGCACCAGCTGATGAATGAGGCCTCCGGCAATCGCCAGCTTGACCCGTTCCGGCTGAGTGATCTGCGCCCGCGTGGCAACGCCGACGCCGGTGGAGCGCGCCACCCCAACCTGTTCGGTTACCTGCAACAGTCGTTCGAACAACAGGTTCTGGATATGGAAGCTCTCGTTTTCCGGGTCCAGCGCCAGTTCGCTGCGATCCTGAATCTGGCGGCTGATCTGCAGCAGCCGCTGCACCAGCAGAATGTGGCTGTTCAGATTGCCGGCAGCGTCGCTGCTGCGCCAGCTGCCACGGATTTGCGTCCATTCGCCGGTGAACTTGTTCCATTCGTCCGCCACGCCCCAGCGCTGCAGCTGCTCCGGCAGATCGGGCGGAATACTGCGCAACAGTTGGTCCAGCTCACCCTCGGTGGCGAGCAGTCTGGCTTCGTCCGCCTGATGGCCGCTGAGCCAGAGGCTGCTCAGGCCGCGATGTCTCTGCACATGCTGCAGCAAAGCACGAACCTGATTGTTGATCCGCAAGCCGGCCTGCTCGTTGCGGATCGTGTTGATGTCCTGCAGCGAATTGCGTGCAACCATCAGCAGCAATATGGAAACCGGAATCAGGAACAGCAATCCGATCAGGAAAAACTTGGCAGGAAACGACAGCCTGCCAACCAGACGCGACAACGACATCATAGAACCCCTAGGAATTACAACGGGAACGACGGAATTTTCCAAATCCGCCAAGGCGAGAATGGCGGCCGCGGCTCTAGCAGCCAGGGAAGCACTGATTCATGCGGCGAGCAGGATGAAGCGCAAGGAGCCCGCTACGCGGAAAGCGTGACAGATCGTGAGGATAGGCGCCACGCGAATACAACACGGCTTGGCACGCAAAGCCTGCCAAACGGATGGCCTGTCTGTGGTACGCAGCGCCCCGCTCGTGCAGCCAATAAACCAACGCCTTCCCGGGAATTTCCCTGGTTCGGCCGACCAAGTTATCAGTCTAGTAAAAGATTGCGAATTTCTCTGCCCAAAAACAAGGCCCGGCATAAGCCGGGCCGCAGTTCGCGCCAATTCGGGCGAGCCCCGTCATTGCACCAGCGGTGAATCGGCCCCCTGCATGTCGAATCCCTCGATTTTCGCCTCACCCACCAGCATTTGCAGGTACTGGTGCAGCGCCCGGCTTTGCGCCGTGTGGGTAAGAAACTCGGCCAACTGCTGGCTGACCATCTCGAACGGCAGCAAACGGCCTTCCACCCGGCGCTCGACGCGGATGATATGCATGCCGAAACGGGTTTCCACCAGCGAATCGCAGATTTCGCCGTCGTTGAGACGGAAAATCACCGCATCGAATTCCGGCACCGTATCGCCACGCTGCAACTGGCCCAGATTGCCGCCCACCTGGCCGGATGGGCAATTGGAGTATTTCTGCGCCAGTTCGGCAAACCGTTCCGGGTTGGCCTTGACCTCCTCCAGCACATCGTTGGCGGTGGCACGCAGCAGTTCCAGCGGTACCGTATCGGTCACCTGGAACAGGATGTGACTGGCCTCGGCCAGATCGCCGTTGCGAAAACGCTCCGGATTGTTGCTGTAGAAAGTCCGGCATGCAGCTTCGTCGGCATCCGGCACGCGGCACTGCGATTCAATCACCGCATTGACGATTTCGTCGTCGCTGTCGCCCGGCAGCCCGAGCGCACGCGCTTTCTGCAACAGCAATTCGCGCAGGATCAGCTCATGCACCGTGGCCTGTAACGGATTGCGTGCATCCTCGTGGCGCGGCAACTCGGCCTCGACCATTGCATCGGTAATTTCGACGCCGTTTACGCTGATACCCATGATGCTCTCCAGTGTTT
>CAZVKM010000242.1:0-4830 GCA_964627685.1 uncultured Solibacteraceae bacterium | reverse complement strand
GCATCTGCTGGATCGGCGCCGGCGAGCGCCATAAGGCCGGCCTGATGTTCAACGAGCTCGTGAAGTCCGGCAAGGTGAAGGCGCCCATCGTCCTCGGCCGCGACCACCTGGACAGCGGTTCCGTGGCCAGCCCCAACCGCGAGACCGAGGCGATGAAGGACGGCTCCGACGCCGTCTCCGACTGGCCGCTGCTCAACGCCATGACAGCCGTCTCCGGCGGGGCCTCCTGGGTCAGCCTCCATCACGGGGGGGGCGTGGGCATGGGCTACAGCCAGCACAGCGGCGTCGTCATCGTGGCCGACGGCACCGAACGGGCGGAGCGCTGCCTCGCCCGGGTGCTCTGGAACGATCCCGCCATGGGTGTGTTCCGGCATGCGGACGCCGGGTACGAGCTCGCGAGGGAGCACGGTCAGAAGATCGGGCTCCACATCCCCATGGCCTGACGGCTCCCCGAGCGGCCCATGCCCACGCAGACGGATGCTCCCCTCACCGTAGGGCCCCTGGGGGCCCCGGCGGGGGGATTCCGCATCACGCATGAGCGGGGGCCCATGACACGGCAGGTCCGTGCCGCGGTGATGGCCGAAGGGGGGGAAGGAGCCTGGGCTGATCTCCTCGCCTCCGTATCGGCGCCATGCCGCGAGCGCTTCGGCCGCGGTGTGGGGGCCTTCGAGTGGGTGGAGTCCGAGCTGGCCCTGGAGCTCCACCAGGCCTGGATCTCCCGGTGCGGTGAGGAGACCATGGCGCAGCGTGGGACGGATGCGGCCCGGCAGATCCTGGACGGCCCCCAGCAGTGGCTGGTCCGCATGGCCACCCCGGCCTTCCTGATCTCGGCCCTTCCCAAACTCTTCACCTTCTACTACCGCGGCGGTGAGCTCCGCGTGGCGACCCAGGAGCCTGGGCAGGCCACCCTCCACCTCCGCGGGGAGGGGTACTTCCCCGCCTGGTACGCCGAGGCCCTGCCCGCCTGGGCCGTGGAGGCCCTCCGCCTCGCCGGGGCCGAGGCCCTGGAGGTGGTCCACCAACCCCCCGCGGCGGGCGAGCCCCAGATCCACACCTACCGCCTCCGCTGGCGGGTGTGAGGCCGTGGCTGCGCCGGTTCCGCCAGAGGTCCTCGCCGCCCATGGGCTGATGGGGGCGGAGGTCACGCCTCTGGGCCGGGGGCGGATCAACGGCACCTTCCTCGCGGGGGGTCGCGTGCTGCAGGCCCTCAATGGGACGGTGTTCCCGGACGTCGAGCGGGTGCTGGAGAACCTGGAGACCATCCTCGCCCATGTGGGGCCGACGGGAACCTGCCCCCTGAGGCTCCTCCCCACCCGGGAGGGACGCCCCTGGATGAGGGACACCGCGGGACGGTACTGGCGGGCCTTCGCCCACGTGCCCGGCACCCGCACCGTGGAGGACCTGGCCACGCCTGGAGAAGCCCGGGCGGTGGCTGGTGCCTTCGGCCGGTATCTGACGGCGCTGGCCGACCTCCCGGTTTCCGCGTTGCATGTGGTGAGCCCGGGCTTCCACGACACCCCCGCGAGGCTGGAGACCTTCGAGCGGGCGCGACGCCAGGATGCCCAGGGTCGGAGCAGGGGCTTGGTCGCCCTCGGTCCGCTGCTGGAGGACCTCAGCCCTCTGGCCCCCTCCCTCCAGGGGGCGGACCTCCCCCTCCGGATCGCCCACGATGACACCAAGCTCAACAACGTGCTGCTGGATGCGCGCACGGGTGAGCCGAAGGGGGTGATCGACCTGGACACCACCCAGCCTGGGAGCTGGCTGGCGGATTTCGGGGACATGGCCCGCTTCGCCTGCAACCGGGTGGGGGAGGAGGGGGACCCGGCTGGGATGTCCGGCCCGGACCTGGAGACCTTCGCGGCCCTGGCCGAGGGCTTCCTCCGGGAGGTGGGCCCCAGGCTCACGCCGCGGGAATGGGAGCGCCTGCCCATGGCCCCGGCGGTGATCGCCTTCGAGTTGGGCCTGCGCTTCCTCACGGATCACCTGGAGGGGGATCGGATCTTCCGCGTGCAGGGGCCGGACGACAACCTCCGGCGGGGCGAGGTGCAGCTGCGATTGGCCCGGGGCTTCCATCAGGCGCTCCCGGAGCTCCGGAGCTGCGTGGAGGCCCATCGGAAGAGCTGACGGAACGCGCGGGCTGGAGGACACTGGAGGTTGATTCCGGAGCCTCCCGTGTCCCGTCCCTGCCCCTGCCAATCCAAGAAGACCTTCGATCGCTGCTGCGAGCCCTTCATCGAGGGCCGGAAGGTCCCGGACACCTGCGAGCAGCTCATGCGGAGCCGCTTCAGCGCCTATGCGATGGCCAAGGTGGACTACCTCCTGGCCACCACCGCGGAGGCGAAGCGCAATGAGGAGAACCGGGAGGAGCTCCTGGATTACTGCCGCACGGTGCGCTGCGTGAACCTGAAGGTGCTCAAGGCGGAGGGCGGACCCGGCGATGAACAGGGCCGCGTCCATTTCCACGCCAGCCTCCAGGTGAACGGGAAGCGGCATCTCCACATCGAGAAGAGCACCTTCACCCGTGAAGGGGGTCGGTGGGTCTACCAGGACGGTGAGACCAACTAGGCGGCCCAGACCACCGAGCGGAGCGAGAGGTTGCCCTGTTCCCAGCCCTCGAAGAGGGGATCCGCCGGTGTGCCATCGGCGGCGCCCCAGGAGACGAAGAGGGGATCCAGGTGCTCCGAGGTGGGAGCCGCCAGATCCGCATAGGGGGCCATGGCCCGGTAGCTGGTGGCCCCATGGGAGTTCCCATCCAGGAGGTGGCGTCCCATCCAGTCGTCGAAAGCCTGGGCCCAGCCTTCAGGCGGGGAGGCGGGCTCCCGAAGGCGCTGGAGGTTGTGCACCAGGCCGCCGCTCCCGAGGATGAGGACCCCGTCGTCCCGGAGGGGGGCCAGGGCCAGGCCCATCCGGAAGAGCCCCTCGGGGGAGACTCCGATGGGCAGGCTCAGCTGGACCACCGGCGTGCGGGCCGAGGGGAACATGTGGGACAGGGGGATCCAGACCCCGTGATCCAGGGGCCGCTGGGGCTCCACCTGGGTGGTGATGGCGGCATCCCCCAGGAGGTCCATGGCCTGGAGCACCAGGTCCGGTTCGCCCGGGGCCGGGTAGGCCGTCTCGTACAGGGCGGGTGGGAAGCCGATGAAATCGTGGAGGATGCCTGGATTCCGCCCGCCGGTGAAGGTGGGGAGGGGCGTGCGCCAGTGGGCCGAGATCACCAGGATGGCCTTGGGACGGAGGCCTTCGGCCCAGTGCTGCAGGGCCGCGGACCATGGGCCCTTGTCCTGGGCGAGCTGGGGGGAACCGTGGGCGATGAAGGCGCAGGGCATGGAGGACATGCCTAGAAGGCTACCTCGTTAATCGAGGTCCGTTCACGATCCTGACATATTTTGATGCAAGGTCCGGATGAGCGAGGGGCCCGCGAAGATCAGGGCGGAATAAATCTGCACCAGCGAGGCTCCGGCATCGAGGGATGCCTGCACCTGCGCAGCAGTGCCAAGGCCGCCGCAGGCCACCAGGGGCATGCGCCCCCCGAGCCGGGTCAGGATCCGCCGCTGCACCTCCTGGGCCTTGGGGCGCAGGGCCGCGCCGCTGAGCCCGCCGGCCCCCCAGCGCTCGACCTCCGGACGCCGGGCGTCGGAGACGATGCCCCGATCCAGGGTCGTGTTGGTGGCGATGAGTCCCGAGAGCCCGCTGGCCAGGGCCACATCCACGATGCCATCCAGATCTTCCCCGTGCAGGTCGGGGGCGATCTTCAGCAGCAGGGGCTGCCGCTCCAGGCCCATCTCCTTGCGGAGGGCCAGCATCCCCTCGAGGAGGGGCTTCAGGGCCTCGGGGGCCTGGAGGTTGCGGAGGCCCGGCGTGTTCGGACTGCTCACATTGAGCACCGTGTAGTCCACCCGGGGGGCGATGAGGCGGTAGGCCAGGCGGTAGTCCTCCAGGGCCTGGGTCTCCGGGGTCTCCTTGTTCTTTCCCAGGTTGCCACCCACGATGAGGCCGTCCGGGCGGTGGCGCAGGCGCTCCGCCACCACCTCGGCTCCCTCGCTGTTGAAGCCCATCCGGTTGAGGATCAGTCCCTCCTCGGGAAGGCGGAACAGGCGCGGCTTGGGATTGCCAGGCTGGGGGCGGGGCGTCACGGTGCCGATCTCCACGGAGCCGAAACCCATGGCCTTCCAGAGCGGCAGGAGGCGGGCCCCCTTGTCCAGGCCCGCGGCCAAGCCGATGGGGGACGGGAAGTCGAGGCCGAAGACAGTGCGGCGCAGCGCCTTGGGGATCTCGGGCTCCGGGAGCCGGGGCCATTCGCAGAGCCGCTCCCCCACGGCGAAGGCCAGGTCATGGGCCTTCTCGGGATCCATGCGGAAGAGCAGGGGGCGGAGCAGGGAATACAGGTCCATGAGGCATCCGAAAAAGGGATCAAGCACCTAGGCGCCAGGACACCAAGGAAGGACGGAATAGGCGAAGGTTCATCATCTTTGCCTTTCCTGGTGCCTTGGCGGCTTGCGGATGATGCGCTTTAGAGGCCCACCATCTCGCGCACCCCGTCCATGACCAGGGGCGGCTCGGTCCGGGCCTGCACCTCCTCCTTGGTCACGCCGGGAGCCAGCTCCACGAGGCGGAGACCCTCGCGCCCGGGGACCACGTCGATGACCGCGAGGTCGGTGATGATGCGGTCCACGCAGCGCTGGCCGGTGAAGGGGAGGTTGCACTTCCGGAGGATCTTGAACTCGCCGTTCTTGTTGGTGTGCTCCATGACGACGACGACGCGCTTGGCGGCGGCGACGAGGTCCATGGCCCCGCCCATGCCCTTCACCATCTTGCCGGGGATCATCCAGT
>CAZVKM010000241.1:0-4859 GCA_964627685.1 uncultured Solibacteraceae bacterium | reverse complement strand
TCGTCGATGAGCTCCGCGAAGGCCCGCTCCAGCACCATGTCCCCCTGCCGGTCCAGGGCCTGCCGCAGGGCCGCCATGCGCGCCACCAGCGGCTGGGGGCCGTGCACGAAGCCGAGGCGGAGATTCGGGCTGAAGATCTTGCTGAGGGTGCCCACGTGGACCACCACGCCCGCGGGGTCCTCGGCCGCCAGGGGCGCCCGGGGGCGGCCCTCGAACTGGAACTCCGTGTCCTGCGCGTTCTCCAGCACCGCGAACCGGTGCTCCCGGGCCAGGGCCAGGAGCTTCGTCCTGCGCTCCGGGGAGAGGGGCACGAGGGTGGGGTAGTGGCGCTCGGGGGTGAGGAAGACCGCCCGCAGCGGCTCCGACCGGAGGTACTCCGCGAGGGCCTCCACGCGGAGGCCGTGCTGGTCCACGGGGAAGGGCAGGCACCGGGCCCCGGCCTGGGCGAAGGCCTCCCAGGCGGTGCGGGGTCCAAGGGCCTCCACGGCCACCCCATCCCCGGGATGGAGGAGCGCCTGACCCGCCAGGAAGAGGGCCATCTGGCTGCCCCGGGTGATGAGGATCTGTTCGGGCTTGGCGGCGATGCCCCGGGTGGAGCTCAGCATCCGCGCCAGCGCTTCCCGCAGTTTCGGATGCCCCTGGGGATCCTCCATGAGGAGGTTCGCCTGGGCGTTGAGGGTGAGGGCCCGGCGGTAGGCCCGGGCGAGCTCCGCCCCGGGCAGGAGGCGGGGATCCGGGAGCCCGCTGGCGACCTTCAGCAGGCCCCCGGGCGCCGCGGCCTCCGCGGGCGAAGCGGCCCCCGGGAGATCGAATCCCATGCCCTCGGAGGGGCCGGGCGCCTCGGGCACGCGCGAGGGCGGCTCCGGCGCCACGACGCTGCCCTCCCCGGGCGTGGAGACCACCCATCCCTCGGCCTGCAGCTCCCGGTAGGCGGCCATCACGGTGTTGCGGCTCAGGCCCAGCTGCTCCCCGAGGGTGCGATAGCCCGGCAGGGGATCCCCGGGCCGGAGGCGGCCCCGCCCGATCTCCCGCATGAGGGCATGGGCCACCTGGAGGTAGAGGGGCTCGGTGCTGGCGGGATCGAGGAAGAGGGTGGGCTTCCAGGCCATGGTCACTCCAGCCCCTGGGCCAGCAGCAGGTCCGATTGGGTGATGCGGAGCAGCGAGCAGACCAGGGCCCGGCCATCGGGGCTGAGGCGGACCCGATCCACCCGGGTGGGGGCCACGCCCCCCGTGGTGCCGAGGGTCCGCTCCCGGGTCCGGGCTCCACCCTGGAGGGGGAGCCGCTCCACCTGGAGCGGCCAGCGGCCGGGGGCCGCCACCAGCAGGGCCTGGCCCTCGGGGGCCCATCCCAGGAGCTCCATGCCCGTGTCGAGGGGCCCGAGGTCCCTCAGGTCGCCCCGATCGAGGTCGAGGATGCCCAAGCGACCCGCCTGCGTGCGGAGCGCCACCTGCCGGCCGTCCGGAGCCGGGGCCAGGGCCGCGGGATCCTCCACCGGGAGCGGGGTCGTCCGCCCGGTGGCCAGGTCCACGTCCAGCAGCTGGGCGCGGCCCTGGGCCTTGCGGGCGATGACGAGGGCCTCGTCATGGCCCGGGCGGAAGCGGGCCTCCAGGATCACCCAGCCCGGAAGGGGCACCTCCAGGGGCACGCCCTTCCCGATGGGGAACCGCCGGAGGAGCGGCGCCGGTCCCTCGCCCAGGGCCAGGGCCCACCGCCCATCCAAGCTGAGGTCCTGGGCGGTGCCGTAGCCCAGCCTCAGCGGGGTCTCCGCCTCCAGGTCCCGCAGGTGCACCTCGGGGCGCTGGCCCACGGCCTCGAAGACCTCGCTGAAGAGGATGCGCCGGCGGGCCGCATCCACCGCGGCGACCTGGCTGCCATCCAGCCAGGTGCAGTCCCGCTCGCCCCCCGCCCCGCTCCAGACCATGTCGAGGCGGAACACCTCCCGCTCGAACAGGACCCGTCCATCCGGCGCCACGTCGTGGAGGAGGGCGCGCAGCGGGAAGCGGGCCAGGGGGCGCACCTTGCCCCTGCGATCCACCGCCAGGACCGGGGGCATCCAGTCCGGCTGGGTGTTCCCCGCGAACACCACCTCCCGGCCGCCGGGCCGCCAGGCGATGAAGGGATCGCTGGCCTGGATCCGCTCCAGCAGCGTGCGGATGGTCCCATCCGGCTCCCGGAGGAAGAGGGTGAAGAGGGGGGCCGTCCCCATGAAGGCCAAGGTTCGCCCATCGGGGGCGAAGCGCGGCGATCCCAGGGGCACCGCGCTCCGGTGCAGCGGCCGGCCGACCGGGTACTCCAGCACGTAGCTGCCATCGGGCAGGCGGCGGGTGACGGCCAGCTCCTTCCCCTCGGGATCCCAGTCCGCGCCGGTGACCTCATCCAGGATCTGGCGGGGGGCCTCCTGGCCCGGCAGGACCCGGGCCAGGGTCCCGGCGCCGAAGGTGGATCCCCGGAAGCGGTCCATGAGGAGCACCGCCAGCTCGCCGGTGCGGCTCACGGAGAGGATGTCGGCTCCGGGGAGGCCCAAGCTGCGGACCTCGCCGCCCTCCAGCTCGATGCGCAGCAGGCCGGGCTCGCGCCCCTCCAGGGCCGCCCCGGCGAAGACGCTCCGTCCCCCAGGGCCGAAGCGGGCCCGGAGGATGTTGCCCTTCTGGAAGGTCAGGCGCCGGAACTCCGGGGGCGGGGTGGGCCGTGAGAGCCAGGCCCGGCCCGCCAGGGCCAGGCCCGCGCCCGCCACGAGGCTGGCCACACCCAGGCCCAGGAAGGCCCCGGTGCGATGCGGGACCCGGAGGGAGAAGCCCCGGCCCCCCTGGGGACGGATCCCTTCGAGGGCCTCGAGGAAGGCGGCCGCATCCGGGAACCGGCCCTCCGGTTCCACTTCGAGGCAGCGGTGGAGCAGCGCGTCCAGCTCCGCGGGGAACCCCGAGCCCAGGGACCCCGGGCCATCCTTCATGAGCTGGATCTGGCGTTCCAGGGCCGTCCGTCCCCGGCCCGGGGGCCGTCCCTTCACCAGCTCCCAAAGGACGAGCCCCAGGGCGTAGAGGTCCGACCGGCCATCCACCGGATGACCCCCGATCTGCTCCGGGCTCAGATAACCCACGGTGCCCTGCAGCAGGCCCGCCGTGGTGTGGAAGGTCTCCCCCAGCACCTGGCCCTCCTCGGGCTCCAAGCTCTTGGCCAGGCCGAAGTCCAGCACCTTGCAGCGTCCCTCGGAGGTGAGGAAGAGGTTCTCGGGCTTGATGTCCCGGTGGATGATGCCCTTGCGGTGGACCACCTCCAGGGCGGAGGCCACCTGGTGGATGAGTTCCAGGGCCTGCGGCAGCGGCAGGGGGCCCTCCGCGAGCCGGGCCCGGAGCGTGCGGCCCTCCAGCAGCTCCGTCACCACCACGGGCTGATCCTGCCAGCGCACGAGGTCGATGACCTGGAGGATGTTGGGGTGGCTGAGCTGGGCGAGCACCCGGGCCTCCCGCTCGATGCGGGCCAGCCGATCGGGATCCCCGAGGGCATGGCCGCTGAGGATCTTCAGGGCCACCTCGCGATGGAGCGCGGGATCCCAGGCCACGAAGACCTGGGCGTTCCCCCCGGCCGAGAGGGGCCGCCGAACCTCGTAGGTGCCGACCCGGGCGCCGGGCGGGAAGGGATCGGAGTGCATGGGAAGCCCATGCTATCCCGCCCGGTGGCCTCTCCGCATCACCCGGCGGGCCTTGGGGGCCCGCCCGGTGTCCGGAGCTCAGGTCACTGCTTCACGTGGTTCAGGTTTCCCGTGGCCTGGTAGTCGTCGGCGTGGTTGGTGGCCAGGGTGGTGGCGTTGAGGAAGGCGCCCCAGTGGAAGTGGTTGGCCGGCACCGCGTTCCCGGAGGTGTCCGTGGCGGTGGTGCGGGAGGTGCTCCCGACGCAGTTCGTCCAGTCGTCGTAGTGCAGGGTGCAGTGGAACCAGATCTTCCCCGCGGAGGCCGGATTGTCGAGGCTGCCCTCGGTGCTGAAGGTGCCCTCGTGGTGGGCGATCACCTGGCTGAAGGCGATGCAACCGGAGCTCACCTGCTGGATGAGGTCGTAGCTGAACGTGCCGTTGGCGTTGAACACGTAGAAGCTGCCCACGGTGGTGCTGGGGTTCAGCATCCCGATCCACTGCCAGCGGCCCACGAGCCGGGCGTCGAAGGTGACGGGAGCGGTGACGGTGACGGTGCAGGTGGCGCTCTTCCCGCTCGCGGCGGCGGTGATGACCGCGGTTCCCGCGCCCACCGCGGTGACGAGGCCATTGCCGTTCACCGTGGCCACGGCCGCGTTGCTGCTGGTCCAGGTGCAGCTGCTGTCGTAGGGGCTGGTGGAGGTCCCGTTGGACCAGTTGGCCGTGGCCGTGAGGTCCATGGTCTGCCCCACGGTCCCGCTGGCGGTGGTGGCGTTGAGCGTGATGGAGGTGAGGGTGGGGGCCGCCGCGGTCACGGTGAGCGTGCAGGTGGCGGAGAACCCGCCCGCCGAGGCGGTGATGGTGGCCGTTCCCGCACCCACGGCCGTCACCTGGGCGTAGGCCCCGGGCGTGAGGGTGGCGACGGCGGCGTTGGAGGTGGTCCAGGTCACGCCGGTGGCGTAGGGCGAGCTGGAGGTGCCGTTCGACCAGTTGGCGATGACGTAGAGCTCCTGGAGCTGACCCACGGTCTTGGAGGCGGAGGTCACCGACATCGTGAGGCCCGTGAGGGTGGGGGCCGCCGCCGTGACGCTCACCGCGCAGGTGGCCGACTTGCCACCGGCGGTGGCGGTGATGGTGGTGCTTCCCGCGCTGAGGGCGGTCACCACCCCCGCCGCGTTCACCGAGGCCACGGTCGGACTGCTGGAGGTCCAGGTGCAGCTGCTGTCGTAGG